>JAFGNR010000157.1 GCA_016926915.1 Anaerolineae bacterium
AGCAGACAGCCATTGGCCGCCAGTGATAGACGTACCTACAAAGCTATTATAACGCTTGACCACCCATGAACAATCAGGAGGTGTGTTGATCAAGTGCGTTTCCGCAGCAGGGGGGCAAGCAGGCTTTGTTCCTCGCTCGTGAAAAGCCGCAAGCGCCAGGCAACCAATGGATAAACCAGAAGTCCTGCCAGCAACGCCAGCCCGCGATGTACGGGCAGCAGGAGCAGAATGACGGCTCCCATGGCGCCACCTGCGATGACCGGCTTGCTCAAGAATCGACCCCAGTATAGTTTTCCCAGTTGTCGTTGTAAGCCGATGGCAAAGGGAATGAGCAGCGCCAGTTCCGAAAAGGTGTGGATGACGGCTGAAGCCTGGTATCCGAAGCGCGGGATGAGGATGAGGTTGGCGATGAAGTTGATGGCAAAACCGATCAGAAAGGCGCGGGTGAGATACCGCTGTTGATCCAGGGCGATGAGAACGTATTGCGTGAGGCTGTTGATCCAACCAACCGGCATTGACCATACCATCAACTGTAGCGCCGTCTGGGCGCCGGGCAGGTAGGCTTCGCCTCCGAGCACCAGCACCATCTCACGCCCAGCGACCGTCGCAATAATCGCGGCAGGCAGGGCCAGCGAGACAAGCAGCTTGACACCCAGCCGGTAGAACCGCAGGAATCCCTGCCGGTCCTCCTGAGCTTTGCGTGAGATGATGGGAAACAGCGCCAGAGTGAACATCGACGGAATAACCATGAGGGCGTCAAGGTACTTGTAGCCGGTCGCGTATAGCCCGACGACAAAACTTCCCTTCATGGCTTCCAACAGAAAGATGTCTACTTTGAAGAAGAGAGTTGCCAGGAGATGGTTGACCATCAACGGCCAGGATTCGGACATCATCTCGCGCCGTAGCGCGCGTTCCGGTTCCCAATGCGGTTTGAAGAATAAGCGCCATGCCAGCACGCCCAATATTGCCAGGGTTGCCAGGTTGACGACGATCGACGCCCCGGCAAGGCCGACAATGCCCCATCCGACAAACAGGACCGCGGTTTGTAGGGAGATTTTTAGCAGGGTTGAGATGGTGGAGATGGCAGCCGGATACTCCGCTTTCTCGAAGGCGTAGAACAACGACGTCAGGCCCTTGTTGATGGATCCGGGGAGCAGTCCGAAGTATAGGAGGATGAGGGTGAGCATTGCCTGGGCCGCTGCCGGTTCTGCAAAGAGGTTCTGGCGCACGATGACGAATCCGACCAGGGCCGGGATACAGATCAGGCTTAGCCCCAGCCGGATGGCCGTAGTATTGAATAGATAGCGATTGGCCTGGTCCGGATGGCGGGAGACTTCACGCGTCAGGTAGGCATCCAGGCCGAAATTCGTGAGAATTTCGAACCAACCGAAGATTGCGATGGCGTATGCCTGGTCGCCGGCATTTGCAGGCCCCAGGATGCGCAAGGCAAGCGCTGCGAAGCCGAAGTCGAGCACCCGGTTGAAGAGGGTGAGCAAGATGGGCGCCACGCTGTTCTTGGCCAATCGCTGTACGGCGGTCTGGTCGGCGCGTTCCCGGTAGCTGCGTCGCCATGTCCAGATCACGCCGGAGAACACAATCATCATTCCAGAAAGGAAGGACAGGAAGAGCCCGAATTTGAGGCTGTTTGGGCTGAAGCGGAAGCGCACCGTCCAGCTGCCGGGTTGCAGAGGTACGGCGCGGAAGTTGCCGGCGTAACGCCCCAGCGGCAATTCGGTTTCTGCATCTTCCGTTGTGCCCTGGGGGCGCACGAAGGCCTTCCAGCCGGGGAAATAGGCGTCGTCCAGAATCAACCAGCTATTTTCTTGGATTGTTGCATCGACGACAACCTGATTTAGCTCGTAGGCGACGACGGGTTGCGCCTGGGGTTCCGCCGGTTGTGGAGGGGCCGGGGGATCGAGCGTTACCGGTGGTTCCTGATTCCAGGCATCCTCAGAGGTTTCCAGGATAGCATAGAAGCGGGGATCGTATGTCTGGATGAGGTCCCCGACAGCGTTGAGGTCTGTGGCGAGTACGGTAGACATCTGCGCCAGGGTGAACGCGCGCGGCATGACCGTGAGGTTCTCGTAGACCCGAACCGCGTCGTCCTGGTAGACCAGTTGGTACTTGGGGAGCGGAATATCCACATCCGTAAGTATGTATTTGACGTTGAGGAGGTCTGTCAGGGGGCTGTCCAGGCTCGAGAACTGGGTGAAAGGCGCGATGCGATTGTAGAGCAATTCACCCTGGGGCTCGATCCACTCCATGTACTGCACGTACTGTGCCGGAAATAGACTGTCGTAGCCGCGCACATCCTGGAAGTCGTAGAACATGCCCGCGTTGGCGTTGAAGAGCTTGTGTCCATGGGGATCGAAGGTCGAGAAACGCCAGATGCCGGTATCCTGTTGCAGGAAGTCTACCACGGCGGGATGTGTATCGAGCAATGTGGGGTTGACTTCCGGATTGAAACCGGCGCCAAACAGACATAGATCGACGACGAGTACCAGGATCGCCAGGATTTCCCACACCGGACGCCGGTGCAGGCGTTTTGGCCAGTAGATTGGACACCGGGAAACCCTCAACGCAGCGCCGCTGGCGATAAGGAGCAGCGCCGCTTGTTGTAGCCAGTGGAATTCGTACGCGTAGAACGCGCGCGCATTGGGGTAGGCTCCGGGCGCACCTGCCAGGGACCAGAATATACGCTCCACCAACGGTTCGATGCGGTCGAAGGCCAGACGCGAAGCCCATAGCCCGCCCAGCAGGCCGGCGCCTCCCCAGAATGCCAACGCCGCCACAATACTGACCGCGTTGGGTCGGGTGTCGAGTAGGAGTATCCGCAGGATGCGGCGTCCAAAGCGCGACCGGGGCCACGAGGACGCCGGCTGCTCGCCATTTTCCGGTGTGTCCGGGCCGTGAGTCTTGCGGATTTCCCCGACGGCGGTTGCCCCCAACGCAGCGAGCGCGGCTACCGATACCGTAAGAGGAAATACCCACCGGAACGGCGAGTGCGATTGGTTCAGGAAAGGTAGCGCAAATACGATGGCATAGAGCGGCGTGCCGAAGATACATCCCAAGGAAAAGATCGACAGAAGTGTGAAGAAGGGCACATAGGGATCACGGAACCAACGGGAGATGAGTCCCCATAGATTTGCCAAGATACCGGGCCGGCTCGCTTGTTGGGAGCGGCTTTTTCCTCCTGTGAGGATCGCCAGACCGGCCAGCAGGAGCGGCAGCAAACCCACATAGGCGCCGCCTTCGACATAATTCTTGAGACCCCAATCGAAAGACTGAATTGGATTGCCATACGCATCGACGGTGGCCGTCAGGGTGTTGCCGGTGAATAGATCGTAGACGGTTCTATGCGTCGGGTTGCCGAAGAAGTTGGGCGCCAGGAACGTGAGGATGCGTCGCTTGGGATAGGCCCAGCCGAGCACATCCTGCAGCGTCGCCGAACCTTGCCGAAAGCTGGTCTGGGCGACTTCATATAGGGGCACGAGTTGCCCGGCGCCCAATCCCAGTCCCAGAACCACCATGGCAAGCAATCCGGCGGCCGGGCTGAGGATTTCAACCCGGTGGTGTTCGCGAGGTAAGGTGAACAGGCGGTATAGCAGCCTCCAGGCAGCAAAGGCTGCCATGACCACCAGCGTGAAATAAGTGACCTCTGCGTGTCCGGCGAGAATCTGTAGACCCAACGCTATCGCCCCCAGCAGGGCCCAGGGCAAGGTGGTTTTTCCCCTGCCGAACAGCGGTCTGCGCTGCAGTGTCAGTTCTTGAAGCGCGAGCAACAAGGGCAACCAGGATGCCCCGGCGACAATCATGGGATGTACAGCAGAAACCACCAGAAAGGCGCTCAGTTCAAAGGAGATGCCTCCCAGGAACGCCCCTGTGCGACTGGCGCCGAGCACGCGTCCCAATATGTATGCCCATACCCCTGCCAGTCCCAGCTGAAACACAATGAACACGCCGTACGCGCGCGCTAAGGGGAGCAGGTGAAAGACGAGGCGCAGGGGATAAAGGGCAGAGTGTTGTCCGTTTGCCAGGAAGGGATGTCCTGAGAACAGGAAGGGATCCCAAAAGGGAACCGTTCGGGCTTTGACCGATTCGACAATCAGGCGTTGCCAGGGGTAGTTCTGCAAAATAAGGTCGGCGAGAAGTGGGTTCTGTGGACTGGTTACCCCCAGGGTTTCTGCTGTAGTTCGATATGGCTCGAAGGTGTAAAGAGCATCAATCGGAAGCAGTGTTTTGTCGCCCAGAGTCACAGGACCAAAGATCAGTAGCGGCAGAAGCAGCAGGACGCCAACCCCCAACCCGTGTCGCGCGATCCGCTGTTTGATCCATTCCCAGGCCTGCGCGATGCCTTGTCTCAATCTATGGCTCCGGTCTCTGTGATGCGGTCGTTTTTAGACAACCGCCGGTGACGCCAGCGAACTTCCCACACCCGGAGAGCTGCCTCAATCTTAACCGGCAGCGTCATTTTAGAGACGCCAGCGCGCCGGTCCGGGAAGAAAATGGGAATCTCGGCGATGCTTACACCAAGCCGCCAGGCGATGTAAGTCATCTCCACCTGGAAAACGTAGCCTTGTGATAACACCCGGTCCAGCCCGATGCCGATCAGGGTTTCCCGGCGCCAGGCGCGGAAACCGGCCGTAGCATCTTGAATCCCACGCATCCCCAGAATCACGCGGGCATAGAAGTTGCCCCATGATGAGAGCGCTCTGCGATCCAGACCCCACGTGGGGTCGACGCTGCCGCCGGTTACGTACCGCGAGCCGATGACGAGTTCGTAGTCGCGCAGCGCGTCCAGAAGCCGGGGCAGATCCTGTGGCTGGTGTGAGAAGTCGCAGTCCATCTGGACGATAGCCGACGCACCCTGGCCCAGGGCATGCCGGAATCCCGCCACGTACGCGCGTCCCAGCCCTCGCAGGCCCTGACGGTGGAGGACGGAGATGGCGTCGGGCTTGTGCTGCGCCAGGGCGTCGGCCAACTCACCGGTGCCGTCCGGAGATTCATCGTCGACGAACAACAGGTGCAATCCAGGCACATCCAGGGCGCAGATGGCTTCTGCCATAGGCTCGATATTGGCAGCTTCGTTATACGTTGGAATGACAACCCAAGGATTTCGTAACATGGTGGTTCTCATTATTTGTGTGGAACAAGCAAAAAGATCCAGGGGGCTCTGCCCCTGGATTTCGAAAGCGCTTGAGGTTAGGCGTCTTGCTGGCCAAAGAGGGCTGTGCCCAATACATGCAGGTCCGGTTCTTCAGGAATCTGATCCGCCGTCAAATGGCCAATGTGGAAGTTGATGCGCGGCAAAGGGGAGCCATCTTCGAGTTGACCCCGTTCCCAGTCCTGATGAGGATAGAAGAACGAGATCGCTTCATTCAACCTTTGGTAGAGGCGTCCCATGGCCAGATAACGTTGGGATTCCGGAATGACCATGATGAACTGGTAAGTATCCAATTGTCCTACGAATGGCTCCCGGTCCGCAACCTCCGCAACGGTGTTGCGGAGGATGAGCCCCACAGCACGCAAGATGTCGTCGTGAGTAACGAACCCATAGGCTTCGCCGAAGGCTTCCATTCCCAGAAGTTTGACGCCCGTGACAGAGAGCGTCGCGCCGGTTCTCACCCGTACAATCTGCTCTGTGATCAAGTTCATCATGGGCAAGCCCGTGATCGGATGCATGAGGCTGTTTGCTGCTGTGCGACGCAGGATATTGCGCACCCGGTAACGCATTTCTTGGACATCGAAAGGCTTGGTGATGTAATCGACGGCTCCCAATTCTAGTCCCGTGAGACGATCCCGGCGTTCCCGGCGCTCTGTAAGGAAGATAATGGGCGTATGTTGCGTTTTCCGCTGCGACCGCAAGCGCATGCACACTTCATACCCATCAATATCGGGGAGGTGAATGTCCAGCACGATCAAGTCGGGCAAGATTTTGGAAGCCAGGGACAAGGCATCCTGTCCCCATGCAGCATGGGAAACTTCGTATCCCAATGAAGCAAAATAGGCGGTCAACATGTCTGACGTGTTGGTATCATCCTCCACGACAAGGATGTGACGTGGGGCGTCTTCAACGGCGAGTGCAGTCACGTAGTTTCCTCTTTAACCGATTGGTTCCTTCATAATGGCGTAGGAGCAGGTTTCATCTCCCATGGCGATACAACTGATCTCGTCAACGCGGAACGTGCGTCCCCCACTCACCCAGCGCAACGCCTCTTCCAGAATGCCGGCGGCGATGAAACAGACGGGGCGTTCTGTGTGGCGCTGCCAGCACATTGAGCAGCGGGCGATGAAATAGAGATAATGATCGCCGCCCGGATCCGTGACGTAGGAGGTCTGATCGCTCAGGCTATCGAATACCTTTGCAACGGCCGGGAGTCCGAATTTGAGTTTCGCCGACAGCGGTAGGACTTTGAAAGCCAGGTCGCTGGCGCCGACCAGTGCGCCAAAGTTGGCAAGCCCTTCGGCGAAGAGCACTCGTCCCAGGCGCAGCTGGAGCCCTCGACCACCACGGCGTCCGTACATCTCTTCCAGAGCCTGATTTAGAGCCGACATATAGGCGAAATCGAATTCGCTTTTCTCCATATTGTCGGGAGGCGGAGAGGTGATCCAATGGGAAAGCCCGCCCATGTTTAACACGGCGTTCAGTCCATTGCGGCCCATGATCTCTTCCAGGGCGTTCAGCAAGATCAAAGCAAAGCGATTGGGGTAATAGAAACCACTAGGTTCTGGAGATTTTACCATGAATAGCCTCCTTCGGATCTACAGAATGGCAGCCAGTTCCTCGGCTGCGCGGCGCATGTCCAGGAAGAGCAGCCCCAGTTTCGCCTGTTGGCGCGCTAGCACGGTGAGTACGGCTTCCTCGCCAACGGCGCGGAGGATAACGTAACCCTTCTCACCCTTGACATAGACTTCGTCCAACATGCCACGCCCGAGTTCGGAGGCAATCCGCTCACCCAGGGAGAGCATAGCCGCGGACATTGCCGACACACGGTCCTCCTCGACGCCTTGGGGCAGCGATGACGCGATGGGCAAACCATCGACACTGACGATAGCTGCCGCTTCGATGTCAGGGCTGCTGATTTGTAGATCGCGCAAGCGTTCCACCATCTGATCCGTACGAGATCGTCGCATTGCCATAATTTAAACCTCCACGTTTCTTGGGGATGAGATCCCGGCGCTTTGGAAAGGCTCCGGTTCGTATATTAAGTTATAAAAAGGTTACCACAGGAACCCCGCATTGTCAAGACAAAACAAGATATTTTAGTTAGAAATTGGTCTGAAAAACCCCCTCTTTTCCGGCTGTCACACGACCTGCTGGCGCCGGCGCTCGCTTAACTCTTGTTGAATCTCCTGATATCGGGAGCGCGTCAGGGGGTAGTACCAGGCGACAACCAGCGAAGCCAGGAGTAAGATGGCGGGCACAAAGGATACGAGAATGCGAAGCGCTTGAAGTGCTGAGGCCGGCTGGCTCGGAAAGGGGTTGGCCTCTGAAGGTTGGATGTAGTGTGCCGCGCGCAGGATGGCCGGTAGAATGGCCAACACCAGCATGCGCGCCAATTTGTCGATGAAAACTTCCAGGCCGGCATAAGCGCCTTCTTGCCGGTGACCACTCATCAGCTCATCAACTTCCATGACGTCGGGGCTCATGGCGCTGGGTATAACGTGGGCAGCCGCAACCCCAAATCCGGCGAGGGCGCCCAGAACGTAAGCCGGCAGTTTCGCTCCTTGTGGAATCAGGAAGATAGCAATCATGATCAAAGCCCAGCTGGTGGTAGCGATGATGTAACTTAGTTTCTTCTCGAACCGGCGCGAAAGCCAGACGACGACCGGGAGCGTCACAAAGGCTGCTCCCAGAATGATGCCCTGGGCGATGGACGTTTCATCTTCACTCATGCCGGTCCAATAAATCAGGTAATAGGCAAAGACGCCCTGCACGATGACTACCGGCATCCAGCTGAGTAGCCGCAGCAGAATGGTATAACGGAAGGCGCGATTGCGGGCAACATAGCCCAGGGATTCGCGGAATGGCAGCGCCCCGGCGATTTGAAACTCGGGCCTTTCACGTGTGCCAAAGAAGGCAATCAGAATTGGAGGAATGAAGGCGGCGCCGCTGGCAAAACCGATGGTCTGATAGGCCACCGGAGAGCGGTCGGGGAACATGGGAAAGATAACCAGGCCCAGCAACAGAGGGGCCAATAGTCCGGCGCCGATGGAGACGGCCATCCGGTAGGTGATCAGCGAAGTTCGTTCATCATGATCCTGGGTGAGCTCTGGCACCAGGGCGTTATAGGGGCAGCTCACCGCCGTGAAAGCGGTCTCATAGGCAATGTAAGCGAGCGTGTAATAAAGGAAGAGCTGGATTTGACCGGACGCAGGAATGACCCAGAGCAGAGCAAATGTGATCCCGAAGGGGAGCGCCCCGAATAACAGATAGGGACGTCGTCGCCCCCAGCGCGAGCGTGTGTGATCCGATAGGAACCCGAACAGCGGGTCGTTGATGGCATCCCAAAAGGTAACGATGATCCAGAAGAGGCTGACCAGCCGGAGATCCAGCCGGACGATGTCGGTAAGGAAGAAGGAATACCAGAATGGGATGATCGTGCCGGGTCCCACGGAATTACCGAAATCTCCGATGCCGTAGGCCAGCTTTTGCCAAAAGGTGAGTCTCTCGTTGTGTGCCATAAGACCTCCAATCAAAAAACAAATGGATAACACCGGCGGTTATATAAGCCGCCTGCATTTGCCGGGAAACGCAGGATTATCAGATGGCGATCTCATAGGTTCGGTAGCGTTTGTCGATGGTTGCGCCAAACCGGCGGGCCAATTTGTTCGTCATGGGGTTATCATCCCCGGTCAGCGATAGGTCCATCCATTGGTAGCCCTGGCGAACGCTCTCCCGGGCAAGGTGCAAGTAGATGAGTGCGTCAAGCCCCACACCCCAATACTCTGGCAACATCGCCATGATCTTGAAACTCACCCCGGGCAGGCGACGGCTATGCCACCATAGTTTGGCATAGTCCCAGGGGAAACGTAGGCCGTTGCAGTGCCATAACGCTTGCATGATATCAGGCAGCCCTAGCCCAAAGGCCACCGGCTGCCCATCGATCTCCACCAGGGGGGAGAGTTCCGGCGACATGAGCGTCTTGATCGACGCTGCCATGCGCTGCCACTGTTCCTTACTCACCGGTGAGAAGTCCGGCAGTAGTGCCAGGGAGCGATTGTAAACGGAGCGCACAGCTTCTAGTTCGCCATCCCAATCGTTGAAGTCGCCGGGACGAATGCGGCACCGCGCTCCGTAGCGCTGCATTGCGAAATCGGCGACCCGCTGTATGACTTCTGGGGCGCGGAAGTCGCCGTTTTCGCCGGTGTAGGTCGTGAGGTCGATGCGGTAGGCCAAAGAGTCATGGAATTTTCGGAAACCGTAATGGGTGAAGAAGGTCTCGTAATAGGGTGGGCTCCAACCCATCAGCAGGCCGGCGGGCGTTTCCCGTCCCTCGATAAGCACGCCCGGTTCGTCGGAGGAACCGAACGACTGGGGGCCGCGCAGTATTTTCATGTTACGCGCTTTGGCCCACACGATTGCCTGATCCCAGAGCGCCTGGGCAATTTCGTAGTCTTCCCGGCATTCGAAGAAACCGAAGAAGGCGACCTTCTCCTGCCGGTGGTGGTTGTGCGCCGGATCAATGGCCAGGCCGATGGTTCCGGCGACTTCCCCATTGCGCCAGGCGAGGAAGAGGTCGATGTCACCTTCTGCAAACAGGGGATTGCGCGCCGGATTGATGCGCGCAGCGCGTTCTGCCAGGATTGGCGGGACCCACATCGGGTCGCTGGCGTAGATACGCCAGGGAAACTTGAGGAAGACTTGTCGTTCACGCGAAGTCCGCACGGGGTGCACGCCCACCAGGGACTTATCCGCTGCCGGGCGCGGCGTAACGTCCGGATGAGCGGAGCCCATGCGTGGTTTGGCGGTCACAGGTCCATCATACGCGTGCGATATTGCAGCGCCTCTGCTAAGTGGTGGACTTGGATCGCTTCGGTACCTTCCAGGTCGGCGATGGTGCGCGCGACTTTGAGCACGCGATGATAGGCCCGCGCGCTCAGGTGCATCTGGCGCATGGCGGTGCGCATGAGAGCCTGGACATCATTCCCCAGCGTGCAGAATTGACGCAGTTCGGCCGGCCCCATATCTGCATTGCACGCTAGGCTGTTGTTCCCAAATCGCGCCCGCTGGCGGACGCGCGCAGCCTCGATGCGGGCGCGAATCGAGGCTGATGACTCGCCCCGTGTGGCCTTTGCGAGTTTCTCGTAAGGAACGCGCGGCACTTCGATGTGGATGTCGATGCGGTCGAGCAGTGGACCGGAGATGCGTTTGCGATAGCGCTGGATCATGCCGATGGAGCACGTGCAGGCGCGATCAGGATCGCCATAGTAGCCGCAGGGACACGGATTCATAGCCGCGATTAACATGAAGTTTGCCGGGAATGTCAGGCTGCCCTGCGCCCGGCTGATAGTGACCGCTTTGTCCTCCATGGGCTGGCGCATGACTTCCAGAACGCGACTGTTGAATTCGGGCATCTCGTCGAGGAACAGGACCCCGCGATGCGCCAGGCTGATTTCGCCCGGACGCGGCCACTGTCCGCCGCCCACCAATCCTGCATTGCTGATGGTGTGATGGGGCGCGCGGAAGGGCCGTTGTTGGATCAAGGGGGTATCTGGGGGCAGCATGTCGGAAACGGAATAGATGCGCGTGACTTCCAGGGCTTCCTCGAGGGATAGCGCCGGCAGGATGCCCGGAACCGCCCGGGCCATCAGCGTCTTTCCCGCGCCGGGAGGCCCACTCATCATCATGTTGTGTCCGCCTGCAGCTACGACTTCCAGGGCTCGCTTGGCGTGCTCTTGTCCCTGAATCTCGGCGAAATCGACCGCCGGAGGCGGCGGTTGGGGCTGTAATTGCGCGCCGGGCGCTAAAGGAGTGATGGCGACGAATCCCTGGAGGTGGACCACGAGTTCCCCCAGGGTTGCAACCGGATAGACTTCCAATTCGGGGATCAGGGCGGCTTCTGCCGCGTCGGCGGTCGGCACGAACATGGCGGCGATGTCCTGGCGCCGGGCCATATCAGCGACGGGGAGCACGCCGCGCACGTGTCGCAGCGAACCGTCGAGGGACAGCTCTCCCATCAGAATGGCGCCTTCCAGGGATCCAGGAGGAATCTGCCCGCTGGCCGAGAGCACGCCGATAGCGATCGCCAGGTCATAGGCGGGTCCCTCTTTGCGCAGGTCGGCCGGCGCAAGGTTGACGGTGATACGCTGATTGCCGGGGAAACTAAAGCCGCTGTTGCGGATGGCCGCACGTACCCGTTCGGTGCTTTCCCGCACGGCGGCGTCAGGCAATCCTACAATCGTCGTGATACCGGCCTGCCCACTCTGCCGTACGTCCACTTCCACTTCGACGGGTTGCGCTTCGAGTCCCAGAACTGCCGCACTTCCGATCTTTGCCAGCATGGTTGCCCCCTGACGGAAAGGATGTTGACCGCGTCGATGCTGATCTAGCACCGTGCTCGCCATCGCGTGCAAAGCAATGCCGCAATTCTACCACCGGCATGGGGGTGCGCAAATGGTCATGTAGCGGTCGGTGGAGCTTTGGAACTCCGGTTGGATAGCCGATCTGCTTCTCACGCTGTGCCGCGTTAGTCTACGTCCAGGTCGTAGATGTCGCGCTTGTGCCATCCGGAAAGGGCTGCCACCTCCCGCGCGGCTTGCGACCGGGAAAGCCCTTGTTCCCGATGCTCTGCCAATGCCGCGCGGACGCGAGCCTCTGCCCACCGCTCGGCCGCCGGCTCTGCCCCTCCGATCACGATGGTGAATTCGCCGCGAGGCGGCTGTGCTTCGAGGTGAGCCAAAGCCTCTGTCAAAGTCCCGCGCCAGATTTCCTCGTACAGTTTGGTGAGCTCCCGGCAAAGGGCAATGGGCCGGTTACCGAGTACATCTAACACGGTCTCCAGGGTCTTGACGACCCGCTGGGGAGATTCATAGAGGATGAGGGTCGCGGGAAGCGCGGCAATGGGGGCCAGGGCTGCCTGTTGGTCTGCGGCCTTGCGCGGGAGGAATCCCAGGAAGAGAAAGCGATCGTTGGGGAGACCGGAAGCCACCAGCGCCGCCGTGTGAGCCGAAGGGCCCGGTACCGGTACAATGGGGACACCGGCCGCGACCGCCGCGACTACCAACGAGTAGCCGGGATCGGAGATGCCCGGCATACCGGCTTCCGAGATGAGCGCCACGTCGCCTGTATCGAGGGCTTGAAGAATGACGCCGACTTTGCGTTGTTCATTGCCCTCGAAGAATGAGGTCGCCGGGGTCTGAATCTGGTAATGATCGAGCAGGATACGCGCTTTGCGGGTGTCCTCTGCTGCGATCAAGTCGACTTCTCGTAAAATGCGGACCGCCCGGTAGGTGATATCTTCGAGGTTGCCGATGGGCGTTCCGACGATGTAGAGAGCGCCCATGGGTTTTAGATACGGCGCGAGATGCCGCTGAGGATCGCGCGCCGTCCCCGGAACGCGTCCTCCACGATCAGGCCCCCTGCGCCGACGCGATAATGGCAGATTTCGTGAGCGTGATCGGTGCCCCGCATTTTCAACACCACGATAGCGCGCTGGATCTCGCTTTCTACCTCGACGTAGCGCAGGAGGATGATGCCGTCGGCCAGGAAGGAGAGCGCGCCGCGGTCGGCCCGCTGGTAATCGGTGCGTTTCTCCTCGCTCAGCAAGAGCGTTGTGATTTGTTCCCGGCGCAGACTGTTGGCCAGCGTCGTATAGATGCTTCGTAGTTCGAGCCGATCGTCGGTCAAGCGGGTGAAGTGAGTCGCGCTATCCAATACGGCGCGCCGAATATCCATACTCATGAGTCGCCGGTAGATCAGGCTGTCGGGTTCCTTGAGGCTTTCGAGAAAGACGGCTGGCGACGTGAAGATGATGTGGAGTTTTCCCTCACGCTCCAGGACTTGAAGATCGAAACCAAGAGAGGCCGCGTCCCGGTATAGCGAGTCGGGGAACTCTTCGAAAGTGATAAACAGGCCCGGTTCGCCCTGTTTCGCGCCGTGCACCAGAAACTGGAAGGCTAACGAGGTCTTGCCGGTGCCCGGCGCGCCTCGCACCAGGACGACTGCACCTTGCGGCATACCGCCGCGCAGCATTTTATCTAGCCCGGGAATACCTGTTGCGACTCGTGGAATCGTCATGTTCTTCTCTCCCTGGACGTAGTCCGGTAGTGTGCGATGGTAGGATCCTCCAATCGCAACGGTGTGATTGCGGCCTAATGATTACGTGTGAAGACGATAAACGCCATGGACTGGGAACAAAAGGGCTCGAAGTTCAACGTGATGACCTCGGATACCCGGGCTCCCGTTACTTTGTCGTGTAATTCCACCTGGAATTCACCTTTGACGTCGATGGGATGGTCGTTCAAGAACTGCTCCCATCCCGATTCCCCGTACATGGGCGCCTGCCCGGAAATGGGAGCGCGATCCAGACCTCCTCCCCAGACGCGCACGGCGTACCCTGTCAGGGGATTCCCATCCAGGTCCTGGACCAGCCCGGCTACCCCTGCCCAGTTGCAGCCGTGAAACGGCGTCTGGTACGCGACCTCGTAGGTAAATGGGTAGGGAGACCGGGTGACGCGCGGGGTCGGCGTCTCGGTGACGCGCGGCGGCGCCGGGGTGAAGGTGGGACCCCGGGTGGGCGTCGCGGTCGGCGTGAACGTAGGCGGCGGCGTGGGGGTGACTGTAGGGGTGCTCGTCGGCGTCCAGGTGGGAGGAGCATTCTCCCGATCCAGGGTCGGTGTGGGGCTGGGCAGGATCAGCAGGGCAACCCTGGGACCCGGCGGGAAAGGGTTGAGGGATGTAGCCGGATTGATGGCGATCAGGATGTAGTAGGCAAGGATGACCACGGTGAGCGCCAGCATCACCAACGTCAGTACGTTGAAGATTCTATCCCGTGTCTCCATGGCTCCTCCTGTTTACCCTTTCGACGGCGCGTCCCGATTACTGCACAAAGTACTCGACGACTGCTATGGCCCACAGACTGTCGATCCAATCGCGCACGGCCTTGTCCCGCAGCAGCCGCAAGTTCTCCTCGCTGATGTCCCTATCGGGGACGCGATCGACCACCTGGATGATGTGATAGCCCAGCGCGCTCTGCACGATGTCGCTGATCTGCCCTGGCTGGAGAGAGAAAATTGCGTTCTCGACCTCCGGCGACGTCAAAATGCCGCGCGGGACGTAGTCAAGGTCGCCGCCTTTTTCACGCGTGTAGGCATCCTGGGAGTGGGCCTGCGCCAGGGCGGCAAAATCCGCGCCGGCCTGAATCTGGTTCAGAATTCGCTGGGCTTCATCCCGCGTCCCCACCACGATATGCCGCGCATTGACGTGTTCCGCCTGCGTGGGCACGGCTTCCACCACTTGTTGCAACAGGCGCGCGGCGATCATCTCGCGCTTGAGTTCCACTTGCATTGCTTCGAGGGTCAAGCCCTCGTTTGCCAGCCGGTTTTCCAGCTCTTCCCGGCCGATGTCTGTGATCAAGGCATCGATCGCTTCCTGGACTTCTGCATCATCGACGGTCACGCCCTGTTCCGCTGCTGCCTGGGTAATCAGCAGCAGTTCGACCCGCGTTTCCAGAACCCATTTGCGTCCCTCGGCCAGGCTTTGTTGGCCCTCGTGCGTGTTTGGGTCTTGCCCGCTGGCGATCAACGACGCTTCATATCCCGCTACCAGGCGTTCGTATTCCGCCAGGGTGAGGGGGTGTCCATTGACCAGGGCGGCGAGTGGTTCTTGGGGTTCGGTGGGGGTGACGGCCGGCGCTTCCTCGGTCTCCGCCACCGCGGGCGTTTCTGTAGGGAGCGCGGGCGTGTCGCCAGGCGGCGGCGACGGCACTGTGAGCGTGGGGGGGGCGCACGCTGACAACAATAGTGAGACCCAAACCCCGAACCAGATGAACGTGGCAAATCGTCTCATGCTTGTATCTTCCTCCAGGAATGACGCCCGGCGGCTCCATGCCTGCCGGTAACGTATCCTGATTATAGTCATAGGTGGTAATTGTGCAATGGAGTGTTGACCGCCGCCGAAGACTTGGCACGCGCCCGAATCGTGCGAGAATGATGGGAAGGGGATGCGTGACGCACATGGTGAAACGGATGGCTGCGCAACCGAAAATGACAGGAATGAGGATGACCCTTGCCACGACCACCGGCACATACCAAACCAACGCTTGAGACAGAGGCCGCGTTCTGGTCGCGGGGCATGGCCCGCGTCGCCGGCATGGATGAGGCCGGACGCGGCGCCTGGGCCGGTCCGGTGGCTGCTGCCGCCGTCATCTTGCCTTGTGATCCGGGCATCTTGACTGTCCTTGATGGTGTGCGGGACTCCAAATGCCTTACGCCTCACCAACGGGACGTGCAATTGGCGCATATCGCGGCGGCTGCGCTTGCACTGGCAATTGATTACGCCTCGGCGGCAGAGATCGATGCCCTGGGTATCGTGCCCGCTACGCGCCTGGCCATGCAGCGGGCTTTGGCGGCGCTGTCGCCTGGTCCTGAAGCGCTCATCATTGACGCGCTGCGCTTGCCCCAGGTGCGCCTGCCCCAGGAAAGTTTCCCTTTTGCCGATGTGAGGTCGCTTTCGGTGGCTGCGGCAGGGATTGTCGCGAAGGTTCACCGCGATCGTTGGATGATCGAGGAAGGCGATGTGGGGTTCCCCGGTTATGGGTTTGCGCAGCACAAGGGGTATGGTACCCGCCAGCACCACGATGCCTTGCAGGCGCTTGGCCCCTGTACTATTCACCGGCGCACCTTCCGGCCCGTGGCAACCCGCCTGGCAGGAGGCGATGGATGATCGTGATCATCACCGGACCGTGTGGTATCGGCAAGACCTCGGTAGCCTGGGCGCTTGTCAAGCGTTTCGAGCGCGCCGTGGTGCTTGAGGGCGACAGCATCGGCGCGGTGCATCCCTTCGAAATCTACGACGACGTGCGGATCGAATATCTGTACCAGACGTTACGCCATCTGATCGCGTTCCACGTTGCGCGCGGCGGCTACCATAACTTCGTCATCGATTACGTTTTCGAGACGCCGGCGTCGCTGGCGCGCCTGCGTGAACTGCTGGGCAGTGTTGACGATGACATCTTTGTGTTTCGGCTGCTGGCAGACGATGCAGCCATCGAGCAGCGGATTCGCCAGCGTGAAGCTGATCCCGGTTGGTATCTCGACCGATACCAGGAACTGGTTGCCATCCAGGCCCAGGCGGCGCTGGAGGGCGATATGGGGACGCCGGTTCAGACCACAGGGTTGGATGTAGAGCAGGTCGCCGGTGTGATCTGGGGCCTGCTGCACGATGAGATTATCGTGGCGCCCTACGACCCGGCGTGGCCGCAGCGTTTCGAGGTGGAACGCGCGCGCGTGGCCCAGGCGCTAGGGGATTTGGCCCTGGAGATTCACCACGTCGGCAGCACGGCGGCGCCTGGATTGGCCGCCAAGCCCATCATCGACATCCTGGTGGTGGTTCGTCATCTGGATGACGCCCCGGCTTGTGCGCCCGCGTTGGCCCGGCTGGGGTACCGGTTCATCGACCATCCGGATAACGTTGACCGGCGCTACTTCCGCAAAGGCCATCCGCGCACGCATCACTTGCACATCGTGGCGCAGGGGACGGCGGCGCACCGCGACACGTTGGCGTTTCGCGACGCGCTGCGGGCCGATCCCGATCTGCGCGACGCCTACGCCCGGCTGAAAGTTGCCCTGGGCGAGCAATACCGGCATGACCGGTCCGCCTACACCGCCCATAAGACTGATTTCGTGCGCAAAGTATTGGCAATCACGCGCGAAACGAGGCTGGATTCATGAAGATTGTGATGGTCGGGCCGTTCGGGTTGCGTCCCCGGGGCACCATGAGCGTCCGGGCGCTGCCGCTGGCCAAAGCCCTGGCAGCGCGGGGGCACGCCGTCACGCTGCTGTTGCCGCCCTGGCAGAATCCTGAGGACGCGGGCCGCGTCTGGGAGGAAGAGGACGTCCGGGTGGAGAATTTGATGCTGCCGGCCCGGGCGCCGGGCTGGTTCCATCTGCGGTTGGCCCAGGCGCTTGTGCGACGCACTGTGGCGCTCGCTCCTGACGTTGTGCACGCATTCAAGCCCAAAGCCTACGCCGGGCTGGCCCATTGGCTCCTGGCGCATCGTCGCCATGCGCCTCCCGTGGTCGTGGATACCGATGATTGGGAGGGGCCGGGCGGTTGGAACGACCTCTTGCCCTATTCGCCGGTACAGAAGCGCGTGTTTGCCTGGCAGGAGCGGTGGGGCTTGCACCGCGCCCGCGCGGTGACGGTCGCCAGTGATGCGCTGCTGACGTTGGCCTGGGCGCAGGGCAGCTCGCCTGAGCGCGTGCTCTACGTGCCCAACGGAGTCGCCTGGCCTTTCCCCCCGGTTACCCCTGTTCCGCATGCGCGCCCGACCCTGTTGCTCTATACGCGTTTCTTCGAGTTCGATCTCGATAGGTTCTGGCGCGTGCTCCAACAGGTACGGGCTGTCCGCCCGGCAATCCGGCTCTGGGTTGTGGGGCAAGGGTTGTTCGGGGAAGAGGAGCGCTTGCTGGCCCTGGCGCGCGACGCCGGTTGGCATCTCGCGTGTGAAACGCCGCCTGAGGATGAGGCAGATCTCGTCTACGCCGGGTGGATTGGCGACGAACGCCCGGTGCACTTTGCGCAGGCAGATGTCGCGCTCTACCCGTTCGACGATACTCTGGTGAACCGGACCAAGTGCCCGGTCAAGCTGCTGGATCTGCTCGCCGCCGGGATTCCGGTGATCGGGGAGCGGGTGGGGGAGATTCCCCGGATGATTGTTGCTGGGGCCACCGGTGCGCTGGCGCCGCCCGGTAATGTATCCGCCTTTGTGGAAGCCATCGTGGGAATGATCGACGCGCCGGAGCGCTGTCGCGAGATGGGCCGTCAGGCAGCCCGCGACGTTCGCGAACGATTTTCATGGGCGCGCCTTGCCGAGATCGCCGAAGCCGCTTACCACTACGCGCGGGACGCGGGCTGATTCGCTGCCTCTGTGGGGCGCGGCGCAAAGCGCCATTTCCCCAGCTTGCACACCGCCATCACGAACCACACGGTTCCCACGACCGAAGTGATCACCACGAGGATGGGGGCAAGGTTGATGCCGATATCCAGCACGACTGCCAGGGCGTAAATACTTAGCGCACTCACCGGCATCAACCCCAATGCGACCAGGTTTCTCACTGGGATTGGGCCTTCTAATGCGTGGAGCAGGTCAGAGCCGGTTTCCTGCTGCTGGTTCCATCGCAGGACGACGAAGATCACACCCATGAGCGGCGGCAGAAGCGCGACGGCCCAGGGCACTTTGGGCGCCGTGTTCAACGCGAAGGTGGCCCCGGCAAGTGCGACCACGGCCCAGAAGAGGCTCTCGCGTGGTGCAAAGACCTGGGGCGAAACCTTTCCGGTGACCCAGAAGGCGAGCGCCAATACCCCAGTGAAGCTTAGCGTGTACGCCGCAAACTGTGGAATGGTCGTGATCTGATCCGGCGCCAGAAACCACCAGGTGAGCGCCCACACGCCCCAAAAGAGACCGAACGCAATGGCCAGATGAGCCGCGCGTCCGGGACCGGGTGCGCGCAGCGCTTTCCCCAGCAGGTACCAACCCAGGACGATGGTGATGGGGGCATGCCACGCCAGGCCGGTAAACGCCACCTGCCAGGGGAAATCGTCGTACATCGTTTGCACGATGATGCCCTCGATAAACCACCCGAATGCGGCACCGGCCAGGAATAACGCCCAGAGCGTGCGAATGCGAAAGCGCCGGATCAGGATCAAGACGAGCCACGTGCTGAACACATACCCCAGCCACGTTTCGATCCAACTGATGAGCGAATCTGTGGGTTGCGGACGCGCCCAGAACAGCGGCTCCGAGAAGAACATACAGACAAAACCATGCGCCAGAACGAAAAGCAACCGGGATAGCCACTTTTTCATGAACATGTCTTTCGCGTGAGTGTGTGTCGTCATTAGCTCCAACCTTCCATGTCTATTACACACGGAGGCGCCAGAAGTTGCGGGGAATTCCCGGCGAAGCGAGTTCGTATAAATGTAAACGCCCTCACCGTTCGGTGAGGGCGTCGCTGCTGGTTGATGAATTACCCCATCTTGAGATAGATTTTCCAGGACGCGGGAATATCGCCCGAGGCAACCAGGTAGGTGCTGCGGGGCGTTTTGGGCTCCCACAACAGTTTCATGCCGGCCTCGTTGGGCAGCCGGTCGGCCTTGCGCTGGTTGCAGACCGGGCAGGCGCAGACCGTATTGCCCCATGTGCTTTTTCCCCCGCGACTGACCGGGAGAATGTGGTCGATGGTGAAGTCGCCGGGTTTCATGACCTGGCCCCGCTGTTTGTCGCCGGGCTTGAGTCCGCAATAGCCGCAGATGTACTGGTCGCGCCGGAATACGGCCTGCCGGCTCCAATGGATGCCGCGTTGGGGGACGTTGACATAGTAGCGCAGGCGGATGACGGTGGGGATGTGGATGTCGGACGATGCGCCGCGCATCTCGAAACTCTCGTCGCAGGCCGGCTCGACACGCCCACGCAACATCAACGAAAGCGCGCGCCGGTGGGTGATGATGCCCAGCGGCTCGTAGCCAGCGTTCAACAACAACACACTGGCCGTACTCATGCCTCTCCTCCTATTTTGCGTTTCAAAGCGCCCAGGCCCCTTGCCGCTACCCAAAAACCAAAGCTAGTTTACCACGTGAATGTTAATGCGATGTTAAGGCCCTGTTAGACATTGGGTAAGTTTACCAGGGTATTGTACCTCAAATTGGCGAAACGGCGATTGAAGGTCAAGGTTAAGACGAATTCAAGGCCCTCGCATCTGCCAGGGACATCTCCCAGAACACCAGAGAGCGGGATACTGCGACTTGCCGTCGCGTTCCCGCTCTCAAGTAGTGTGCGTTTTTCAGATGATGAAATTTCGTCGTACCACGCCGGGCGTGAAAAGGCCCAGAAGTCTAGTCCGAGCGTTCGACCGGGGTCCACACGCGCTGGCGCAGTTTGCCCAGCACCCCGTAATGGCGCGCCTGGCTCAGCCAACCGAACTGCCCGGCCAGGCGATAGAGCCAGGCCGGCATTAACGGCCGGGCGGCCAGGGCTATGGCCTCATCCGGTATCCGGCCTCCTGCTGCCAACGACTCCGCACTCAAGTCGAGCGCCCGGACCAAGTTCGCCGTCATGCCGCCCATGTCCGTAAGTAGCCGTCCTTTGGCGACTTCCCCGGCGCCGATTCCCAGGCCCCCGGCCCATTCGAAACCATTGCGGGTCGCGAAAAGGCGGCACATGCTGAGTGCGTATTGGTTATGATCGGGTTC
>JAFGNR010000158.1 GCA_016926915.1 Anaerolineae bacterium
ATCGTCGAATCCCCAGGGCCACAACACCAGATCGCTGTAGGAGTGCAGGCTGATGAAGATGCCGGCGGCGTCGTCGGGCGCTGCTGCAGGCAACTGATTGTCGCCGTTAGGCCCGTTTTGATCTTCGAAGACCGTTGCGAAATAGGTCTGGAAGGCCTGGGTTTCCGGTTCCGACCCGGCGCTGGGCCCGCGATAGGTGTCGTCACATGCATACGGGCTCGAACCGCCGCAGCAGCCCCAGAAGAAACTGTGATTGCGGTTCAGGTCGACGCCCCAGCTGCTGGGCGTGGAGCATCCATCATCGTTGTCCATGTTCTTGCGCCGGTTAGCGCTGGTGTTTTGCTCGTTTACTACGTGGCCATCGGGATTCTGCATCACCAGGACGTAGACCACGTTGTGGTCGACGAGCCAGGTGGCGTCAGCGTTGACGCCGTACCCACCTTCGCCGTCGAAGCCATCCAACAGGTACTTGATGTAGCGAATCGCCAACTCTGACACCGCGACCTCCCGGGCGTGGATCGTGGCGAAGAGGAAGAACGGCGGTTTGTCCTCGATGGGACCGAATTCGGGCGCCTCGTTGGTGATACGCAGCACGAGAATATCGCGATGGATGCCGCCGTGATCGCTGAGCCAGGCATCGCCGATATCGATCAACTCGGTCAGCCCGGGGTGGGCGGCGTTGGTCGTCTGCAGGAAATCGACGATGTAGCGGTCATTGGAATTGGGGACATCGGTATCGAAGTAGTAGAAACGGGGATCGAGGGGGGCCAGAGGGCCGACCAACTGGCTGGTCCTGGCGGCGTCGATCTCCATTTCGTACCCCAGGTCGGCGAGCCACTGGAATTGCGCCGGCCCGATCTGGGCCACGACGTAGCGGTCTTCCTTGTGCACTTCCCAGATATCCAGGTATCCGGCGACGGCATTCAGGTGTTCCTGGTCATCAACGTACAATCGCACAACGACGGGGCCCGTGGGCGCCATGGGCGCCACCTCGCCCAATTCTTCCCACGTCGGTACCTGGCCTCCGGCAGGGATGACGGCGATTGTGGTGAGGAGTACAACCAGAAGTAGGGCTTTCCACACGGTGTGTTTTTGGAACGGGATTTTCATCAGACTTATATCTCCTTGCCATGGTTATTGAGAAAGGGGCATGCATGTCCCTGGGCCATAATTTACTGGCGTGAGTGTACCCCCTTCACGGTAGGTTGTCAACGCGCGTAGAGGCGCGGCGCCGAGAAGAGCGCGCGAAGCTGCTTACACAGAGCCGGCCCGGAGATACACAGAGGGATAACATCCGTGTCTATCCGTGAGCCGCTGCGCAGCTGGATGGAGAATGATAAGCCCCTGAGGTGAGACGCACTTTTACAGCTTCTGGCGGGATTCTCGCGGCGTTGCGCGGCCCCTTTCCGGGCTAATCAAGTGCGGCCCACCGGGAAGTGCTGTTGACATTCCAGCCATGTAGCTGTATACTTCGCTCACAAAATGAGCGATTACTCATTTTTCGGGCATATACTCAAGTCAGCGAATCATGTGGGGGAGTCAAGGATGATCAAAGGACGCACATTCCGGCCCCTGGAAGCCCGGCGGGAACGGCGCATTGCGCGGCGAAAGACGCAGATCATGAATGCGGCAGCGATTCTCTTTTCGGAGAAGGGCTACGACGGCACGACTACGAAGGAGATTGCCGCAACCGCCGACATGGCCGAAGGCACGCTGTACAACTACTTCAGTAGCAAGCGGGACATTCTGCTGGGCATCGCCACAGAGATGAACGAGGCCCTTGGCGGATTGCTGGGCAATGTCGAGGAACTCAAGGGCCGGGAAGATATCATCGACCTGGTGCAACGCAGCTTCGACCTGTTGGTGGAGCGCCTCACCTTCACGCGGACCGTCTTGATGCGCGTCTGGATCGATGATGAGGTGCTCAGAGAAGTTGTCATCGAAGGCGTGCAGCGGGTCTCGCAACAGCTGCAGCAATTCATCGCCGAACTTATTACCGCAGGCATCTTCCGGCCTGTGGATCCAGCGCTTACGGCGCGCATTATCATGGGGATGTTTGTGACGCCGATGCTGCCTGTGTTGCGGGGGATGGACACGCTGCCGACGCTTGAAGAACGGCAGGCAATCGCAGAAGCGACGGTAGACCTTTTGCTGGAAGGCATCCGCGCGCGTCCGGCGCCGGGCGTATGAAGAGGGATTGAAGGTATCGACCATGTTCAGACGCATTTGGGCTGTCATTCAGAAGGAATTCATCCAGACGCTTCGCGACCGGAGCACGTTGACGTTGTTGCTGACCATGCCGGTTCTCCAGCTGTTCCTCTACGGCTTTGCCATCAACATGAACGTCGATCACATCGCGACCGTGGTCGCCGATCACAGCCTCGATGCGTCGAGCCGGGCCTACGTGGCGGCGTTGGAGAGCTCGACCTATTTCGACGTCATTGGTTATGTACAGAGCGAGGCTGAGGTCACGCAGATGATCGATGCCGGGCGCGCGCGCGTCGGCATCGTCATCCCCGATGCGTTCGATACCCAGGTCGCGCGCGGCGACGCGCACGTGTTGTTTCTCATCGATGGGTCAGACTACTTCACCATGCAGGCGGCTTACAGCGCCGGCAACGTCATTGCCCAGGCGCACGCTTCCGAATTGGTCTTTGCGAAGGTGGCGCGCAGCGGTCTCGCTATCCGTGGCGAGCCGCCGCTGGATACCCGCATGCGCATTCTGTACAATCCCGATATGGACCAGCTCTGGTTCGTCATTCCCGGGCTGGCGGCGATGTTGTTGCAGACCCAGAGTATCGCGTTGACGGCGGCTGCCGTCGTGCGCGAATTCGAGGTGGGCACCATGGAGCAGTTGCTGGTGACGCCCATCCGCCCGGGCGAACTGTTGCTGGGCAAGATTGTGCCCAACATCGTGATCGCCATGATCAACATGCTTACCGTCCTGGGATTGGGACATTTCGTCTTTGGCGTGCCGTTCCGGGGAAGTCCCAGGTTGTTCATGGCGCTCTCTTTCGTCTATGTCTTCGCCGGTCTCGGGTTGGGGCTGCTGATTTCTACGATTGCCAAGAATCTCAAGCAGGTCTCCCAGATGATTCTGATGGTGATGATGTTAGGGGTGGTCTTGGGCGGGTTCATGTTCCCGCGCTATTCGATGCCGCCGGTGCTGCGCTGGGTTGGGAATCTCTTTCCGATGACCTACTTCATTCCAATCTCGCGCGGCATTGTGACCAAAGGGGTGGGCCTGGAGCTGCTTTGGGACAATGTGTTGCCGTTGGCAATCTACGCCATTGTTATCATGGTCATCTCCTCGCGACTTTTCCGGCAGGGTTTGGAGTGAGCGCATGAATCGTCGTAACAGACTACTCGCGGTCATCCGCAAGGAAGCCATCCAGACGTTGCGCGACTGGCCGACCCTGTTGATGGTCCTTATCATGCCCGGGTTGGAGATGGTTTTGTTTGCCTACGTCGGCGATATGACGTTGGAACACCTGCCGACGGC
>JAFGNR010000159.1 GCA_016926915.1 Anaerolineae bacterium
CTGCGCCCGCCGGACAAATTATCACAAGGCTTCATGACCGACATGCACATGGCCTCGGCCTACGATTTCGTCCTCGACGTCGCCGAAGGGAAACCCTCTCCGGTCGATTTCCAGGCCGGACTGGCCGTCCAAGAAGTCATCACAGCCATCTATCGATCCGCTGCTGCCGGGGGACAGCGGATCGACCTACCCTTGAACCGGTAATGACGCAAAATCGACCTATCGCCGCAAGATTCGCCTATTCACCATTCGCTGATTCGCCATTCCCAAAGGAGGCCCCTCCCATGAGCTTGAAAGATGAAATCTTCGAACAGCCTGCGATTTTGGAGCGGCTACGCACCGCCCACTGGCCCCACATTCAGGAAGTCGCCCGCGCCATCCGGCAACACGAAATCGACGCCGTCTTCCTGGCTGCGCGCGGCACCTCGGACCACGCCGGTCTCTACGCCAAATACCTCTGGGGCGCCTACAATCGCCTGCCGGTAGGCCTGGCGACGCCCTCCCTCTTCAGCATCTACGAGCGTCCTCCGCGTCTTCACCGCACGTTGGTCGTAGGCATCTCGCAATCGGGCCAATCGCCCGACATCGTCAGTGTGATCGAGGAAGGCCGGCGGCAGGGCGCCCCCACGCTGGCCATCACCAACGCGCCGGACTCGCCCCTGGCCCGCGCCAGTGATTGGGTCATCAACATCGATGCCGGGCCAGAACGCGCCGTCGCTGCTACCAAGACCTACACCGCGCAGCTGATGGTCATCGCCCTGCTTTCGGTTGCGCTGGCAGGCGATGCCGAACGCCTCGATACCCTGGCCCACCTGCCCAATCTCGTCGCCAAGACCCTCGAACACGCCCCCACCATTGCCCAGGCCGCCGAACGGTACCGATACATGGATCAATGCGTGGTGCTTGGACGCGGCTACAACTACGCCACCGCCTACGAGTGGGCCCTCAAACTCAAGGAGCTGAGCTACGTGGTCACTGCCCCCTATTCGTCCGCTGACTTCCGCCACGGCCCTATCGCCATCGTCGCGCATGGCTTTCCCGTCCTCGCCGTCACCCCATCAGGGGCCGTTTTCGATGACCTGCTGGGGTTGATGCAGATCCTCAAACGTGATCACCAGGTGGAACTGTTCGTGCTCTCCAACGAAGACAACGCCCTGATGTTGGCCGATCGCGCCGTACCGCTGCCCAGGGACCTGCCGGAATGGATCAGCCCCCTGGTTGCCATCGTCCCGGCCCAATTGTTCTGCTACTACCTCACCCGCGCCAAAGGATTCGACACCGAGACGCCCCGTGGTTTGAGCAAGGTGACGAAGACGCAGTGAGACGTGAGGAGCTAAACCGGTATTTTGACGCTCAAAACCCCCGCTTCTGTCCCTCCCAGGGCGGTTCCGCGCCGGCGGTGAATTCTTCGACGCTGGGCCCATCCAGGATCTGCAACCGCCACAGGCCGTAGAGGTAACTGGCGACCAACAGTACAAGGGTAAAGGGCCAGCCGCCGATAAGATTGGCGACAGCCAACAGGCCGGGGGCTTCGCGCCGGAAGAGCACGATCTGCAGAGCCAGGCGCAGCGCAAAGACAATCAGCCAGCCCAGAGTGACCTCGCTATAAGCCGGGCGCACGCGCGGATGCCAGTACCACGCGCGAGGCCAGCGCCGGGCAAGGTGACTGGTCCAGGCCGCCAGCGGACGTTTGATCAGCAGGCTGAGCAAGCAAGCGAGCACCGTCATGCCGCCGCTCACCAGGCCCGGTACGAAGAACCCCTCCGTCCGTCCCAGCAGTTGCGCCAGCAGTACGGCGAGCCCCACACCTCCCAGGCCGCCAAGCGCATGCCATGGATGCTGCCGCTTGAACACGCGCCACACCAAGGAAACCGCCGCCACACCCAAAGCCGACCACGCGGCGATCTCCAACCCCAGCCAGGCGTTGAGCGCCACGAAGACAAGAGGCGGCAAAGCCGAATCAAGCCACCCGCCGCGACCGGTGAAGACCGCGCGGAGCTCATCCAGGAGTTCCCGGGCTTTGCTTTGTGCTGACATGAAAGCTCCTTTGGGAATGGTGAATAGGCAAATAGCGAATTAGGAAGACGGACTGAGGCCCTGAGAAATGGGAAAGCACGTGTTTAGCATGACGGCGGTTGCCGAAGTCCCCGCAGGGCCTACAATAGATACACATCACATACACGAAAGGATAATCCGAATGATCATCACGATTTTGCAGATTGTCGTCGCGGTCGCCACGATCCTCACAGGGCTGCTGGCGCTGGCCCGCCCGCAGTCGGTCAAGAGTTTCACGGGACTCAGCGCCGAGAGCAGGCGCGGCGCCACCGAGATTCGCACTTCTCTAGGCGGCTTCTTCATCGGCCTCGGCGCCGCCGTCCTCATTCTCAACGCACCGGCAGCCTATCGCGTGTTAGGCATCACCTATCTCACCGCAGCCGTCGTGCGCACCGTCTCCATGTTCGTCGATAGCTCGGTCGAACGCTCCAACCTCATCAGCATTGCCACGGAGGTAGTCTTTGGCGTCATCCTGATGTTGTGACGATGGGCGCCGGAACGGAGACCCTCCTTCAGACGTGGTTACGGAGCAGCAGCTCCCTGGGATAGGGATGCAAGTAGGTCTGCACGTGTACCCAATCGGGCGCATCATGACGATTGAGATGGTGCTTTAGCAGCGTCACCGGCACGATGAGGGGCACCAGGCCGTTGCGGTAATCCTCGATCACGCCGAGCAGTTCTTGTTTGTCAAAGGCATCCAATTTATCCTTGACGAAGCCCATCAAATGCTGCAAGACGTTGGCATGCCGCCCCGGTTGGGCCAGAATCGCCAGGCCCTCCATCAGTTGGCGGGCGTAGGTTTCCTGGAGTTCATCCCAGGGTAGAGCGCCTGCTTGGGCCACCAGGCGTCCGAGCGCCTGGTAATGGACGGGACTATGCGCCATCACCGCCATCTTGACGCTGGTGTGGAATCGCACCAGGCCGCCCGGCGTGGGGTCTTCCGCCAGCAATCGTTTCCACCGGCAGACCATAAAGATGCGCTCGATGAAGTTCTCGCGCAAGGGCAGATCGTGCAGGCGCCCTTCTTCCTCGGTAGGCAGCAGGGGGAACCGCTCGACAAACGCGCGCGCGAACAGGCCGACGCCCACGCGCTGTGGCATGCCGCTTTCATCATAAACGCGCACCCGGAAGCGGCCTGAACTGGGGGAATCCTTCTTGAAGATGAAGCCGTCCAGGTTTTCCTGCGCTAATTGCTCCAACCGCACCTGCGCCCAATCCAGCATTTGACGAGTGTAATCGGCGCCTGACCGGGGCGCGATCAGACGCGGCGCTTCAGGGTCGCCGACCAGACGCATGGATTCACGCGGGATGGGCAAGCCGCATTCCACTTCCGGGCAGACGGGCGCCCATTCGACGTATTGGCCCAGGGTATTGACCAGAAACCGGTCCAACTTGTGACCGCCATCGTACCGCACGCGTTCGCCCAACAGGCACGTACTCACACCCAACCGGGGCGTGGCTTCTTCACCGCAAAACGCCGCTTCACTGCACATACCGCCCTCCTTCGAAATTGCACTCAGCCTTCGGCCTGGTTTTTACTTGGGTGTGACCCGACCGGGAGACCTCATTCCATCTCAATGTGTCACCGAGAGTTGTACCAATGGGAAAGCGCCATCCGGACAGCCGCCCACATCGGCCACGGAGACCGGTAAACGCTCAAAGGTATCAAGTCTGTAAAATCCAACACATGGCTGGAGAGTCCCCGTGTAATCATCCGGAATCTGAATAGGATGCTGATCGACAATGCGATCTCCCTTGATCCAGACCGATGTGGGAAAGCGCCCCATTCTGGGCGGCCCATCGTGCTGTGTCACGAGTTGACCGCTGCCGTCGAGCAAGTGGACAAAGACCTGATAGTTCAACTTAGGGTTCGTCAGAACTTCCCAGTATAATGTAGCTGTCAGTATGTCCCCCGCACGGACCGTGGTAGTTGGGAAATCATAGCCCTGCAGGCAAGCTACCTCCCCAAAACAGGCCTCTGTGACGTGCTGAAGATCATACGCTTTGATTCGGTCCGATACAACCAGAAGGCCGATTTCCAGTCGCTCTCCCACGGGTTGCCCGCCACGGTCGGCAAACGAGACACTTCGTAATACACTGTTTTCTTCAAATGCGACTTGAACCCCGAGACTCACCGCTGCTTGCGCAATTCCATCATTGACCTGTAGTAGATAGCGATCCGCTACAACCTGCCCCACGGGCCACAGAATCGTCGGATACGTTTGAGCCAGGCGAGATTCCGTCCTGTTGATCACAACTTCTCCGAGCTGGGTGTAGCTATCAACCGAAAATAGGTAAGGCGTCTGGTGCATCTGTCGTGCTTTCCAGTACAGGGTCAGCTTCACATCAGAACCGGGAACGACCCGCTCTTGTTCGAGCTCATACCCCACAAGCATCACATCGGCAGCAGTGTACTGCACTTCTGCATGCGGCACGGATATATCCTCCGGGAGAAACGACGGAGGTCGGTACGAGGGCAGCACGACCGCGAATAACGCATACACCACCAAGAACGCCCCGGCGGATAACGTACACCCCGCCAACAACACCTCTTTATGTTTGAACCAATACCTCAATCCGGCGACGAAACCGATGGCAACAAGAGATTGACCAGGAAGAAGGAATCTACCCTGCCAGCCAGAAGAATTTGTCTCCAGATTGTAGTAGAAAAAACCTGCCAGCAGGCCCAGCCAGGCAGCGCCAAGCACAATTGGCGCCCTCAATCGCCCATTAGCCTTCCGAAAACCAAGGAGTAAACCCACAAGCGCGGGCACGTGTAACGCGGCAATGATCCAATAGACAACGTCAGGAAGCGGAAAAGCAATCCAGCCGAAATAGCCCCAACTCGTTTTGAATGTCTGTAGCAACATCTGGGGCGCCAAACCTAGCAGTTCGATCAAGGTAAGCCTGGTGGCATAGTAGTTGGGAGCAAGAGCTTGTTTGGCGACCGAAAGTCCAAAAAGGTCGCCGTAAAGCCTCAAATTACGAACGTACCACCAGCCACTCCCCAGAAGCGAAATGGCCCCAACGCACCCAAGCGCAAACCAGCGAACACGGGCGGAAGGCAATGCCCGCCATCCCAATATCAACGCAAGCCCGATTCCAGGCAGCAATGTCAAGGCGCTTGGCTTTGCCAGGGCAGCAAGACCGATCACACAAGCGCCGAAAATATAGTATCTCACTGAAGGCGCGCGCAAAACATGGAGGGCCACCAGCGTCATAAGACTACCGGCAGTCACAGCCAACACATCGTTGGTCACCATACTGTGCAAATAGATAAACTGTGGGTTAAGCGTCAGAAAAGCAGCCGTCGCAAGCGCCGACCAACGGCTGCCAAACACTAGCAACCCGGCCCGGTAGGCAGCCCACAGACTGACCAATCCCAGCGCCAAAGAGAAAAACCGCACCAAGTGCCACGCCAGGTAGTCGCCTTGCCATGGGAAACGATGCTCTGCAAGAGGGAAGAAAATGGGCGCCTCCAATCCAAATTGGAAAGCGGGGTTTGCAAAGAGACTGACCTTTCCGTTCACAAAAGGGCGGACCATGAGGGCTGCCAAACTATAATAGGCCGGCGCCTGAAATCCCTCACCCGTCACATTGTCTTCAAGTCGCGGTTGCATCACAGGCAATTGGCCATTTTGGGCCACGTATTGTATGTAGAAAAAATGGGCCGGTTCGTCAGGGCTTTCGCCCAAGGGAATCACAATGCTCATGCTGATTCCCAGCGCCAGATAAAGAACCACGAGACCGGCTAAAAGAAAACGATGTAACTTCTCATACTTATCAGCGCCTGATGTCATCTTCCTCACCCCAGCAACCATTGATCTACCAAGAACGCATGTCACCTCATATGATCTTCTGATGAGCCAACCATCACATCGTGACAGTTTAAAGAGTAGAACGTCGGTTTTTGTGTTGGCCTGCCCTCATAATACTCTTCTTGGTTATGTTTGACAAACTGTAAGCGAGCAAGGGGGCGTTTCAAGTTTGCGGTGAGCTGGCTCCAAACTTGAATATCTCTCGTTGTCAGGTAAACTCCCCTCGAACCATCATCAGGGCTGGTAACCGAGCAGGGACCGGCCCGTTGGTAACAAGTGTTTAAGGAAAGCGAAGACGTCATGTCCATCCTGTTCCATCCGGATACCAGCAAACTCACACGATTGATCCTGGTGCGTCACGGGCGCACGCTTCTCAATGCTACAGGACGAATTCAAGGCCGCGCCGACACGCCGTTGGATGCGCAGGGTCGCGACGAGGCGCACCGCGCCGGGGCGCGGCTCCGGCGCGAGTTTGACGTTGCCGCGCTCTACACCAGTCCGCTGCGTCGCTGCCGCGAGACGGCGGCCATTCTCGGTGAGCATCTGGACCTCATCCCCCAGAACAACGCTGACATCGTCGAGTTCTCCTTTGGTCTCATCGACGGTCATACCTTGGAAGAGGTACGAGAACGCCATCCGGCGCTGGGCGACGCGCTGCTCCACTGGTTGCGCGTAGGTCAGGATTCCCAAGAGATTCGCCCCAGGATTCCGGACGCAGAAGACGAGGCCGCCTTTGGCGCGCGCCTAGCGGCCTTCTGGGACCACATCCAGGCGCACCATCCCGGCGAAACCGTCGCGGCGGCCACCCATGGCGGCGTCATCAAAGGAATGCTGACGCTCATTGCCGGCGGCGACCTACACAGACACATGCCGTTCTGGGCCGACAATGGCAGCCTCACCGTCATCGACTTCTATCAGAAAGCCGGTACCATCAGACTGTTCAACGATCGCGTCCATCTGGAGGGGCCGCTGACCTATGGCAAGGCTCTAATCCTGTAAAGAACACTGGGAAAGGAAAGTACACACGCTCATGAAAGGCAAAGACCTGCTGTTGGCAGCATTACGTCATGAAGAAATTCCGGCGGCGCCGTGGGTGCCCTTTGCCGGAGTACACGCCGGCAAACTCAAAGGCTACATAGCCCGTGAAGTCCTCACCGACGGCGACAAACTTCTGGAATCGCTCCTTGAAGTAAATCGCGTGTATGACCCCGACGGGCAACCGGTTATCTTCGATCTCCAGGTCGAAGCCGAAATCTTAGGCTGTGAGCTGATTTGGGCGAATGATACCCCGCCCTCAGTCGTGGGCCACCCGTTGGCGAACACATTGGAGGTCCCAGAGCACCTGCCGGAAGAGACGGAGGGTCGCCTCCCCATGATCCTCGACGTCATGCGCCGGATGAAGTCCGCCGTGGGCGAACGAACCGCGCTCTACGGGTTGGTGACCGGACCGTTTACGCTGGCCTCGCACCTGCGAGGCACCGACATCTTCATGGATATGTTCGACCACAAAGACTTCATGAATGCGTTACTCGCGTACACCACGGCAGTTACCCAACAGATGTCGGCGCTCTACATTGCAGCAGGCATGGACGTCATCGCTGTGGTCGATCCCGTCATCTCCCAGATCTCGCCCCGCCACTTCCGCAAGTTCTTCTCCGCGCCCTTCACCCAGGTCTTCGATTTTCTTCGGAAGCGGGGGGCCTTCTCGGCCTTCTTTGTCTGCGGCGACGCCACCAAGAGCATCAAGGTCATGTGTGAGACCGGGCCGGATTGCATCTCTATCGATGA
>JAFGNR010000160.1 GCA_016926915.1 Anaerolineae bacterium
TCAGCCGTCAGCCGTCAGCAAGATAGGCGTTAGCGGGATAGGTCATAGGCGGAGTAGCTGCGCTTTCATCACGCGTCCCCTGTAGGGCGGAATGGCATTCCGCCTCCCCCACGCGGATTACCAATCCGCGCTACATCCAGCAACCAGCAACCAGCATCGAGCATCCAGCAACCAGCTCCCCATTGGCCTCCCCCCTCATTTGTGTTACACTGCATCCATATCGTCTATGTGGAGTTACGCGTGCGTCGCTGGATCGCGGATATCGCGTTAGCGTTGGTCGCCCTGATTTGGGGATCGACATTCGTACTGGTCAAGTCCTCTTTGTCTGATGTGGGACCGCTGGTGTTCGTTGCCGGGCGGTTTTGGGTGGGGGCGCTGGCTTTGGCGCCCTTTGTGCTGCACAGGCGCGCCTGGCTCACGTCGCAACTGATCCGGGAGGCTTCGCTCACCGGGGCGTTACTGGCGTTGGGCTACACCACCCAGACTGTCGGCTTGCAAACGACCGAGGCGGGGAAGGCGGCCTTCATCACCGGGCTGAGTGTCGTTCTGGTGCCCATCTTTGCCGGGGTGTGGTTACGGCAATCTCCCGGCGGAAGCGCCTGGCTGGGTGTCTGTCTGGCGGCGGGCGGTCTGGCGCTGATGACGTTGGACCGGGCGGTGGCGTTGGTTCCCGGAGATTTCTGGGTGCTGGCCTGCGCCTTTGGATTCGCCTTGCAGATCACGGCGACTGCCCGCTTTGCCCCTTCCCACGCCGTGTTGGCCTTTGCGCTGGTGCAGCTGGTAGCTGCCGCGATGCTGACGACGCTGGCGGCGTTGGGCGTCGAACGGGAAGCGCTGGCGCCGCCGCCGTCCGTTTGGCCTGCGCTGCTGTATATGGGTGTGGCGGCAACCGCGCTGGTGTTTGGTCTCCAGACCTGGGCGCAACGCCATACTGATCCCACCCACACGGCGCTGATCTTCGCCCTGGAGCCGGTCTTCGGCGCGGTCTTTGCAGTGATTTTCGCGCGCGAGGTATTATCCTTGCGGGAATGGGCCGGCGGTGCGCTCATTCTGCTGGGGATGTTGGCAGCGGAACTGGGCGCTGGACGTGTGCCGCACAGGGATATCCCGGTGGCAGGCAGGTGGTCAGATTGAAAGCGTGCCAGGATTTTAGCTGGCTTGTGCGCACGCTCTGTAGTTCGATAATCGTTTTAGGGAAGGTAGACATGATAGTGCATAAGGATAGGTGCAGATGAAAACGGAGTCGCGTCGGCGGAACACCCGGTGTGGGCTATGGATAGGTTTTGGTCTTCTCACCGGCATCCTCAGTGGTCTTTATCTATGGCGCCGGCAACGTATACGGCGCACATTGCCGCCCCTGGTGAGCACGACAGAAGATCGTAAGGGGACGGCCCTGGTCACGGGCGCCTCCAGCGGCATCGGTGCGAGCTATGCGCGCCGCCTGGCGCAAGCGGGATATGATCTCATCATTGTGGCCCGTCGCCGGGAACGCCTGGAAACGCTGGCGGAGACGCTGCGCGCGAACTACGGTCGCGAGGTCGAGGTGCTCGTTGCCGATCTGGCCGACGAGGAGGATGTGGCCCGCGTCGCAGCGCGTATTGCCGCGCTGGAGGATCTGGAGATTCTGATTAACAACGCCGGGTTCAATGTGCCGGGGCGGTGGGTCGAGAGTCCGGTAGAACGCCAGCTCGATATGGTGGGCGTTCACGTCGTTGCGCCGGTGCGCTTCACGCGCGCGGCGCTGCCCGCCATGGTGGCCCGGGGGCGTGGGGCCGTGGTCAACGTCTCTTCACTGATGGCCTTTTTCCCGCTTTACGAGGCGGCGAACTACGCCGCCACGAAGAGCTATCTGCGCGCTTTTACCGAGGCGCTTTACCAGGAACTCGAGGGCACCGGCGTGCGCGCCCAGGTGCTCTGCCCGGGTTTCGTGCGGACCGAGATGCATCCGGCGGCGCAGATCGAGCGCTCGGGCTTGCCGGCGTGCCTGTGGATGACGCCGGAAAAGGTCGTGGCAGGGTCCCTCAAAGATCTGGAACGCGGTGTGGCCATCTCGATCCCCGGATTCGGCTACCGGCTTCTGGCGAGGGTGGGGCGCCTGCTTCCCCGTTGGCTGCTCTACGAGGTTGGCCCAAGGATTCAGAAGGCGCGAGGCGCCGCCAAGGAGGGGTTTTCCGAGTTCCGCAAGCGCTATTACCGGAATTGGGCAGAGCTACGCGATGATCTGCGTTTTATGCGGCAGAATCGCGCGCGCATGCGCCAGGGCATGCGCGCGCTTGATGGCGCGTTCCGCGAGCGCCTGATGCTGGCTGTGACGCAGGTGAACGGCTGTCGCTACTGCGCGCAGTTCCACGCGCAGACCGCCTTGAAAGATGGCCTTGCGCCGGAAGAGATTGCGGAGCTGCTCGAAGGCACGTTCGATGCCTGTCCCGAGGAGGAGCGGATCGGCGTGCTCTTCGCGCAACACTGGGCGGATACCGCCGGGCATCCCGATCCCGAGGCCTGGGATAGACTGGTCGAAACCTACGGGCCGGAGCGCGCCGGCGCCATTGAGATGAGCCTGCGGATGATCAAGATGGGGAATTACATGGGGAACACCCTGGATTATGTGCTTTACCGGATTTCCGGAGGCCGGTGGGGAAAGTGAGACCGGTTGATCCTGTAAATCCTTTCTATAGGGTATTCAACGCCAAACCTGCTGACGGCTGAGGGCTGAAAGCGGATGGCGATTTTGTATAGGAGGTTTCTATGTCCAAGAAAAAACGCCTGATCAAGGCCAAGGATCTGTATCGTTTTCAGCTGGCGACCTATGCCGAGCTCTCGCCTGATGGCCGGCAGGTCGTTTACGCGTTGCAGCGTGTCGACGCGAAATCGCAGAAGACCTATGCCAACTTGTGGATCGCGCCGGTGGTGGGGGGCGAGCCCTGGCAGCTGACGGTGGGCGATCACGTCGATAGCCTGCCCCGCTGGTCGCCGGATGGCAGCCGGATCGCCTTCCTCTCCAACCGGGATGCCGAGAAACAACCGCAGATTTACCTCATTCGCTTTGGCGGCGGCGAGGCCCAGCAGCTCACCGATCTCAAAGGTGAGTTCGCTGAAGTCTCCTGGTCGCCCGATGGCGAGGCTTTGGCTTTTCAGTTTCGCAAGAAAGATCAGGACGCTATCGAACGCGAGACCGAAGACAAGAAGAAGGAGCTGGGGATTGTCGCGCGTGAAATCGACCGGGTGCGGTATTCGTTGGATGGGAAAGGCTATCTCCCCAAGGAACGCTGGCACATTTGGACCGTCGATGCCCAGAGCGGCAAGGCCACGCAGCTGACCGACCATGCCATCTACGATGAGCTGCGTCCTTGTTGGGCGCCGGATGGCAAGGCCCTCGCTTTTGTGTCGAACCACGCGCAAGACCCCGATCTCGATCCGGATCGCCAGGACCTCTTTGTGATGCCCGCCGGAGGAGGCAAGGCCCGCAAATTGCCTGCGCCGCCCGGCCCGAAACCGCTTCACAGCTGGTCGCCTGATGGGAAATGGATTGCCTACGTGGGACAGGAGGGCTGCGGGCTCTGGTACAAGAATGAGCATCTGTGGATCGTGCGGGCCGATGGCAAAGAAGACGCCCGCAACCTCACAGCGCGCCACGATTTCACCATCTCGGCCTTTACGTTGAATGACACCGGCTCCGCGAAACTGATGCCTCCGGTCTGGTCGAAAGACGGCAAACGACTCTACGTGCAGGTTTCCGAGCACGGCAGCACGACGCTGCGAGTCGTATCGGTGAAGCACGGCAACGTCGAGCCGGTCATCGAGGAACAGGGCGTCGTGGGCTGTTTCAATTTCGACGCTGAACAACAGACATTGTTCTACTTCCACGGCAAGTTGCAGGATCCGGTCCAGCTCTGGGTGCTCGATATGGCGAGCGGCGCGACGCGCCAGTTGACGCAGCTGAATGCGTGGCTGGACGAGGTAGATCTGGGCGAGGTCGAAGAGGTTTGGACCAAAGGTCCGGACAACAACCATCTGCAAGGCTGGATTCTCAAGCCGCCGCGCTTCGATCCGGAGAAATCGTATCCCTCGATCCTGGAGATTCACGGCGGGCCGTTGGGGCAGTACGGATTCTACTTCATGCACGAGTTCTACTACCTGGCGGCGCAGGGCTACATCGTCCACTTCACCAATCCCCGGGGCGGCATTGGCTACGGTGAAACCCACGCCGGCGCGATTTGGGGCGGCTGGGGAGATCGCGACTATGCCGATCTCATGGCCTGGACCGATTACATCGCGAAACTGCCCTACATCGACCCCGCGCGGATGGGCGTCACCGGCGGCAGCTATGGCGGGTATATGACGGCGTGGATCATTGGGCACACCGGGCGGTTTGCGGCGGCGGTCACGCAGCGGTGTGTGAGCAATCTCATCAGCATGTGGGGTTCCAGCGACGGCAACTGGGTGTTCCAGCTGCCCTTCGGCAACCAGGCGCCCTATCAGAGCATCGAGCGACTGTGGGAGAGCTCGCCGATGAAGTATATCGGGAATGCCAAGACGCCCACGCTGGTCATTCACAGCCAAAACGACCTGCGCTGCCCCATCGAGCAGGGACAACAGGTCTATGTGGCGCTCAAGACGTTGGGCGTGGACACCGGCTTCATCGTCTTCCCCGATGAGCCTCATGGGCTTTCCCGGGTGGGGCGCACCGACCGGCGCGTCGCGCGGTTACAGCACATTCGCCGGTGGTTTGACCGGTATCTTAAAGCCGACCGCGACTGACCTGCCCGGCAGGCGTCGCGCCCCTGCAAGACCGACCGCGCCCCGGTGGTGAACAACAAACGCCGCCGGGGCATGGAGTATGGAGTAGGGAGAGCGGAAGATAAGGGTTTTTGATGTCCGCAGGGAAGAACGATCGTCCTGACGTACTGTTTTATCCTATGGCTCTCCTGAAGAAAGGCTCTGAACCACGGAAGCACAGATCAATCCTGTAAATTCTGTCAAATTCCCCAAGGAGTCCCCTTGTTCAAACTTGCACTCTTCGATCTTGATGGTACGTTGAAATGGGAACGTGATCCCTACAGCTACATTCACCGTGCATTGGGTGTACCGTATGATCCCCAACTGGTGCATGCCGGTTTGAGCGGCGCCATTCCTTACGACGAATGGCTCCGCCGCGACGTGGCCTCCTGGCGGGGGACGCCGCGCGCCGTGATCGAAACCCTGCTGCACGACATTCCCTATCTGCCGGGCGCCCGCGAGCTGGTGGCGTTCTTGAAAGCACATCAGGTCGAGGTCGCCATCGTGAGCAGCGGCCTGCACTTGCACGCGCTTCAGGTAGCCGAAGAGCTGGGTATCGAGCTGGCTTTCGGGAACGAGATTTTCTTCGTGGATTCAGAGCATGGTCCTGTCGTGAGCGGCGAGGTGGGCGCCCGCATTCCGCTGTTCGGCAAAGATCAGATTGCGCGGGCGCTCCAGGCGCAGTTGGCGGTCGCACCTGAGCACTGCATCGCCGTCGGGGATAGCTCCGGCGACATCCCCTTATTCGGGTGCGCCGGTTTCAGTGTGGCGGTGAACCCCTCCAACCCCCGGGTCGCAGAAGCCGCTGACCTCGTCATCCCGGATGCCGATCTGCGGCCTGTTCTCAAAGCCTTCCTTAATTTTTTCAAGTAGAACCTTAATATTCGTTAGTTTCACTTTGATATTAGTCAAGTGGCTATTGACATTTCTCCTGGCCTATGTTAAAATCAGACTGTATTTGGATTACACGTAATTTGTAATTATGAAAAGCGATGGCTGAACTCTGGAAAGCATCGTGGGCTGGGAGGTAGTGTGATATGACAAAGGATACGTCGCCACAAGAAGATAGAAAATGGGCGCTGCCCTTCTTCACCATCTGGACCGGGCAGGCATTGTCGATGTTGGGCAGTCAATTGGGGCAGTTTGCCCTGGTCTGGTGGATCACCGAAACCACCGGATCGGCCACGGTCTTGGCGACGGCGACCTTGGTTGCCGTTTTACCCAACGTCGTTCTTGGTCCAGTTGCCGGCGCGCTGGTGGACCGTTGGAACCGTCGTCGGTGTATGATTGTCGCCGATACATTCATCGCGTTGGTCTCGCTAGGGCTGGCCGTGCTGTTCTGGCGGAATGCCCTGCAGGTATGGCATATCTACGTTGTGATGATCGCACGGGCGTTGGGCGGCATCTTCCACCATCCTGCCATGCAGGCCTCGACGTCCTTGATGGCGCCCAAGTCGCAGCTGCCCCGCATCGCGGGTATGAACCAGACATTGTTCGGCGCGCTCAATATCGTTGCGCCGCCGCTGGGGGCCTTGTTTCTCTCCTGGATGCCCCTGCACATGATCATGGGCATCGATGTGTTGACTGCGGTTCTAGCCATTGCCCCCTTGCTTTTCGTGGCCATTCCACAGCCGGAACGCGCCCCTCAGGCTGCACCGGGCGCCGGTCCCGTGGCCATCCTCATCGGGGACGTCAAAGCCGGGTTCAAGTATATCTGGAGCTGGCCCGGATTGCTCGCCGTCTGCGTGTTGGCCATGTTTCTGAACTTCTTCGTTTCCCCGGCTATGGAGATGATGCCCTTGCTGGTCACCAATCACTTCGCGGGCGCCGCCTTGCAGTTGGGGTGGCTCAATTCAGCCTGGGGCATTGGCCTCCTCACCGGCGGCGTGGCGCTCACGGCCTGGGGCGGCGGTCGCCGCCGTATCGTCGCCGGTTTGCTGGGGATCATCGGTCTCGGTGTGGGCGTGCTGGTCGTGGGGTTCACGCCGGCGACGTTCTTCCCGCTGGCGGTTGGGGGGCTGTTCTTCGGCGGCGCCATGAATGCGCTGTGCAATGGCTCGTTCAACGCTCTGGTCCAACAGGTGGTGGCGCCGGAGGTTCAGGGGCGCGTCTTCACCGTCATTGGCAGCCTTTGCGCCGCCATGATGCCGTTGAGCATGGCGATCACAGGGCCGCTGGCGGACGCCATCGGTGTGCGCCCCCTCTATTGGATCGGGGGCCTGGCCCAGATCATTTTGGGTATCGCAGGGTTTTTGATTCCTGCCATCATGGATCTCGAGAACAATCACCAGGTGGCGAGTGTGGCGTTGCGGCCGGCGCCGGTCGCTGTCGAAGTGTCTGCTGAGTAATGCCCCCGTGCAGGACTTTGTCATTCTCTGGCTGAGCGTCATGCCACCAGACGCCAGCGGACTCACAGCAGATACAACTTCAGGATAGTGACAGGTGCGGCGCCGAGAAGAACGCGCGAAGCTGCTTACACAGAGATGCACGAACCGGCTCGGAGATACACA
>JAFGNR010000161.1 GCA_016926915.1 Anaerolineae bacterium
GCTCGGAATGACGGTATTGTAGGGGGATGGTCGTGCGCGTAGGAGAGTGCGTCGTAGACCTGCGCCGGGGTCAGCTGCGGCAGGATTTCCTCGGCGAGCGCATCCGGCGAACGTTAGCGTTGTGCGGCTACCCGTTGGAGCCTGCGGTAGAGCGCTTCTGAAACCGTAATGGTATGTTCCATCGATCTCGTGATCTTTCTCTGTGTTGCTTTCATTACACCATAGACGTACCCGGCAGGGCTTTATGATTCTCTGGCTCAGCGTCATGCCAGCAGACGCCAGCCGGTTCACCGCTGCTACGACTTCAGGCTAGGGACAGGAGGGCGCCGATAATCGCGCGAGCAGCTGCTTAAACAGAGAGGCGCAGAGGGATAGACTCCAGATCCAGCACCTTGCGCAGGAATTGCCCGGTGTAGCTGCCTTCGACCTGCGCGACGTGCTCCGGCGCGCCTTCCGCGATGATGTACCCCCCTTTTTCGCCCCCCTCCGGGCCCAGGTCGATAAGCCAATCGGCGGTCTTGATGACGTCGAGGTTGTGTTCGATGACGATCACGGTGTTGCCCGCATCGGTGAGGCGGTGCAGCACGTCCAGCAGCTTCTGGATGTCGGCGAAGTGCAGGCCCGTGGTGGGTTCGTCGAGAATATAGACGGTGCGCCCCGTGGCGACCTTGCTGAGTTCCTTGGCAAGTTTCACGCGCTGCGCTTCGCCGCCGCTCAGCGTGGTGGCGGCCTGCCCCAGCTTGACGTAGTCCAGGCCCACGTCGTGCAGGGTCTGCAACTGGCGCGCGATCTTGGGATGGTTCTCGAAGAAGGCCAGCGCTTCTTGCACGTCCATATCGAGCACCTCGGCGATGTTCTTGCCCTTGTAGCGAATCTGTAGGGTCTCGCGGTTGTAGCGGGAACCTTTGCAGTCCTTGCAGGTAACCCAGACATCGGCGAGGAAGTGCATCTCTACCTTTCGCTGCCCGTGTCCCTTGCAGGTTTCGCAGCGTCCCCCCTTGACGTTGAAGCTGAACCGGCCCTGATCGTAGCCGCGTATCTTGGCCTCCGGGGTTGCGGCGAAGACCTTGCGAATCTCGCCGAAGAGTCCCACGTAGGTGGCGGGGTTCGAGCGCGGCGTGCGCCCGATGGGATCCTGGGTGATGTTGATGACCTTGTCTAGGTGTTCCAGCCCTGCGAGGTGTTCGTAAGGGCCGGGGCGGGTCTCGGCGCGGTTGAGGGCGCGCGCCAGCGCCGGGTAGAGGGTCTCCGCCACGAGGCTGCTCTTGCCGCTGCCGCTCACGCCGGTGACGCAGGTCAGCACTCCCAACGGGAAGCGCGCCTTCACCTGCTTGAGGTTGTGGAGTGTGGCCCCATGGAGGACGAGGCTGCCGTTTTGCGGCTCGCGCCGCCCGCCGTTGGGCGAGACTACCTCGAGCGCGCCGCTCAGGTAGCGCCCTGTGAGCGAGTTGGGATCTGCCATGATGGCCTGCGGCGATCCTGCGGCAACGATCTCCCCGCCCAGCACGCCCGCGCCGGGACCGAGATCGACGATCCAGTCGGCGTCCAGCATGGTTTCGGCGTCGTGCTCGACGACGAGGACGGTGTTGCCCATGTCGCGCAGCCGCAACAGCGTATCGAGCAGCGAGCGGTTGTCGCGCGCGTGGAGTCCGATGGAGGGTTCATCGAGAATGTAGAGCACGCCCACCAAGCCGCAGCCGATCTGGCTTGCCAGGCGGATGCGTTGCCCCTCGCCGCCGGAAAGGGAGGGCGCCGGGCGATCCAGCGTGAGATAGTGCAGGCCCACGTTGAGCATGAACTGGAGCCGGTCGCGCACCTCTTTGAGGATTTCGCCGGCAATCTCCAGCTGCTCGGCATCCAGCCGTTCGTACAGAGATGTCACCCACGCCTGGGCGGCGTCGATGGGCAGGCTGCCCAGCTCCATGATGGTGGTATCGCCCACGGTGACGCCGCGCGCTTCGGGGCGCAGGCGCGTCCCCTGGCAGGCCGGGCAGGGGAGGTCGCTCATGAAACTGGTGTACCAGCGTCGCGTGTATTCGGATTTCGTCTGGTGGAACCGGCGGTTGATGACCGCAACGACGCCCTCCAGCGGGCGCGTGACCTCGCCGGACCACTGGGTCTCGTCGCGGTCGCCTTCGTAGGTGAAGTGAATGCGCTCCTCGCCCGATCCGTAGATCAAGGCATCGCGGAACCTCTCCGGCAACTCTTGCCACGGCGTTTCCAGGCTGACGCCGTAGTGTTTGGCGGCGGCGTGGAGCTGCCCCATCATCCAGGAGCTTTTCTTCTTCCGTAGCTCGCCGAACCAGCGCAGCGCGCCATCCATCAGGGAGAGGGTGGGATCGTGGATGATCAGATCGACGTCGACTTCGAGTTTGACGCCCAGCCCGTTGCACTCCGGGCACATGCCCAGGGGGGAGTTGAAACTGAACAGCTGCGGCGTGAGTTCCGGGAAGCTGAGGCCGCAGTGCGGGCAGGCGTGGTGCTCGCTCAAGAGCAGTTCCTCGCCATCGACCACGTCGACGACCACGATGCCGTCGCCGGCTTTGAGCGCCGTCTCGACCGAGTCCATCAATCGGGTCTCGAAATCGCCTCGCGCTTCACTTGTGGTCGCAGGTACTTGTAGCCGGTCGATGATAAGCTCGATCGTGTGCTGCTTGTTCTTATCCAGTTTGATGGCGCTGCTGAGTTCCACCGGCGCCCCGTCGATGCGCGCGCGTACGTAGCCTTCCCGGCGCGCCTGGGTCATTAGTTTCGCGTGCGCGCCCTTGCGTTTGCGGACCACGGGCGCCATGATCTGGAAGCGCGCGCCCTCCGGCTGGGCAGCCAGTTGATCGGTGATCTGCTGCGCGCTCTGCGACTGGACTTTGCGGCCACATTCCGGGCAGTGCGGCTGCCCAATGCGGGCGAAGAGCACGCGGAGATAGTCCATCACTTCGGTGACGGTGCCGACGGTCGAGCGGGGGTTCTTGCTCACCGCCTTCTGTTCGATGGCGATGGCGGGACTGAGGCCGCCGATATAATCGACTTTGGGTTTCTCCATCTGCCCCAGGAACTGCCGCGCGTAAGCCGATAGGCTTTCGACGTAGCGCCGTTGGCCCTCGGCGTAGAGCGTGTCGAACGCCAGGGATGATTTCCCGCTGCCGCTGACGCCCGTCAGGACGACGAGCTGGTTGCGCGGGATCGTCACGTCAATGTGCTTCAGGTTGTGCTGTTGTGCACCACGGATCATGATGTTACGGGGTTCCATACGTTCTCCCTTTAGAACGATCTTTCTAATCCTTCTCTATTATACCATATCTCGCGAACTTGTGGCGAGTTCTTCGCATGATCATAATCGAACATGTTTTCTATTGTTGACAGTATACGACGGAAATATGACAGCTTCCGTCATGTAACGGCGGTATGCTTACGCTATCATCTACCAGCAACCCACGTGTCGAGGGTCTCTACGGGGAGGAAATTCCGGCATTTTTCGGCAATTGCCTCTTGACTTTACCCTTGGGGGAGAGTGTATACTGAGGGAGAAGAAGTATGGAGGATGGAGAGGGGACGTGGAACGTATTCGCCTATTCATCATTCGTAAAGGAGTAATCCATGGATGTTTGGGAAGCAATTCGTGAACGCCGGAGCATTCGCCGGTTCAAGCCGGATCCGATTCCGGATGAGGTGCTCACGCGCGTGCTGGAAGCGGCGACCCTAGCGCCATCGGGGAAGAATTCGCAGCCCTGGCGCTTCGTCGTGGTGAAGGAGGATAAGCGCGCGGAGATGATCGCTGTGCTGCACGAGGGGATCGCAGCGTGTGCAGTGCAGGGGCTTCCACCGGGCAGCAGTAAGCACACGGCGGCGATTATGGAACAGGCGCCGGTAACAGTGTTTGTCTTCAATACTGCCGAGAAGAACCTCTTCCGCGAACGGCGCGTCGATGAGGTGTTGTGGAATGTGGCCTGTGTGCAATCCATTGGCGCCGCCATCCAGAATCTGTCGCTGGCGGCGTTGGCCGAGGGGGTGGGCAGCCTGTGGATTTGCGACGTCTACTATGCTTATGAGGAGTTGCGCGGGTGGTTGGGCGAGCCCTACCATCTGGTTGCGGCCATGAGCTTGGGCTATCCCGATGAGGCACCGCCGGCGCGTCCCCGCAAGCCCCTGGCTGCCGTCACGCGTGTGGTGAAGTAAGGACGCCGGGCAACTCCTACAACGGATGGAGGTAGCCATACAGTTATGTTGAAGATCGGCGACTTTTCGAAACTGGCGCAGGTCTCGGTGAAGACGCTGCGTTACTATGCGGAGTTGGGCTTACTCGCGCCGGCGTGGATCGACCGTTTCACCGGCTACCGGTACTATACGCCGGAACAGCTGCCGCGCCTCAACCGTATCCTGGCGCTCAAGTACCTGGGGTTCTCGCTGGAGCAGGTCAAGGATGTGCTGCGCAAGGATCTGCCTGCCGGAGAACTGCGAGGGATGTTGCGGTTCAAACACGCCGAACTCGAACAGCTGCTCCGCGAAGAACAGGCGCGCCTCTCGCGGGTGGAAGCGCGTCTGCACCAGATCGAGCAGGAAGGCGCGCTGCCGCCCTACGAGGTGGTGATCAAGGCGGCGTCGCGCCAGCGTATCCTGGGGGTGCGGCGTACCATTCCGACATATGATGGAATCTTCGATATGTTTCAGGAGCTCTGCGCGTACCTGCGCGACCGGGGATTGGAGTCTGGCACCACGCATCCCTGTCTTGCCATCTACTACGACCGCGAGTACCGCGAGCGCGACATCGACGTCGAAGTTGCCGCGCCGCTGGCAGCGCCTAGTCCCACTGCCCCGGGCATGGGGGTGCGCGTGCTGCCTGCCGTCAGAACGTTGGCCTGTACCGTCCACCATGGACGGCTGGAAAACCTCGTGCATGCTTACAACGCGCTGCTTACGTGGATCGAGCGCAACGGTTACCGGGTGACCGGTCCTAACCGCGAGGTCTATCTGCGGGGACCGGAACCGCCCTGTACCACTTCAGAAGTCGTCGCCGAGGTGCAGTTTCCGATCGAACCGAAACCGGCGTCTTTGTATTTAACTTATCAAGAACAGGAGAGAAACAAAATGCAACCGATGATTGTGACCAAACCGGCGTTCACCGTAGTGGGCTTCAAGTACCACGGGAAAAACGAGAACCAGGAGATCAAGGGAGTGTGGGATGTGTTCAACACCCGCGTCGATGAACTGCTTGCTGCCGCCTCCGGCATTGGACAGGCTTATGGGGTGTGCAGCAGCGCTATAGAGCCGGATGGCAGCTTCGATTATCTCGCCGGCCTGGAAGTGCAAGCCATCGCCGAACTCCCCGAAGGCATGGAGCAGTGGGTCGTACCGGAACAGACCTATGCCGTCTTCCCCTGCAAGCTCGCGACCATTGGGGAGGCCTACCGTTATGCCTTCGAAGAGTGGCTGCCTCAGTCCGGTTACCGGCGCGCCGACGGTCCCGACTTCGAGTATTACGATGAGACCTTCGATGTCGCGGATGCTGCTAACTCCCAGCTGTATGTCTACGTTCCTATCACGAAGTGAGGCCATTTATGACGGAAGAGAAAAAACATCTCTATGTCTTGTGGACGACGGGCGATCCCGTCACCGCCGAGAAAATGGTGCTGATGTACACCACCAACGCCCTGCGGTTTGGCTGGTGGGAGGCCGTGACGCTGGTGGTCTGGGGCGCGGCGACGCAGCTGGCGGCAGAGAATGCCGGGATCCAGAAGCGGCTTGCCGTCGCGCAGGAGACCGGGGTCGAGGTGCTCGCGTGCAAGGCGTGCGCCGATCAGTTGGGCGTCGCCGGGCAGCTGGAAGCGCTGGGCATCGCTGTGCAGTATCTGGGAATTGCCCTGACGAACGTGCTCAAGAACGAGGAACCGTTGCTTACGGTGTAAGGAAACCTATCATGAAGTACGCGATTTACACGCCGAACTTTGGGCCCTACGACAGTCCGGCCGACCTTGCAGATATGGCGCGCGAGGCGGAAGCTGCCGGATGGGAGGGTTTCTTCATCTGGGATCATGTGGCTGGGTGGCCCCACAACATCTTCGATCCCTGGGTGACGCTGACCGCCATCGCGTTGGCTACGGAGCGCCTGCGCTTTGGGTGTATCACGCCTGTGCCGCGCCGCCGGCCCTGGAAGCTGGCGCGGGAGACGGCTTCACTCGACCGGCTTTCCGGCGGGCGGCTGACGCTCATTGTGGGAACCGGCGGCGGGCAGGCTGAATGGGACGACCTGGGCGAGGAGACCGGCGTCAAAACGCGGGGCGCGATGCTCGACGAAGGGCTGGACGTGCTCACCGGTCTTTGGTCGGGCGCCCCCTTCAGCTATGCGGGCAGTCACTATCACATCAAAGAGGCCCGTTTCGAGCCTGCTCCGGTGCAGACGCCGCGCATCCCCATCTGGGTGGGGGGCTTCTGGCCAAACAAACCGCCGTTCCGCCGTATGGCCCGTTGGGATGGTATGTTCCCGCTCTTCGAAGTGTGGGAGGATGAGAAGGTGCTGCCTCTACTTCGCGAGGCGTTGGCCTATGTGCAGGCCCGGCGCGCCGATCCCACGCTCCCCTTCGACGTCGCCGTTGCCGGCGAGACGCC
>JAFGNR010000162.1 GCA_016926915.1 Anaerolineae bacterium
AGACCCTCGTTAGGGTAGAAAACGGTTTTGGCAGCTGCGTGCAACTTCTCCACCGTCACACCGGTCAGATCAAGGAAAACACGCTGTGCGTGGAAGGTAGGAGGAATATGCACGTACGTCCGCAACCCGGCTTCATCGCGCTCGCGAAACCACTGTGCAGATTCCTTGTATTGCCGGTAAGCGCGCAGCTGCTGAACCAGTTCATCTTCGATATCGTCTCCCTCCGCCTCGACAGATTGCGGGGGACGCGGCAGCAACACCAGTGATTTCAACCACAACAGGCGAGCGGCGATGACCAGGAAATCGGCCACGATTTCCATTTCCAGCCGCCCGCGCATTGTCTCGACATATGCCAGAAATTCGTCGGTGACTTTAGCCAGCGCCAGAGCCGTAATGTCTAGTTCCTCCTTCTCAATCAGAAAAAGGAGCAGATCCATCGGGCCTTCAAATTGGGACGTGCGGATTTGATAAGTCATGCATGCTCTCGCTTGATTTCATCGCATTCACAACGATAACCGAAACCCCAAAAAGCGCAACTGTATATGGTGATTGCCCAACACACGAAAGCTGCTATAGTCAGCATATGACGTTTCTGCAACTTGGGGTAGTGTCGAAAGGCGATGATGACAGCGCTTGAACCGGTACTCGTGGCATTGGGGGAATTGGCGCTGGTTCTGGTATTACTCTACCTGGCGGACCATTGGCTACACCAACACCTTCAAGGCGTAATGTTTTTACTCACCAATGACGCAGAAGTAGCCCTCTGGCTTTACGCGCTCGTCCTGTTTCCAGGGGTTTTTCTGCATGAGGGTAGCCATGCCCTGACGGCAAAGCTTCTCGGCGTCCGCATCGGGCGGCTTTCTATCCTGCCCAAAAGGGTTGGCGGACACATTCGGCTGGGCGTCGTCCCCATCGAGAACACCGATTTCTTCCGGGCAAGTTTCATCGGGGGCGCCCCACTGTTACTGGGCAGCGCCGCCATCGTGCTGATCGGCCATTTCGTCTTCGGGACGCCGGAGATGGTAGCTGCCCTGGCTGCTGGCGATTTCCTCACAGCCTTCAGCGAGCTGCAGATGGCGGTTCAAATGCCGGATGCATGGATCTGGGCATATCTGGTGTTCGCCATCGGTAATACCATGTTTCCCAGCCGCTCCGATATGCACGCCTGGCCCTTTGTGGGGGCACTGCTCGTTCTTTTCGCAGCCCTTGCAATCCTGGCAGGCGCCGGATCCATCCTACTCGACAGCCTCTCCGGGCTGCTAGCGGGGGCCGTACGGTGGGGTGTCTTGCTTGGCGCCAGCACCCTACTCGTCGACTTGCCGTTCTTTGTGGTGCTGTTTCTGATGGAGAAGGCATTGGAACATCTGACCGGAAGACGTATTGTCTATCGTGCTTGAGCGTGAAAGAAATCAATGAAAACCATGAAATGGAAAACCCACTGGCCCGGTGCAGTTATCCTGTTACTCTTCTTGTTGGTCGGGAGCTTGTATGCAATCTACACACCACGCTGGCAAGTTCCCGATGAGCCTTCGCATTACAACTACATTCGCTCGCTCGCTGAAGGCAACGGCTTCCCGGTGATGGAAGCCGGAGATTACGATCAAGCGTATTTGGAGCGGTTGACGTCAGAGCGATTCCCGCCGGAACTGACAATAGCCCCCCTGGAATACGAAGACCACCAACCGCCGCTCTACTATCTTCTGGCTACGCCGATTTTCGCTTTGACCGGTGGGGCGCTGCTGCCCTTGAGGCTCTTTTCACTGGCTTTGGGCGCGGTTGCCGTCGGGGGCGCCATGGGGCTGGCCTTGGAAATCTTCCCGCAACGTCCAGGACTGGCGTGGTTGGCCGGAGGACTCGTTGCATTTCTGCCGCAACACGTGGCCATGCTTGCCGGCGTGAACAACGACGCCCTCGTCGAAGCGCTCCTGGTACTCTGGCTGTTGCTGGCCCTACGATACCTCCGGGGAGCGGTCTCTCCGCTTGTCTTCGGTGCAGTGCTGGGTGCACTGTTATTGACCAAAACGACGGGCTACGTAACGCTCCCCCTGGCGGTACTTGCGGTGATCCTCCGGCAGCGACGCGGCGGTTTTTCGTTTTCTTGGGTGCTCAAACAATGGGCGCTGATACTGGCGCCGGCGCTGCTCATGGGCAGCCTCTGGTGGCTGCGAAATGTGACCGTCTATGGGTGGCCTGATTTCATGGGACTGCAACGGCACGACGCCGTGGTTGTGGGACAGCCACGGACCGGTGATTGGATAGCACGGGATGGCTTACTCCCGTTCCTACGGAACGCCGGAAAAACGGCTTTCCAGTCGTTCTGGGGGCAGTTCGGCTGGATGGGTGTAGTGCTCGATGCCCGCATCTACCTGGGGGCAACGTTGTTTTCGGGTCTGGCACTCTGGGGAACGGCATGGCAGATTGGAGAGGCGTTGTCCCAAGGTCCGGAACCACGGCGCCGGGATGCGTTGTTGCTTCTAGGAACCGCAACCGTGATCACTTTCGCCCTGCCCGTCTATTACAACCTGACCTACGTGCAGCACCAGGCCCGTTACGTTTTCCCGGCGCTCCCAGCTCTGGCGCTTGCAGGAGCGCTGGGGTTGGCGCGACTGCGCGAAAAGCGGTTAGCGGTGCTCACGTCGCTGGCGTTAGTAGTGTTGGCGATCGGGCTGGGCATCGCCGGTTTGTTGCAGGGAGATCTGCCCCTGTGGTCGCTGGCCTTGATCGGAACCGCGGCCGGGGCGACGTTGGCTGCCGGGCTGCTCCCGCCGAGATACGACCCGCTACTAGGTGGGGGCGTCGTTGGCAGCTTGATAGTACTGGATATCTGGTGCCTGTTTGGATTTATCGTGCCCCTCTTGACTTGACGCTCGCGTGAGGAGGAAGCGCTTCCATGGTCATCGAACCCGGTCTCGTTGGTGAAGTTACGCACGTCGTCTCGGAATCTGACACTGCAGCCACCTATGGCAGCGGGTTGGTTCCGGTCTTGAGTACCCCACACCTCATCGCCTTGATGGAAAACGCAGCCCAGACAGCCCTCAATCCCTGGATGGAGACGGGACAGAGCGCCGTCGGAACCCACATCGATATGCGACATTTGGCAGCAACACCGGTAGGGATGGAAGTGCGGGTGCGGGCAGAATTGATCGAAGTCGAGGGGCGGAAACTGCGCTTCGACATCGAAGCCTGGGATGAAAAAGAGAAAATCGGCGCCTGTACCCACGAACGCTACCTCATCGACCGGGAACGGTTCATGAAGCGGGTACAAGCCAAACAAAAATCCTAGAATTCCATGACAGCCTGCCGCGAGATCGGTTGCGGCGCGTCAGTCGCGCAAACTGACGCTCTCGATGTTCCAGATGGCAGCAGCGTTGGAAGCATCGGGCCGCATCCCCACCACCTCGGGGCGCGCCACAAACCAGAAAGGTCGCCACGTCAAAAAGACCGTGGGCATATCCTGCGCCAACAGACTCGCCGCTTCCTGAAGCGCGAGGTATTGCTCGCCGGCATCTACGGCTGCCAATGCCCTATGACAGGCCATATCGTAGGCAGACGACCGGTAGCCGCTGAAGTTTTCACCTGTCCAGTCGTTTGCCGCAGTGGGGATACGCTCCGAGAGCCAGGCGCCACAGACGTGGGGCGCCTCGGCAGACCAACCATACAACGCGATATCGAACTCATGGCCAAACAACGGGCTTGACGACCCGCCCTGGTACAAGATGCGGGCATCGGTTGGGCGGGGCAAGACCCCCACACCACAGGCTTCGAGACTTGCTGCGACATGAGCAGCCGGAATCGTGTACTGCGGCGCCAGGTAAAGCGTGAAGCTCAACGGCGTGCCATCCGCGATGTCCGGAACGGCGTGGGCCTCCCGAATGCCATCCCCATCCTCATCGCGCCAACCGGCCGCATCGAGCAGCTTCTGTCCGGCTTCCGGCGAGAAAACTGCCGTGGACAATACACTTTCAGCGACGGCGGGGTGATCTCGGGGCAAGAAAGTGTCGGCAACCAACAAAGCCTGGCCGGGCTGCGCGGCGACCAACCGGCTCCGATCAATGCAATGCGCCAACGCCAGGCGCACGCTGCTATTCGCCAGCACCGCAGAATCGTCGCCGGCAGGGTCCAGATTGAAATCTAACCGTTGGAACGTGGGTTCCGGCCCCGTATCGGCCCAGATGAGCGCCTGTTGTTCGGCCAGCAAAGCCACCCAAGATCGCCAATCCACCTGCATTGCCGGTTCCGGAAGCACAACGTCGCACTCGCCGGTCGTCAAAAGGTATGGCCATTGAGACAGATCATAGGGAGGAAACGTAACGACAATTTCCTCGAGCTTCGGAGCAGAACCGGCAAAGTAGGGATTGGGCGCGAGTCGTAAAGCGGCTCCGGGCTCCCAAGAAGCAATCATGAACGGTCCCGTCGCCAGAGGATGCGCATCCGAGAGAATCTGCTCGAAACTCTGCCCCTCATACCGGTGCACCGGCTGCGGGAGAAAAAGAAACGCCGGAAAATCGGCTGTTCGAAAGCCCGGTAATCCCGTCCAGCGTAGTGTATGCGCGTCCACGGCTTCGAACGCCTCGGTGCGTTCGGCCAGCGTTGCCCAATAGCCCTGAGACGCCTCTTGCGCCAACCGGAACCCCAGGAGCGCATCTTCGGCCAATAACGGTTCGCCATCTGACCACTGAAGACCGGTTTTCAAGGTAAAGGTGACGACCAGCTGGGAGAGTGCGAGCGGTCCTGTATAGACACTCGACACGACGAGGCCGGCTGTGTCCACGTAACGGCCTTCGAACGGCGCCGGGATCGTCCGGGTGACAGCGTCGCCGTTTTCCAGAGAGGGGATACGGGTCACCAGACGGGGCTCCCATTGATAGCCCACGCGTTCGACCGGCGGCTCGAAATAGAGCGCCACGAGATCGGCAACCGTCTGGGTTGCCGCAAAGGGACTCAGGGTCGAGGGTTCCAAAGAGCAAACGACCAGACGGGCAACCTGCGGCGGCGCAGTCTGCTCCACGGCGGTGGCCGTGGCTTCTGGGACAGCCAAAACAGGCGGCGCCGTCGTGGGCGCCGGCGCCGCAGTCGGAGAATCAGAGCAGGCGCCCAGCACGACAAGCGCGGTCGCGCAGAGCATGAGATTCACCAAGCGTTTGCCGCCGGGTCGGAAAGGCATATATACGGCTCCAGTCTCAGAACGGCGGGGGAGAAGCGTCATCCCGGCTCAAGAAAAGCAAGAGCACGAGCGTCAACACCCCCAAAACGCTCAACGCCAATAGCTTGTAGAGGCTATGGGAGAGCACCAGCGCCAGGGCGCCGAACATAGCACAGAAAAGCCAGTAAAGCGCAACGATAGTCCGCGTCGAAAGACCGGCGTCCTGCAAGCGATAGTGCAGATGCCGGCGGTCCCCCTCTGTGGGGCGTCTGCCATGCCGGATGCGATCAATGATCGTCCAGGCAACGTCAATGACGGGAATCCCCATGACCATCAGGACCATCGCCACCCGCGCTCCGGCGATCAGCCCCAGGGCCGCCAACAAATACCCTACGAGAAAGGCGCCGCTGCTACCCATGTGGATTTTGGCCGGGTGTAAATTGAAGACGAGGAATCCCAACGCCGCCCCCAACAGCGCAATTGCCTGCGGGGCGACACTGTATTGAACCATGCGGATCATGTGAAGCGCCAACACCACAGCCATAATCGCCGTGACTCCTATTGCCAGCCCATCTAGCCCATCGAGCCAATTCACGGTGACGATCATCCCGGTAATCCAGAAGACCGTCAAGGGCATATACAAGAACCAGGGAAGGTTGATCAGCTTACCGGTCAAGGGGTTATTGAATTGCTCCAGGATGATCAATGTCCCAATCGCCACCCCGGCGGCAAGCAAGTAGCTAAGATATTGCGTCCAGGCCGGAAATTCCAAACGGTCATCCAACAATCCGAGGATGAACATCAAAGCCCCGCCGATGATCAGTCCCCACAATCGCCGGGTTTCGTGGTGATCGGCAGTGGGAATCTCATAGGCTTGAGCCAGCGCCAGGGCGCCGAAGAAACCGGCAGCGATGCCCACGCCTCCCAGACGCGAGACGACCCCCTGATGCCGGCGCCGCCCTCCCGGCGTTGCCACCAGGCCCAGACGCACACCTAACCGGCGGGCGAGTTGGGTAAACACCAGGGAAAGCACAAAACTCGCCGCCAGGATTGCCAGATAGAACAGTCCGTGGCCGCCGAAAAATGCCTCAGCCATCTATTACACTCGCGCCCCAGCGCCTCGAATCAAGCCGTGCCGAATTGTCGATCTCCTGCGTCGCCGAGACCCGGCACAATGTAGCCGTTCTCGTTGAGATGATCATCGACGGCGGCAACGAAAATCGGGACATCGGGATGAGCCTTGGTAAATGCTGCAACACCCTCGGGTGCAGCAATCACGCCCATGAACTTGATGCGATGCGCGCCCCATCTCTTGAGAATATCTACCGTCGCAATCGCCGACCCCCCAGTGGCCAACATGGGATCGAGCACCAGACAGACATCGACAGTCGGACTCACGGGGAGTTTGTTGTAATATTCCACCGGGCGCAGGGTACGTTCATCCCGGAAAAGACCAATGTGCCAGACCTCGGCAGAAGGCATCATTTCCCAGACGCCATCCACCAACCCCAACCCGGCGCGCAGGATGGGCACCAGGCCGATAGTTTCTTTGACCCGAACCCCTTCCATCGGAGCCAATGGCGTCTCGATTGGCGCCATTGCAGTGCTCAAATCGGCAGTCGCCTCATAAGCCAGCAGAATGGCGATTTCCTTGACCAGTTCACGGAACTTCTTGGAATCGGTGTTTTTGTCGCGAAGAAGAGTGAGTTTGTGTTTCACCAATGGATGATTGGAGACATGCAGTTGGGTCATTGCTCAAAGCCTCCTTGACTGAGAATATCAACATCTCCCAGGAAGGAGACCCCGGCCCCTTCCTGGGGCCGACGGAATTTTACCACAATTTGCGTTAACCGATAATGAAACAGTAGCCGTGAACGATAGATCCAACCGGTTGAAACAACACTCTGGCGGGCGTCACTTCAGCCAGTTGGACATCAACCTCTCGAACACGCCGTCACGCTTCATGTCCTCCAGGCAGACATCAAAGGCATCGATCAAGGCACTTTCATCTTTGCGCGCCGCGATCACATAGGGTTCATGTGTGAGCGCCGGCTCTATACTACGCAGAGGTTCGCCCCGGTGCAACGCAACCTGCACAGCCAAATGATCTACCATGACGGCGTCGCCCTCTCCGCGCAGGAGCGCCGCCAGCGCCTCTTCAGCGCTCTGCACGGTATCGATTTCGGGAGCCGGCGTCAACGAGACTTCCAGGTCCATGGCCGCCATGTGCCCTTCCGTCCCAAAGACAACGAGAATCTGCTTCCCGGCGAGATCCACCGGTTCAGCAATGGAGCTCGAAGCCGGGACCACCAACACGGTCCCAGCGTCGAAGTAAGGCGTACTGAATACGAAATCCTGCGTACGTAAGGGATCGGGATAAATGGCCGAAGCAATCACATCCGCCTGTCCGGCGATCAAGGCATCGTACAGGCCATCATACGTCGTCGTACTGAAGTGGACATCGACGTCAAGACAGCGAGCAAATGCCTGCATCAGTTCGATATCAATGCCGGCCATCTGCCCCTCTGCAGTGACGAATTCGAATGGTGGAAACGACGGATCCGTGGCTACCCGCAGCACGCCGGACTCCTGAATACGGGCCAGCGGATCACGCCGGGCGTCGCACCCGCCACCACAGAGAAAAAGCACCCCCAGGCCACAGAGCAGCGCCAGAAGGCGCGCCGGGCGGGTTAGCAAACCCGAGCGGACACGCGGCCCAGAAACCCTGCGTCTGCGGGATAGCCCCATGTCACTTCGCCCTCACCAGAACAACTCAGGCGGCAGAGCCTCAAGCCCCTCAACTTCCACCCGGTTCTTGAGTGCTTTGGTGAGCGCGAAACGCACTTTGCGCTCCAACAGATCCCCTAACATCAGGAGACTGAGCAAGTTATCCTGCGCCTCCGGTGCATCAAGCAAGGTTCGCCAAGCCTGTTCCATGGCCCGGTTCATCTCTTGCAAGTGATGAAGCAGGCCCGTCATGATCTCCAACGGCGAATCTATTCGGGAGCGCAACAGCGCCCAGGGACCGGTAAGCGCGCTCAATACTTCAAGCCCATTGGTGATCTCTTCATCCAACACCAGCGTGGTATTGAGACCGCCTATCACCAGGAAACGCTCGTCGGTTTCCAGAAGCTGCTGGAAAGCCGCCTCGTCGAAACACGACAGGGCGCCTTGTCTGGCAAGAGCTTCATAAAGGGTCGCCACCGGCACAAATGCCTCCGGCGCCTCCTCCAGAATCTGCAACACGCGCGCGGTAATAGGATCCTGCATATTCAGAGCAGCGAAAGCGTTTCTCCGATCTCCATGACGCGAGGTTCCGAATCCGTCTCAGCGCGGACACGAGCAGCCCAGGCATGCGGATCTTGTGCGATCAGCTCCCAGGTCTCGAAGTGCATGGGAATGACCCTTCGTGGCCGCAACAACTTTACAGCGCGCAGCGCATCCTCCGGCCCCATAGTGTAATTATCGCCAATGGGCAGGATAGCGATGTCTATGCCCTCGTCGCCGATGAGCTGCATACTGGCAAACAGCCCGGTATCCCCGGCGTGGTAGATTTTCTTACCCTCGACAGTGAGCAATACCCCCGCCGGCATTCCGCCATACGTCCCATCCGGCAGCGACGAACCGTGCACGGCAATGGTCAATTTGAGATAACCAAACGGGTAATGAAATCCGCCGCCGATGTGCTGGGCATGTACAGAAGCGACGCCCTTGGCCCCGACCCAGCGAGCAATCTCGGCGTTCGCAATCACTGTGGCGCCGGTACGCCGGGCAATGGCGACCGTGTCACCCACGTGATCGCCGTGTCCGTGGGTAACGACAATGAAATCAGCCTCCACCTCACCGGCGTTCACCGGAGCAACCGGGTTACCGGTAAAGAAAGGGTCGATCAAAATCTTTACACCTACCGTTTCGACTTGCCAGGTTGCGTGACCATACCAGGTTAGTGCTACCATCATATCCTCCATATCATGTCATCAATCATCCTCAAGCCGCATAGAACCAGGCTATACCAGATCATGACTTGTTCGTCTTCTTCATCTGCTTGAGCGTTTCGATGATTCTCTGCTCGAAACCGTGTCCTTTCGGTTTGAACCATTCCCCGCGTACCCCCTGGGGCAAATAGCGTTGTTCTACCCAACCGGTGGGATAATCGTGCGGGTATTTATAGCCCGACGCCTGAGCGCGTTCACTATCGAGCAAGGTATGCTGATCGCGAATATAGACCGGCGGCGGGCGATAACCATGTTCCTCTACTTCTTCCAGGGCTTTCCAATAGGCGCCCACGCTGTTCGATTTTGCGCAGGTTGCCAGATAGAGCGTTGCCTCGGCCAGATGGTATTGACCTTCAGGCATGCCGACCCACTCAAAGGCTTGGGCGCACGCGGCCACGACAACAATCGCCATGGGCGAGGCCAACCCGATGTCTTCCGCGGCCAGCACCAGGAGACGACGCAAGATGAAACGTGGGTCCTCACCCGCCAGCACCATTTTGGCCAGATAGTAAAGCGCAGCGTCAGGATCAGAACCCCGGACCGACTTGATAAAAGCGCTGATGGTATCGTAGTGCTGGTCGCCAGCCTTGTCATACTGTAATGCCCGCCGCTGAATCGACTCTTCCGCCACGGACAGTGTAATATGACGCGCACCATCCTCGCCGGGCGACGTTGATTCCACAGCCAATTCCAGCGCGTTGAGTGCGGTGCGGGCATCCCCCCCTGCAATCTCGGCCAGATGCGCGAGGGCTTCATCGTCCATTTGAATCGCCTGGGCGCCGTAGCCCCGCCGGGGGTCGTGCAGGGCCTTGAGGATCAAATCCGCAACCTGTACATTGGTCAGGGGACGGAATCGAAAGATCCGCGAGCGACTGATCAATGGAGAGATAATCGAGAAATAGGGATTCTCTGTAGTGGCGCCGATCAACGTGATCGTTCCATCCTCAACCACCGGAAGCAGCCCATCCTGCTGCGCCTTGTTCCAACGATGAATCTCATCGACCAGCAGGATAGTGCGTTTTCCATACATCCCTCGCCGGTCACGGGCCTCCGAGACTGTGCGGCGCAGGTCGGCCACGCCGTCGAGTACAGCGCTCAAGGTTTCGAAGTGCGCCCGGGTAAGATTGGCAATGATCGTGGCGAGAGTCGTCTTCCCTGTTCCCGGCGGTCCCCAGAAGATCAACGATGAAAACAGCCGGTCTGTTTCGATAGCGCGGCGCAGGAGCTTACCCTCCCCCACGATATCTTCCTGCCCCACGAACTCCTCCAGAGTTCGCGGTCGCATGCGTGCAGCGAGGGGGGCTTCTCTCTTTGCGGCCTCTTTGCGTGTATGCTCGAATAGATCCATGATTTCCCCTGCAACATAGTATAATCATCTCATCCAAAGCGACAACCGCATTGAG
>JAFGNR010000163.1 GCA_016926915.1 Anaerolineae bacterium
ACGAAAGGATTGCTGCCGCCCAGACCGAGAATCGGGCCGCCCTTGCGACCGGGGCTGTATTCGAAGAACATCAACGCGAAGGCCCAGACGAGCGAAAACACACCGATGGACTCGTAGAGCACCATGGGGATCGCGATACGCCGCACGAAGCGTCGTTGTCCGGCCTTCAGCCCGCCGCCGGGGCGCCGTTTCGTTTTGCGTCTCAAGTTAGCCATATTTTGCCTCCGTTGCAGGAATCAAAAGCAACTGCGCCAAAAAGGGCAGGGGCGCGGGACGCCCCTGCCCCCAACAGACGCCTAAAACGTCGCGTTGGCCTCGGCGTCCATCGCCTCCAAAGCGTCGTCGATCGTCTCGATCCCCTGTAACGCATTGAGCAGGTGCGGATAGACGATGTCATAGACGATCAGGTCGCGGTCGGGCATATTGCCAAGATACTCACCGCTGGGGAGAATGCCCAATGCCTGTGAAACCCAAGGCATTTCGGCAGCGATCTCAGCAGATTCGGCCACTTCCGGCAAGGCCGGGATGGTGCCGCTGGCGATATTCCATTGGCGCGCATTGCCGGGGTCGGCGGCAACGAACTTCACGAAATCCCAGGCGACGTCCTGATGGGCGCTGTTGGGTGAGACAGCGAGACCCCATCCGGAATCGGCCACGAATAAGGGATCGCCTTGCGCAGAAGGCAGCCAGGCATAATCCCACTCGTCGCCAAAATCGGGATAGTTCGCCCGACCCTCGGCAATGGCCCAGGCGCCAATGTACCCGATTCCCACGCGGCCTTCGAAGAAGGCATCCCCAACCCAGTTCTCTTCATCATTGAAGAAGATCGGATCCACGGCCCCGGCTTCCACCGCATCGACCATCCACTGCAAGGTAGCCTTGGCTTCAGGGGTGTTGAACGTGAAGCCGGTTTTATCAGCGTTCCAGTAATCGCCGCCCCGCTGCTTGATCCCGGCAAGGAAGGCAAACGCGCTGGGATCGCTGGCTGTGAAGTGGAATCCCGCCGTTGTCATCACGCCGGCGTCGTCGATCTCGGAGAGGGCCAGGGCATCCGCCAACACGTCGTCCATCGCGGCCCATTGCGGCGGGTAGGTCACGCCGGCCGCCTCGAACTTGGTCTTGTTGACCAGGACGCCGCCATATTCCAGGTTGAATTCCTGGGGCAGACCGTAGAGCTGGCCGTCGACGATGAAGCCCCCGATGGGCGCGCCGTAGAACATGTTGCGCGCCGCTTCGACACTCATGACGCTATCCGGCGCAGGCGCCAGGCGCTCGGCATATTGGGCAGTCCACGTGCCGAACAGTTGCAGAATGTCGGCTTCCTCGCCCGCAGGCATGGCGGTCTGCAGGGTCTGGATGTAGAGATCGTAGTCGAAGGTCTCCAAGGTGATTTCGACGTTGGGGTTCTCCTGCAGGTACGCAGCGATCAAAGCTTCATATCCAGCGTTGAAGGCGTTGTTCTGGTGCGTCCACAGACGCAACGAGACCTTCCCGCCTTCCCCGGCGGCCGGTTCCTCGCCGCCGGAAGGTTCTCCGCAAGCCGAGAAAACGAGAAGCCCTGCCAGCAAAAGGGCCAACAACAGCACACGTCTTACGTTCATCTTACTTCCTCCTCTTGATTAGTAGACCGGAACGAAATCGGCATGGGATATCGATGTGTTTCGCGCGCCACCTCCTTTGGAATAGCGATGAGCGTTCAGCCCTCAGCCGTCAGCCAGATTCTTGCGTCGAGCAGGCGAGCTGCCTGTCCGGAAAGCCCACCGGCAATGCCGGCGCTTCGCACTGGCGCGATGGGCGCGCCGCACAGGGTCCGGGCTTCACGCTTCATGGTCTAGTCGCGACGCCCCAAAGCACGGGCATCCAGGTGCACGACGGCGCTCAAATGGCGCGGGTTGTCAGGATCGAGACCCTTGGCCAGGGCGCGGTAGTAAGCCATCAGCTGCAAAACGGGAAGATAGAGGACATTGCGGACTTCCTCGGGTAGGCCGCTGGCAAAGGCGACCCCCGTCCCCTGTTCACCCAGCGATAGAGTGCAGGCGCCCAGCGCGTGCATCTCATCGAGGACGGCCTGCTCCAGACTGGCGTGGGCCATCGAGCACAGCCCGATAACGGCGCTCGTCTCCCCCACCATCGACATCGGACCGTGACGGAACTCGAAGAAGTGAAACGGTTCGCTATGGGTCAGGGTCATCTCTTTCATCTTCAGATTGACCTCACAGGCCAGACCATAGCGAGGGCCGCTGCCCAGAAAATAGAACCGGTCCAGGGCGGTCATCTCTCCGGTCTCTTGGGCCAGCGGCGCGTATTTGTGAAGCAACCGGTCGCCCACAGCGGGCAGACGTTCCATGGCGTGCACCAGTTCTTCACGCCCGGCGCTGAGAGCGGCGAAGGCCGAGGCAGCGACATACAGCGAGGCAAACGAGCGCGTCTGCGCCACGCTTTGCTCCTGCCCGGCAGGGATGGCAAGGATGAGGTCGCCGGTCCCCGCCAGCGGCGCATTCCCGTCATTGGTGATCGCGACCACCGGTCCCCGGTCTGCCCGCTTGAAACGCGCCACGGCCTCTACAGTCTCGGTCGTGGTCCCGGACCGGCTAATGGCAACCAGCACCGCGGGCGCGGCCTCCAGGTACGTAACCTCCGGGTAAAGCAGCAGCTCTCCGGCGGGGATGGCCCTGGCAGGTCGCCCGGTAAGCATCTGGAACAGAGCCGCTGCCGCCAACGAAAGATAATAGGTAGACCCGCAACCGGTGAACACTACAGGAACAGCGCGAGAGCCTTTCCACAGAGCGGCGACTTCCGGTTGTGCAGCGCGCGCCGCCGCCAACGCCTGCTGCCAGGCCTCAGGTTGGCTGACGATTTCGTGATAGGTATGACGTCCGGGTTGGTTCATGACAGCACTCCCTTGATACCCAGGAGGCTCGCAGCGTTGCGAGCATAGACGCGCTCCAGCACGTCATCCGGCAGATTCAGCCCGTAGATGCGCCAGCGCCCCTGGGCAGGCATCTCGCCGGTACCGTAGTCGAAGTATTCATCGGCGCTTTCGAGAAAGCGATAATAGAGGCGATAAGTCTCCAGATCAGGCCCCATATCGGTCCCGAAGAGAATACGATCAGCGTAGTCGAGGAAAAAGCGGCGAGCAGTGTAGGGCTGTCGCCCCAGTTCGGAGATGCGGGCCGAGATATCGACGTAGAAGTTGGGAGCGCGGTCCAGCAGCGCCGCGACCCAGGCCAGATTTTCGGCGTAACAGCCCACGTGAGCGCCGATAAAGGTCGTATTCGGATGGCGCAACACCAGATTGGCCAGTTGTTCGACGAGAGTCTCGAAGGCCGGGTAAGGCGGGCTGGGGAAATGCCAGTCGGGATGCGCGTGAAGTTCTTCCCAACGTTCGTTGCGCGCGTCAAGCGAATCGAAAAAGGCCGCCGGATCGGCCACGTGGATCAGCACCGGGATCCCTAACTCGGCGGCGGACGCCCACAGCGGATCGAGCCGGGGATCATCGACCGGCGCGAGATACCCGTTGGAATCGCGCACCTCCAGACCAAACTGCTTCCAGATCTTCAATCCCTGCGCGCCCCAGCGGACCTGCTCGCGCAGGCGGACGGCAGCCCATTCCGGAAACCGCTGCCCCAATTCGGGCCAGCGCGACCAGTTGACCCCGCCGAAATGGACGAAACGGTCCGGCGCCGCCGCCTTGAAATGCTCCAGGTGCCGTTGGAGCAACGACTCTCCCCAGCCGCCGTCCAGATCGACAAAGACGCGCGCGCCAGCTGCGTCGAGAATCGCCAGAAATTCGCCCACAGGACGCGCGAGCCAATCCCCGCCAAAGATCGACCCGACGTGGTTATGCGCATCGATCACGGGAAAGCGCGGTCGTTCGATAGACGTGGCCGGCACCTGCAGTTTCGACTGGGGCCGGTAAGCTTCAAGCAACATCTCATCCCTCCGCCGCGTCAGGCCAAAATGAGCTCGACGTCAAGATCACGGAGTTGCCGGATGGTCTCCTCCGGCGTCGCCCGGTCGGTAATGATCACATCCGCCGAGGTAACCGGGGAAATCAACATGGAGCTGACGCGCCCGAACTTACTGTGATCGGCGAGCACCACTAGCTGCCGGGAAATCGCGATGATCGCCCGGTCGGTCATGATCTCGGGGGGATAATCGTTTGTGAACCCGCACGCGACATCGACGGCGTACATTCCCAGAAAAGCGCGATCGGCCCGAAACTCCCGGATGGCCTGCTCGGCCACATGCCCCACCATCGATAGCTCGGTCTGGCGCAGGATGCCGCCGATGACGACCAGCTCGATGCCGGGACGGGTCGCCAGTTCGTTGACGACCGGCAGCGAATTCGTAATCACCGTCAGGTGAATGTCTGGGGGAAAACTGCGGGCGACCTCGATAACGGTGGTGCCGCTGCCCAGGAAAATCGTTTCGCCATCCTGAATCAGGTCCACCGCCGCCCGCCCGATGCGTTCTTTCTCGGCCGGTCGATCCCCGATACGTTGGATGATAGGCGGCTCCTTGGGCGCCTTCTCGGCCTTCACCGCGCCGCCGTGAGTGCGCCGGACCGCCCCCCTACGATCGAGATCCTCGAGATCCCGGCGAATGGTCGCCTCGCTGACCTCGTAGAGCTGGCTGAGCTCCTGAACCGTCACGCTGCCCCGGTCATCGACCAATTGCTTAATGCGGTCATGGCGCTCTATCTTCAGTAAGGTTTCGTTTGTGCTCATTTATACGCTCGTTTATGATCGTTATGAGTTAAGAATAGCACATAAGCGCCGGAAAGTCAAGAGGATAATGCGTGTATATGCATGTTTTAGAAGAACTACAGACCTGGCGTGTTTGAGAAAACACGCCAGGTCAAAGACAACTTCACCTGCAGCTACACAGGGTCTTCCGTTCCGAAAAAGCCTTCATCCCCAGACCGTCAGTTCGATTGCGTGGCGCGATAGGCGATAGCCTGCCCCGCCAGGCGGGCGAACTCCTGCACGTCGGCGTCGTCCGGGAGGTATTCGGCAATGCGCGCCGCATCCCGCGCGATGTCTTCCAGAGTGAGGCCCGCATCGTGGGCCCAGTAGCTGTTGCGCAGAATTTCGGCGTATTCTGCTACCACAACGGCGAGTTGAAAGCGCGGCGACGCCTCCTGGAACCGGGCAGCGAATTCGGATCGGGCCAGGGTATGGTTAATTTCGCGGACCTCGCCGTCGTCCGGATCTTCCCAGCGCAGGTAGACGGTGAGCGCGGCGGCGTTGGGCGGAGCTTCCGCACGCAGCTTCACCTCGTAGAGCGCCGTGACGCTGTGGCCCACGCCGATCTCGCCAGCATCGACGGCGTCATTGCGGAAGTCCTCGTCAGCGACCTCGCGGTTCTCGTAGCCGATCAGGCGGTAGCGGCTGACAACGTCGGGATAGAATGCGACCTGCACCTTGGCGTCACGGGCAATGACCTGCAACGTCGAGGTCAAATCGTGCACGAAGACGCGCTCGGCCTCTTTGATATCATCGACGTAGGCATAGAAGCCGTCGCCGTTGTCGGCCAGCTGCTCCATCAGCACGTCGTTGAAGTTGCCCATGCCGAATCCCACGGTGGTCAGGTAGATCCCTTCTTCCGCATAATCGGCGATTTGCTCCCAGATGGAATTGTGGCCCGTGCGTCCCACGTTGGCGACGCCATCGGAGCAGAGGATCACGCGATTGATAGCCTCCGGATCGAAGGCTTCCCATGCCAGCCGGTAAGCGACGCGCAGTCCCTCCTCAGCATTGGTGGACCCTTCAGAGCGCAGCTGGCGAATCGCGTGCATCAGAGTATCCGCCTCGCCCACCGGCGTGTGTTCGAGGAGCACGCGCGCCTTGGACCCGTAAACCACCAGGCCCACCTGGTCGGTCGGGCGTAGGCCCTCGACCAGGAGCGCCAGCGTATCCTGCACCAATCCCAGCCGGTTTTCCATATCCATGGAGCCGGAGACATCGATGACGAAGGTGAGCACGACATCATCCCGCGCCTCTGGAGGAATCTCGTACCCCTGAAGCCCCACGCGCACCAGGTGGTAATTCTCCGCGTAAGGCGACGGCGCCCCCTCGAGGTGAATCGCGAAAGCGGCCTCGGATGGCGCCGCGTACCCCTGAGCGAAGAAGTTCACATACTCCTCGACCCGCACCGATTCGTCAGGGGGCAGGTAACCATCGCGGATGAAGCGCCGCATGACGGTGTAAGATCCCGTATCCACATCGACGGCGAAAGTGGAGAGGGGATCATCCTCCGTATCGATGCGGGGGTTGACGCCGTAATCTTCGAAGAAGACATCGCCATAGGGCTGGTCGTTGGGTTCATCCGTGCCGCCGGTCGAAGGGCCGCCAGCATCGCCGGGGGCCGTGGCGGTAGGCAGCGGCGTAGTTTGCGGGATAAACGGTTC
>JAFGNR010000164.1 GCA_016926915.1 Anaerolineae bacterium
CGTCGCCTCCGCAACGGTGGACGAAACACCGCGCAACGGAGAAGTACCCGCAATGTTGGCAGTGCGCCTGGCCCGCGCCAAAGGACAAGCGCTCTCCAGGAATCTTGTTGCGGATTTGTCGCGCGGGAACCAGGCCGCGTGTTGGATACTCAGCGCCGATACCGTTGTTGAGTATCGCGACCACGCTCTGGGAAAGCCCCAGGATGCCGATGAAGCCCGCGCCATGCTCCGGCAATTGCGCGCAGGCCCGCACCGCGTCCATAGCGCCGTGACATTGCGCGATCTCCAGGGCGACTGTGAGCTCACCCGCAGGGCGACCACCGACGTTCAAATGCGCGCTTACAGCGACCGGGAGATCGACGCTTATATTGCCACGGGCGACCCTTTCGACAAGGCCGGCGCTTATGCCGTGCAACATCCCGATTTCCGACCCGTACTGCACATGGACCGCTGTTACGCCAACGTGGTAGGTCTGCCGCTGTGCGCCGTGGCAACCCTCCTGCGCGCCTGCGGAGCAGAACTGACCCTCGACATGCCCGCGCTCTGCCGTCGCCATTTCGGTTATTCATGCCCAGGCCCCGATGAAGGTGTTTGCCTATGAAGTCACGCCAGGTGTTCCTGATCCTGATCCTTATCTCAATACTGTGGAGCTGCACGCCCTCCCCCTCGCCAACACCGGAAGCCCTGCCTACAGCTTCACCTACGCCGTTGCCTGAGTTCTCCGCCGCCGAGTCGGTAGGACGCAGCTTTCTGGCGGCCTGGAGTTCTTTTGACTATGCGCAGATGTACGCTTATTTGGCGCCCGATCTGCGCGCCGGGCTTAGCCAGGAGGATTTCACCCTGGCCTACAACACGGCGCTAAACACAACGACCGCTTATGCAGTGACCGCCCAACCGCAGCAGCTCGCGGTCGCAGAAGGGACCGGGTGGATTGATTTCGCAGTATCCTGGGAGACGGCGCTTTTTGGGACGCTGCAAGCAACCAACCAGCTGCATTTGACCCGGGAAGATGAACAGTGGTGGGTGGAATGGCGGCGCGAGGCCATTTGGCCGGATTTGGCAGGCGCTAACGCCTTTGCCATCGAATACCAGGTACCCACCCGGGCCAATATCTACGATCGCGAGGGCGCCGCGCTGGCGACGCTCAGCACCATCGTGACGGTAGGCGTCATTCCAAACCAGATCGAAAACGAAGCCACACTGCTGGCAAACCTGTCCCAGGTGTTGGGCGCGCCGGAATCGGAAATCCAGGCCGCCTATGTCGGACAGCCAACAGACTGGTTCATCCCCATTGCGGACATCACCGGGGATGAGAGCCTGGCATTCGATGCGTTTCTCACTATCCCCGGCATCGAGAGACGCGCGCGCCCTGGACGGCTTTATCCCCTCGACGGTGTGGGAGCCCACGTGATAGGTTGGGTAGCGCCCATTCCGGCCGAGGAGGCCGAAACCTACCGGCAGGCAGGGTACCGCGCCGATGCGCTGGTCGGGGTGGCGGGACTCGAAGCCTGGGGGGAATCCATCTTGTCGGGAAAGAATGGGGGGCGCCTCTCCCTGATCGACGCGGACGGCAATCATCTCCGCGTCCTTGCAGAACGCGACCCCGAACGGGGCCGCCCTCTCTACACAACACTCGACCGCGCTTTGCAAGACGCGGTAGAAAATATCGTAAGTGCGGCCGGACAACCCGGCGCCGCGGTCCTGATGGACGCAGACACCGGGGCCATCCTTGCCATGGTTAGTGTCCCAAAATTCAATTCCAACGTCTTCCTCAGACCGACGGACGCCTGGCAGCGCCAACTGCTCCTGAACGATCCCCAAGTTCCACTGCTCAACCGCGCCACGCAGGGCCTCTACCCCTGTGGATCCGTCTTCAAAATCGTGACCATGGCCGCCGCCCTGGAAACCGGCCTGGCCACTCCAGACAGCATCTACACCTGTCCGGGATATTGGGATGGGCTGGGCGCAGCCAATCGCAAGGCCTGCTGGCTGGAAACCGGGCATGGTCCGATCAATCTCATGGATGGGTTGGCGGCCTCCTGTGACGTCGTGTTCTACGAACTCGGGATGGCGCTCGACAACAGTTCGCCCAATTTGTTGCCCGAATATGGCGCCGCTTTCGGATTGGGCGCAGCAACAGGACTTACCGAGATTCCGGAGGCGGCCGGCCTGATGCCGGCGCCGGATTGGAAATTGGAGACCTATTTCGAAAATTGGTCGGCAGGAGACAGTGTGAACCTGGCCATCGGCCAAGGATACCTACTGGTCACGCCGCTACAAGTCGTCCAGATGTTGGGCGCCGTCGCCAATGGCGGCACGCTTTACCGGCCTTTCCTGATCGACCGTGTCGGAGAAGGCAGCGGCTTCAGCGAACAGCCGACACTACCACTAGCGCAAGGCAACCTTCCCATCTCCGAAGAGACCCTCGCCCGCCTTCAGACCGCATTACGCGCGGTAACCACAGATGCGATCGGCACGGCCAGCCACCGTTTTACGGGCCTGGATATTCCCGTATCCGGGAAAACAGGCACCGCAGAAGCTCCCGGCGTGACCGGACTTCCTCATGCCTGGTTCGCCGGCTATTTTCCCGCCGGCGAAAGAACCCTGGCCGCCGTCGTCATGGTAGAAACTGTGGGCGAAGGCTCAACCGTTGCCGCTCCCATGTTCCGGCAAATCGTCGAAGCCGTATACGGCTTACCCCTCACACCACTCCCCGAGAACCCAGACGCCCGCGATGGCGATTGAGAAAAGCCGCACGCAAACGCACGAATCAGCACGCTTATGCACGTTTATTCATTTTTCGATTGACAAAGCGTGCACCCGATGCTATAGTAAGGTCGTTTAGGGAAAGAACCATAAGCCATGTTAGGTACTGAACGACGCACCTTGATAATGGAATTATTGACGCAAAGCGGCAGTGTCAGTGTAACAGACCTGGCAGCCCATTTCAGCGTAGATCCGGTGACCATCCGGCGCGACCTGGCCACTCTGGAAACAACCGGGCGCCTTCATCGCGTTCACGGAGGCGCTATTCTGCGCGAAGGCGGTCCAGACATCCAACCGGCAACCGAGATCGATCGGCGCATCGCCGAAACCGCCGTCCGCATGATCGCAACGGACCATGTGGTTTTCCTGGGACCGGGGACGCTCACCGGAGAGCTGGTCGCCTTCCTGAGCGACCACGAACAGCTGACCCTGATCACAAACGGGCTGAACGTTGCCTGGCGGGCGTTTCACAGCCGCATTCCCACCCTGCACCTGGTAGGCGGGCAGGTAGAACGTGATATGGGCATCTATGGCAATGAACCGGCGCTTTCCAGAATTCGGGCCGACTGGGTCATACTGGAAGCCGGAGGGTTGGATGCAGAACGCGGCCTTACCCACGACGATGTCACGTATGCCGGAATGGCTCGCGCCCTGTTCCATCTGGGAGCACAGGTCATGGTCGTGCTGCCGCCGGAGCGCGTGGGACGCGCGGGGGCGGTCTTCATTGCACCCGCCGACGCTGTCGATGTCCTGGTCACCGGTCGCGAAGCCGCCGATGCGCCGTTGTGGGACCTGAGTGAAATCGGGCTGCGCGTGGTGTTGACATGAATATGAGAAGTGTTAAGCGTCATTGGACAGACGGCTTTTGAACGTATGGATGGACACAGTCTAGGTTAGGAAAGGAGCTTTTGATGGCATCAGTAACGTACGAACACGTAACCAAGCGGTTTGGCGACGTCATCGCCGTAAACGATCTCAACATCGAGATCGCGGACAAGGAATTCCTGGTCTTCGTCGGACCCTCCGGCTGCGGCAAGAGTACCAGCCTGCGAATGTTGGCAGGTCTGGAAGAGATCAGTGAGGGCAATATCTACATCGGCGACCGCCTGGTGAACGATGTACCGCCCAAAGATCGCGACATCGCCATGGTCTTCCAGTCATACGCACTCTACCCGCACATGACCGTATACGACAATATGGCTTTCGGGCTGAAGCTGCGCAAGACCCCCAAGGCGGAAATTGATCGTCGCGTGAAGGAAGCTGCGCAAATCCTGGGCATCGAACACCTGCTGGATCGCAAACCGAAACAGCTCTCCGGCGGTCAGCGACAGCGCGTGGCCGTAGGACGGGCTATCGTCCGCGAACCCAACGTCTTCCTGATGGATGAGCCGCTTTCGAACCTGGATGCCAAGCTGCGTGTGCAAGCGCGCGCTGAGATCTCCAAGCTACACCAGCGACTCGGCACCACCTTCATCTACGTGACCCACGACCAGGTAGAGGCTATGACCATGGGTACCCGCATTGCGGTGCTGAAAGATGGTCTTCTGCATCAGATCGACTCTCCCCAGAACCTCTACGACCTGCCCAACAACGTGTTTGTCGCCGGCTTTATCGGCAGCCCGGCCATGAACTTCTTCGACGCAACCCTCATCATGGAAGATGGCAAGATGTACGCCGACTGCCGGGACTTCCGTGTAATGGTTCCTGAGGAGCGCTACGGCGTCTTCAAGCCATATTTGGGCAAGGAACTGGTTATGGGCGTCCGTCCTGAACACGTCCACGATCCGCAGTATGCGCCGCCCGGCATCAAACCGGCCCTGGTAGAGGCGAATATTGAAGTGACGGAACTCATGGGCAACGAAGTGGTCGCTTACTTCGCCACCGATCACGCCACCTTCCTGGGTCGGCTGGATCCACGCACCGACGCGCGTGTGGGTATGATCAAGGCCGCCGCATTCGATATGAGCCGGATGCACATTTTCGATAAGGAAACCGAGAAGGCGATTCGCTAGTATCGTCGCTACACAACCACCCCGTGGCCGGCCACGGGGTGGTTTGCGTTTATATGCCGTAGGAGATGGTCTCCGCCCAAACAGCGCGTTGGAGTCTCCAGGTAAATCAACTCCCCTCGTGTGGAAAGGCTCCCCGCACAAGGAATTCACACTGCGCCCCCCCTTGCAAAATCGTGGTCTCCATCACGACCTCAACAGGGATACCCAGGGCATGCGCGAAATTCTCACGCAGATTGTGCATCGAACAAGCACACAGCAAGGGAGATGTGACCAGACCCAGATTCACCAGATCGCAACCACATCGTTCAATACACACCCGGATAGTTCGTGGAGCAAGCTGCTCGTAGTGGACCGCAGGGAAAGCAATAGCCAGTCGTTCCAAAAACCTTCCCAGACTACCGGATTCACGCCACGCGGTCTCGAACACCTCCGAAGTGTAAGACGCAGCACACGCCCGCCCGCAAGCGCGAAGCATGCAGTCTTGCGATGCTACATCCAGCGCGGCAAGACCCTCCGCGAAGCCGGAAAACCAGTAGGCCAGGAACTGCTGCACATCCTCGTCCCAACCGGACATCACATCACCCTTCGTCAAACAGGCGACACATCTGCGATGTAGATTTCGAACGGTGCAATCTCGAGCGCCGCCAGCGCACCGGCGCCGTCTCGATCCCGGCTTGAGAAAACCAGTCGTCCGGCATTGAGATGATCGAAGGACAGCGTATGAGCCTCAGCCGAGAAATTCAGAACCACCAGACAGGTCTGCGCCTCCACGCTGCGGAGGAAACACAAACACGCTTCGTGATCCTCGAGAAGCGCTGTATAATCGCCGCCCACCAGGGCCGGCGTCTGCTTTCGCACCGCCAGTAAACGCTTGTAGAAGTTGAGCAGCGATGCCGGATCAAGCAGCTGCCCGGCAACATTGACGCCGCTAGCGTAGTTGGGATTCACCTTGAGCCAAGTCTCGACGCCCTCGGGGCTGAAACCGGCGTTGGGTGCATTGGCCCACTGCATCGGCGTCCGGCAGCTGTCCCGTGTGTTTTGACATACCAGCGCCGTCGCCATTTCCGGCGGCATGCCGCCCACGTTGACCGCCAGATCATACTGTCGCAGCGCCAGGGTATCACGCAGTTCGCCGAGATCGGAAAAAGCCGTATTGGTCATCCCGATTTCCTCGCCGTTGTAGAGGAACGGCGTGCCGCGCAGCGTCAACATCAGCGCCGCCGAAAGTCGGGCCAGTGCGTCGTCATGCTCCCCATCTCCAAAACGGCTCTTGACCCTCGGGGAATCGTGATTGCCCAGCGTGTTACAAGGCCAAGCGCCTTCCGGTAGCTCGGCCAATCGCTCGGCTTGATTCTTGCGGATGTGCGGCGGGGTCAGCCGTCCTTCCACCCGCATGAGCGGGAAATTGAAGACCAGGTGTAACTCGTCGTCGCCGCTGCCATGATAAGCAATGTCGCCGTCTTCGGCAACCAGCACACGATCTTCGTATTCGTCAATGACCCGGCGCAGCGCCTTCATCAATGGATGCATCTCGAAGCCGCGGTCCACCTGGTGTTCGAAAAGTTTCTCCCAGAGCTGGTCGAGATGCGCCTGCTCCTCGGGCGTTTTCGCCTGCTCGTACATTTTGTAGAGCTCCAGGAGAGAATGCCCCGCCTCATGATCCGGCATTCCGGGGTCTTCGAAAATCGTCCCGATGGCATCCAACCGGAAGCCATCGACGTCGAGATCGAGCCAGAAACGCACGGCCTCCCACATTGCCTGCCGAACTTCGGGATTGCGCCAGTTAAGATCCGGCTGTTCTTTGAGAAAGAAGTGATAATAATACTGGTCTGTCGCCGGATCGTATTCCCAGGCTGATCCCGTGAAACTGGCTTCCCAATTATTGGGTGGCAGCCGTTCGCCATGGTCGCCGGTTCTTCCATCCCGCCAGATATACCAGTCACGTTTCGGGTTGTCGCGGCTGGCGCGCGATTCCAGGAACCAGGCGTGTTGGTCCGAGGTATGGTTGAAAACCATATCCAGGATGACGCGAAGCCCGCGCGCATGCGCTTCCGCCAGAAAAGCTTGAAAGTCTTCGAGTGTCCCATATTCCGGCGCGACAGTGGTATAATCGGCCACGTCGTAGCCGCAATCGGCCTGGGGCGAGGGGTAGTGTGGCGAGAGCCACAAAGCATCGACGCCCAGATCCTTCAGATGGGCGAGCTTCTCGATCATCCCCTTGAAATCGCCGATGCCGTCCCCGTTGCCGTCGGCGAAACTGCGCGGGTAAATCTGGTAGAATACGGCCTGTTGCCACCATTTCAATTCGGTCATCGAGTATTTTCCTCCCTTGAGCGACCCTTAACGAACTTTGAGCAGGACAACGAGAAGGATGGGCGTCCCTACGGCCTGCAACAACATGAAACGCACCAACACCTGGGTATTCGACCATCCCAGGCTATGGCGCACGTGGTCATGCAGTGGATAGCGGATATTTGTGAAGATACCAATCCTGAAGAATCGTTTAAGCGCCATCTTCAGCAGGCCCGTGGCTCCGTTGAACAACACGACACCGGTTACCACGAAGATCAGGAACGGGTTGCCGGCCGCTAGAACCAACATTCCCAGCAACAGCCCCATGGGCCGTGATCCTGCATCCCCCATCAAGACGGCGCTGGGATGCGCATTGTACCAGAGGTAACCAGCCAGACAACCGGCCATGGTGGTCGATAGGAGCGCCCAGTTCGCGCCTTCCACATAATGCGGCACCAAGAGATAGTTGGCAATGTCCTGGTGCCCGACAATGGCATAGAGAATCGCGCCGAGATAGACAAAGGCCAACATGGCTAAACTGCCGGAGAGGCCATCGACGCCATCCGTGCAGTTCGTGGCGTTGATCATCAACCAGATCAAAACTGTCGCCAGCGGCACGAAAATCCATGGCGAGACCATCACCGGCGTCTTGAGCAACGGTAACCATATTTCGACCGCGCCGAGTTTGCAGAACGTGAGTGCGGCGAGCAAAGAGATGGCCAGATCAACCACGCCCAGGAGATATTCGCTCCATCCCCCACTGCGATCATCGAAGAATCCCTCGAGCATGGAGAGCGCCACGCATCCCAACGCAGCCAGATATCGCCAATCGAAAGGCAAAATGAGCAGAGCGACCACCAGAAAGACAGGAATGAAGATGATCCCGGCGCCGACAGGTTTGCCCTTTGCGGTCTGAGATCCCACGGCGAACGCGCGCCCTTTGTCGGAGGGCAGCCGGCGCCAAAGTCGAGGAAGCAAATACCAGGTCGACAGTCCGGCCAGCATCGCCCCCACACTTGCCAGAAAGAGGTACGAATAGAGAAGTCGAAAAGGGCCAAACAGCGGTTCAAGATGGTGTCCTAGCCAGGGAAACACGTTTTGTCCTTTCGTTACCGGCTATGATGTGACGCCCTGCACGTGGGCGGCGAAAAGCATCTCCAGAATAGGTTGAACGTAAGCAAGTCGCTTACGGGTCTCTTCTGCGCTGGCTTCCCGCTCTCGTCTCAGACTTTCAGCCTCCTGCCCCAGTAAAAAGGGATCTTCCCAGGCCAGCCAGTCGACATCCCGAGTGATCAGGTCTTCGCGCAGCAACCAGACAATTTCGGCAAGCAGGGCCATATCACGACGCGAGATCACCGGTAGAATAGCAGCCAGCCGCGCAACCGGAACGGCAAGATGACACCAGGCTAGATCGAGGGGACGGCCCACAACCAGAGCGCAGAGATGAATGCCCAGGCGCTCCGCCGTGGCATAGTTGGCAGGATGCGAGGCCCAGGCAGCCTCAGAGCGTTGATAGAGCAACGGGGCGCCCCATGCCGAACAGGCAAGCATATCCCGAACGAAAGCCTCGCGATGGTGAGAGCGCAACGCAAAAACCACACGATCGGGGAAACACAGATGGAGCAAGCGCTCCGGATCTAGACCATCACAGGCCCGGCGGTACAGCGAGAGAAATTGGTCGCCCAAAGAAGCCCGCGCCGGATGTACCAGCACCGAGAAAAACGCATCCGCTTCCAAACGGGCAATGGCGCCGGCATGCGCAGCCAGCGTAGCCGCCGTGACGCCGGCAAAGACCCCGCTGAACAGGGTCTTCAAATCCGGAAGGATGGCCGCGATGTGAGGCAGCACAAGACCTTGCGGATCGTGGATGGGCCAGACAAGCAAGGGGCGGGCGCCGGAATGATACACGGACTACTCTGCCCCCAATACAAAATCGATCAGATCGTCCAGGGTGCAGGTCGCCAACCCGATGACGTGATCGCCGCCGCCGTAGTAGACATAGACGACCCCTTCGACAACGGGATTGGCGCACGAGAAGACAACGTGTCCCACGTCGCCGCGCAGCTCCCACAACTCTTCCGGCCAGAAAATCGGGGCCTGGGGGCGGCGCAGCACTTTTGTGGGATCCTCCAGATCAAGCAAACAGGCTCCCAGGCGGTAAACGTGATCCTCATCGTAGGCGTGATAGAGCATCAGCCAACCGTGTTCCGTCTCGATGGGCGCGCCGTTGCCCCCGACGCTGGTTTCATCCCAACCATTGCCAGGACGCGGGCCAAACACCGGCGCCATGTCATCCTCGCACCAGGCGACCAGATCATCACTATAGGCCAACCAGACGTCAGGCCGGCGACGGTGTAGGGCCGCAAACCGCTCCCCCACCTTGCGCGGAAACAGCACGTGATCCTTGTTGTCTTCGCCGCACACCAGCGATCCCACACGCTCCCAGGCGATTCCATTCTGACTACGCGCAACCATTGGGGAGATGCCCCCGCCGTCGTGGGTCGGTGTGTCGCCGGCGTACTCGCGCCCGTACGCCGTATAGGTCATGTAGTAAGTTCCGGCGATACGCACAACCCGGGGATCTTCGACGCCTCTGGAATCGGCGCCGTCGCGAGGCTCCAACACCGGTCTACGGAAACGATTCCAGACAACACCATCAACGCTGACAGCGTAGCCAATCCGGCTGACCCAATCGAGCCCCTGGGCGCGATACCACATGTGGAACAAGCCGTTGTCGTAGATCACGGCGGGGTTGAAAACGTTATAGCTTTCCCAATCCGATGCCGGATCGGGCAGCAACACAGGGTTCCGGGGGTGGCGGTGAAGTTTCAGCGCAGACATGACGTCACTCCAATGCGATGAGCACACCCTCGTTGGCCCGCAGAGTCAACAGATTCAGCCGCACCGGCTCCTCTCGATCCATGTGCGTCGAGAGGACAACGCGCCCCTTGCTCTCCCCCGGCACGGAGACGATCCTGGGGGCATGCTCAAAATTCAGAGCAACCAACCAGCGGCTATCGCTTGCTGTCCGCAGATAGACATAGCAACCGTCAGCGTCTACGTCAACCGGTTGATAGTCGCCGCCATAAAGCGCCGGTGTTGCGCGACGCAGAGTCAATAAGCGTTTATAAAGGTTGAGCATCGATGCAGAAGTCCGCTCCTGCACCGCTACATTGTGTTGCCCATAGTCGCCGGCAACCGGCAGCCAGGGTTCGACGCCCGGGGCGCAGAAACCGGCATTGGCGCTCGCATCCCATTGCATCGGCGTCCGGCAGACGTCGCGCGTGCGCTCGAAGCCCAGATTCAAGCCCTGAGGATCCTGGACTTTCTCCGGGGGGATCGCAACGTTCTCCATCCCGATTTCTTCACCATAATAGATCGTCGGCGTGCCACGCAGCGTGAGCAGTAACATTGCAGCGACCCGCGCCTGCGCAGGCCCACCGAACCGGGTAGCCAACCGCATACGGTCGTGATTCCCCAACACGTAGTTGGGCCAGGCAAATGCCGGCAGCACAGCCTCCAACGCATCAACGCTCGCGCGCATGCGCTCAGCATCCCAGGACATCCCGTCCATCAGTCGGAAATTGAACGGCAGATGCAGTTCGTCGCCGGTTTCCCCATAATACTTCACCCACCGATCGAGCGGCCCCCAGAGCTCGCCAATGGCGCAGCGATCTTCGTAGGCATCGAGGAACGCGCGGATTTCACGCATGATCACATGGTTTTCATCCTGGTCCATGTTATAGACCTGCAAAATACGTCCGAACAGATCGTTTTCCCGCAGGTCAGGGGAAGCGTCTGGATTCGGAGGATTGTCACGCAGTTGTGCATCCTTGATCAGCAGGCCGATGACATCCATGCGAAACCCATCCACACCGCGCTCCAACCAGAAACGTAGCGTGTCAAGCATCGCGGCCTTGAGCTCAGGATTGCGCCAGTTGAGCTCCGGCTGCTCCGGGCAAAACTGATGCAAGTAGTACTGCCCCGTCTGGATATCGAAAGTCCAGGCTGGACCGCCGAAGAAACTACCCCAGTTGTTAGGCGGGCCGCCATCCGGCGCCGGATCGCGCCAGATATACCAATCGCGCTGGGGATGCTCGCGACTTGAGCGCGAGTGCAAGAACCACGGGTGCTGATCCGAAGAATGGTTCGGCACCCAATCAATGATGATGCGCATGTCACGCTGGTGAGCTGCCGTGACCAGGCGGTCGAACGTCGCTAAATCACCGAAAAGCGGGTCCACATCACAGTAGTCGGCCACATCATACCCAAAATCGGCCATGGGTGAGGGATAGAAAGGACTCAACCAGAGAGCATCGACTCCTAATTCATCCAGGTAATCGAGCTTCTCGATCACGCCCTGCAAGTCTCCGACGCCGTTTCCTGTCGTGTCTTTGAAACTCCGGGGATAGATTTGGTAAACGACGCCGCGCTGCCACCACAACAAATCCTTGCCCGTGCTTTTCATCCGTTCGCACTCCTTGATTCTCTCCAGATTTCACCATGCCATTGTACGCGAGTTGCTACTTTTTGCATATTGGGGCGTCTACGATGTCTGCGCGCGCCCCGATCACTCCTCACCACACACCACCGGTTGGACTCGCCGGGCGGTGGGGTCGGCGTCAAGCCCGAAGTAGGGGAGCGGCGCAAGCGGCGCCCCTTCCCAGCGTCCGGCCTCCGGTAGAAGGTTCGGAAGTAGAACCTCCCAATCCGGCGGCGCGCCATCGTGTTCAGGCACAACGGCAAACCGGACATGCACCCAGGCAGGCCAGTTAGGTTTCCCGCTCCACGCCCCCTGATAGCCTAGCAGCTGCCCCGCTTGCACAGGCGCACCGGCGCTGCCCAGAGGAAACTCCGGGGCGATGTAGGACTCAACGCCGTTGGCGTGCAACATTCCCGTGTAAACAGCCCATACGTACGTACCCGGCTTTCGTGGATCCGCGTGCCGGATAACCACAGTTCCCCCCCAATCTTCCAACCGCGTGAGACTCCCATCGGCCACCGCGACCACAGGAATCTCACCGCCGTTTCCCCGTCCCAGAAACGACAGCGTTTGGCCCTCCACCTGGATACCGGCGCCGGCAGCGCTCGGAAAAGGCCAGAGGCCAGAGGGACAGGATGAGATCTGCGGTGGTTCGTACGAAAGCGGACGGTAAGCCCGTGTGCCGGCAAAGATACCTACGAGCTTATATTCCCTTTCAATCGCAGCCAGCATCTCCGCCGTCCAGCGCTCCCGAAAGACTTCGCCCCCAGGAAAGACATGAATCATGACGAGTGGAAATTCTCCGGCCTCCAGCCGGGATACAAAGTCCGTCTGATCCCAGAG
>JAFGNR010000165.1 GCA_016926915.1 Anaerolineae bacterium
GGACAATATGGCGTCTGCATCTTCCCGGATGGGTCGGAGTGTGACGAGTGGGCGTTTTTCAACGGCGCGTGTGCGCCCGGTGGTGAGGCGGTTGGGGATGTATCTGCAGACGTCGTTGTAACCGGATGGCTGGGTCACGTGGTCAGTACACCCGCAGGGGCCCAATATGATGATTACCTGGTGTTAGCCAACGATGCCGGTACGGTGGGGCTTTCCGGGGCGACGCCTGAGATCGAGGTCGCGATCGTGGCCTTGCGCGATAAGGAAGAACCCGGCAAGGACGCGCACTTCTGGGGAACGCTCGCCTGCGACGTTCCGGATTACGGCGGCTGCCAGTTGCGGGTGACCCAGGTGCGTGTGGGGGCAACCATGACGGCGGCTGAACCGGTCGCCGGCTGGGAAGGCGCGGTGATCGCAAATCCCCCCGGCGCCCAATTCGATGATGTCTTTGTGCTGGCAGGCGATTATCCTATGGGCTTTGGTCTGAGCGCCCGCGATCTGGAGGACCAGATTGCGGCGTTGCGTGACACCGGAACCATCATCAAGGTCTGGGGCGTGCTCCGCACCGGTGTGCCCGATGCCTACGGCGCGCAGATCGAGGTCACGCGATTCGAAATACGCGACTAATGCACCCTGATGGAAGTCCCCGGTTTCAGGGCGACCTGAGCAACCGGGAAGGGGGCGCCGGATTTCCCGCCTAATGGGATGAGGATATCCGGCGCCCTTGTTGCGCCCCAGGCTTGGTTCATGTTGCCAAAGTCAATGTAACGACTCATGTTACGTCCCTGATCGATCACGTTTGACGCGGCAGCTGCGGCAGGTATACTTTCTGTCCAGAGCTGTTAGCATACACTGTGAAGGGCGATTATGGAACAGCCTCCATTGTTGCAGGCTAAACTGCATATTCCATCTGTCCGGACCGAGCTCGTCTCGCGCCCAAGGTTAATCGAGCGTCTGAACGCCGGTCTGGGCCGCAAGCTCACCCTGCTCTCTGCGCCGGCCGGCTTTGGAAAAACCACGTTGGCCAGCGAGTGGATCGCTCTGTGCGGGCGACCGGTCGCGTGGCTGTCGTTGGATAAAGGCGATAACCACCCTGCCCGTTTCCTGACTTATCTTATTGCGGCTTTGCAGACTATTGCGCCGGCCATGGGAGCGCGTGCGCTGGCGGTGTTGCACTCTCCTCAGCCGCCGCCCACCGAATCGATTTTGACGGCGCTGCTCAACGAGATGATGACGGTCGCACCCTCTTTCGTCCTTGTCCTGGATGATTACCACGTGATTGAAGACCCCACGATCGGCGCGGCGCTCACCTTTCTGCTCGATCATCTGCCGCCGCCGATGCACCTGGTCATCGCCACTCGTGAGAATCCAGCGCTGCCCCTGGCCCGCTACCGCGTCCGGGGAGAGTTGACCGAAGTGCGTGCAGCTGACTTGCGCTTCACCCCCGAGGAAGCCGCCGAATTCCTCAACCAGGTGATGGGACTGGATCTGTCGGCAGAGGATATTGCCGCCCTGGAAACGCGCACTGAAGGCTGGATTGCCGGCCTGCAACTGGCAGCTCTGGCTTTGCAGGGGGCGGCTGCACTACCGGGACATAAAGCTGCCTCAATCTTCATCGAATCTTTCACCGGCAGCCACCATTTCGTGTTGGACTATCTGGTGGGGGAAGTCCTGCACCAGCAGACAGAAAGCGTTCAGACATTCTTGCTGCATACCTCTATTCTTGAGCGGCTGACCGCTTCCCTGTGCGAGGCCGTTTGGATGAACCCGGAAGCGGCGGAAGTTGCCCTGCCGCCGGCGCCTTCGCCGCTGGCAAGCCAATCCATTCTGGAATACCTGGAGGGCGCCAATCTTTTCCTGGCGCCGCTTGATAATGAGCGGCGGTATTATCGCTATCATCACCTGTTTTCGGATATGCTGCGCCACCGGTTGCGGCGTACCTACCCCGCGCGCCTTCCTCACCTGCATGCCCGCGCCGCTGCCTGGTTCGAAGCGCAAGGCGACGCCTCCGAGGCCTTTGAGCACTGGATAGCCGCCGGCGATCACCAGAAAGCGGCGCAGGTGGTCGAAAAGTATGGGTACCAACACTTTGAAAAGGCGGATTTTCAACAGCTAGCCGCTTGGCTACAGCAAATCCCGCCGGAGTTGATCCAGGCCCGGCCCTGGCTGTGCATTTTCCACAGTTGGGGGCTGATTTTCACCGGGCAGTATGAAGCCGCTGCCCGGCACCTCACTCTGGCTGAACAGACATTGGGGCCTATCTCGGAAAGCAGCGATCCTGAAGACCGTGATCAATATGGGCATGTTGCCGCCTCGCGGGCTTTCCTGGCCTCGCGCAGTCAGGATGGCGAAGGCATCATTCACTATGGCAGTCTGGCTTCGAAGTATGTCGCGCCCGCTAAACGGGCGATGCGTGGGTATATCGCGTTCTTCCTTGGAACGGGGAGATACAAGGAAGACCAGTATTCCCAGGCTCAAGCGTCTTGGAGAGAAGCCGCCCGCTTGAACAAAGAAGCCGGCAACCTGCTGATTGCCGTCAATAGCCTGGTTGCCCTGGCAGAGCTGCATCGCATTCAAGGGAAACTGCATGCATCCTGGCGTGTTTGTCAGGAAACCGCCGGGTTGGCCATCGATGCATGGGACAACCCCTTGCCGGTCGCCGCCGAAGTATATGTGGCGAGAGCCCGTCTGCACTATGAGTGGAATGATTTTGAATCCGCCGAGGCGGATTTCGCCAGGGCGGCAACTCTTATGGAACAGTATCCGAGTTTTGACCTGAAGGTCGAATACAATACCTGGCTCTCAATCCTACGCCTTGCCCAGGGGGATCCCGAATCGGCAGCCGCTCTCATCCACGAGATTGAGGCAAGCGACCGGCAGTCGTTTTACAAATCCGCTGCTGCATTCCTGGCGTGTCGCCTCAACTATTATCTGGCAGTGGGCGATCTGGCGCGGGTCAACCAAATCCTCAGCCAGTA
>JAFGNR010000166.1 GCA_016926915.1 Anaerolineae bacterium
ACAGTACTGTGCCCCACCGATTTGCAGGTGATTATACACAAAGTGGCGCAGTTGACGACATCGCAAAACGTTGCCCCCCTTCGGGGCCGGTATTCAATAGGCCACACGATCCAGGAAGCCCAATATCACCTCACTCGCACCCTGGGGATTCAGCAACCAACAGTAGGGATGCGCCCACCCGCTGATTTCGGCAATCTCGGCCTGCGCCGCCAGCGCGCGGAGCCCGCGCATCGCAGCCCTTTCCCGCTCATCCTCCGAGTCTTTGTCTGCCAACATCAACAAGGGACAGGTCACGTCCCGGTAATAGTCCTCGAACCGGTAGCCATAATAATGGCGCAGGTAGTCTTCCAGGGCCTGTTTACCGAAGCGCCGGGCGTACTTCCCTTCCGCCACCTGGTAGGCGCCGTATCTCACGACGTCCTCAAGATAAGGAGTCCACCAGCCATACTTCTCGAAAAGGTCGCGCCGCTCGGCGACCAAAGCCTCAAGCGAAGGGAACACGGTCTGAGGCGCGGCGCGAATCTTGTCCAGATGCTCTGCCACGTGCGCGGCGAAGTCTTCCTCCGACCCTTCCCACGTTCCGTAGGGCCCGTATGCACTCGCCAGCGCGCCATCACAGACCAATGACCGTACTTTGTCGGGATAGTGGACCGCCATGCTGAGTCCTACTTCCGCGCCCAGTGAGCTTCCGATGACGTGAGCGCGCGCTACACCGAGCTGCTCCATGACGCCGGCGACGTCGCGGGCCATGATATCCATGTGATAGCCGGATTCCGGCTCATCCGATTTGCCGTGCCCCCTCAAGTCCATCAGAATCACGCGATACCGGGCTAGAAAATCGGGAATCACGCGCTGCCACATCATCAAGTTTGCGCCGCTGAAGTGCAGGAAAACCACCGCCTCTCCCCGCCCTTCAGCATCGCGCACCTGCACGCCGATCTGTTCCACATTGACACGTTTCTCTTGCATCATACCTCCTATCCATCGTCTCCTCGAGATTCTATTCAGGCGGCCCCCGTTCAGGCGCCCACACACGCACGAAGCCGGCCACAACCAACCCGCGCTAAATACACCGTTCACTGCGCAGGGGTTCACCTGGCGAGCGCTCGAAATAGCTGGGCCTTTTCCGAATCTTCCGGGAAGCATGTAGCTTCCCGGAAGGTATGACAGCAAGAGAAACAACATCCGCATATCCGGGGAATTCAACGAGGGAGCCGCCGGGCAGCGGGGACGTCCATGAGCTCCTGAATCCGGCGCGCGTTGCTTTCACATAGCTCTCGATGGGGCGTGGTTATATCCAGTGCGTCCGCTGCCTCACGCAGCTGCCGGCGAGCCAGGTGCAAAGGCAAATACCCCGCCAGATAGATGTAAAACGCTTGCGCCAGCTGCTGGAACACTTTCGGGCGCCGGTGGGAATCCACACCCCCTTCTGCCAACCGCCTTTCGAGTTTGACGCGCGCCACAGCGTTCTGCCCAAGCCGCACAAGACACCGCGCCTGTCCCAGGATGCTCAATATGCCTAGCGGCTGGTCTTGCTCCTCTCGATAGTGGTCCCATCCAATCAAAGCCCCCAGGAACAGATAGACGATGATGCCGAGCTCCAGGTTTTCGTACAGCACCTCATGGTACACAGCGGTTCCCAGCAAAATAAACCCCAACGCGACATTCGCGATGAAAGAGAATATCTTGTCGCTGTTCTCGCGCAATCCGATGGGAATCTCCTGAAGGATGCGGCCCAGCGAAAACGGCTTGAGTCGCACGTCGGAAGCAATCACGACAAATGTGAGGAAGAATACCGCGCCCGACAGGTAGCTGCCCATCGGGTCTGCCAGCGCTTCGATCCCCCAATGGAGCGGCGGCCCCGTCTGCACCCATTGCCACAGGTTGACCGGGAGCATCACCACGATCAAAACAATGCCGGCAATCAACGCCATGATCGCCAACTGCAGAACATCGGCAAAGAGCAACACCAGCAACATCCAGCCCCAAATCCAAACGCCTTCCAAGATACTTCCCAATCGTGAGAGCCAAGTGGGCGTCCGTTGTTGCCAGATATCGACATTGGCAGTACGGCGCTTCTCGCTCTTGTCTTTCCGCCGTCTCACCGAGAGCAGCACCACCGGTCCTATGCCCAGAAGACACATCAAGGCTATGACGATGACTCCCTGATAGCAATCGATGCGAAGATTGACGTAGTAGGCGATGACGTAAGCCAGCGGCAGGCTGAGCAAGCCCGTGAACATCAGGGGCAAGCTGTACGTCACATTGGTCGCGTCGAGAAGTCGATAGGCCTCCAGGGCCGCGCGGGGTTCGCGATCCTCAGCAGCAAGACCGGCGCGACAGATTTCGACCAGCTCCCTTTCGGACGTCATCTGGTATTCATCCAAGGCCAACACCACCACGAGAAAGGTCACGTTGTTCAAAATCCAGACGGATTCGGCGAGAGGAATGCCGGAGGACACTTCAACCGCGATGATCGCCAGTGTGGTCCCGACGAAACCGGAGAGTCCCCAGGGTTTTTCCAGAATAATGCCCAGGATCGAGATCAGGGCCGCTGTAAACGTCACCGCGTAGGCATACAAGGCCCACTGCGGTATGGGGATATCCGGCTTGAGTTGCGCGTAGAACGGGAGACCGAGCACGCCGGCGAGCGCCGTCAACGCCCCTGCGCCGGCGCCGATCACCCAGATCCAGAGAAACGTGGAGAGCAGACAACCGCTTACCGGTTTGGTCTTCATGGGAACCTCCTTACGTATAGGGCGCCGTCGCGCTGCACTCGCGCACTGTGCTTCGGCCCATTGTCATTCCACAAGACACAGTGGGCTCACGAATGATACGACTTCAGGATGTAGAGATGTGTGGGACCGAGAGAAGATCAAGATTGTTACACAGAGATGCGCAGAGCAGGTTCAAAGATGCACAGAAGAGGAAGAAATCTGTGTTCATCCGTGTGTATCCGTGAACCTCCTGGCAGTTGGATGCAGAATGATAGGACCCTGGTTTGTGATACCGGCGCTTCCATACATCCGCGTTATGGTATAGGTCAGTGCTTTGAGAGGACCGGTGAATCGTGCGGTAATGCTACGTAGGCGGAAACCACGTCATCATCCGATGCGCCGGTGAACCTGCCGGGTTGCACAAAAGACCGGCCCCGACATCGCCACTTCACTGTACCTACACTCTACCACAAATTGGACGATTCGGGCCAACGAAAATCGCCATGGCCGCGCGCCGGGGCCTGTCTGATAAGGTTATCATTTGACTTGACACGGAGCCTTAGCGCAGGCGCGGGAAGAATTCGCCGGGGCGCCTGTCAAAGCATGCATCTGACGCCCTACGCGGTTACATGACTTTCTTTCACGGCAACGCCGCCGTGAAACTGCCCGCACCGATGCACAGAAAGGTCACGCCAGCAAGCGCGTGCGCCAACCAGGGCGCGACGATGTTCCCGGTACGCCGAAAGCAATAGCCATATACCAACCCGCTGGCAAAGGTCGCAAGCATGCCCTGAACCGTGTATAGAGGAACTACCGTCTGCCCCGCCAACGGCCAGCAGTAATGCCACAGCGTAAACGCCAGCGTCGTGGCCGCCAATCCCATGCCTTTCCCCAGCCCGCGCTCCCATAACGATTGCAGCCACCCGCGAAAGAAGAACTCCTGAAAGGGACTGGCTGCCAACAGCCACAACGGTATCCCAATGGCCAGCTCTAGCCCCAGCCTTTCCGGCAGCGCCCGTTGGCGCACTACCATAACGCCGATGGCTGACGTGACCAGTCCCCCGCCGGCTCCCCACCGGAGCGCCGCGCCAAGCGCGCGCCGGCTGAATCCCATTGCCTGCCAGGCTTTCGTCTTCCAGCCCCAGACAAGGGGCACAAGCAGCCCCACCAGCACCATGAGCTGGATAGCCAGAGGCCTCGCGTAACCGAGCAGGCTAAGCCCGCAGAAACCCAGATAGCCCAGCAGGCCGATCCAAGTGGATCGCGCGGCTGCTGCGCGTCGAGGCGCTGCGAGATGCTGGTCGAACAGTGCGGGTTCTATGGGAATCACACCTCAGAACGCCCCAACTGCCAGAGTTTTCTGCCGACCATGACGAACCACACTAGCAGTAGAAGCGCACCAGGCAAAATCACGAGCAGCGCAATGAGAGGCGCCGACGTGAGCGCTTGCCGGAGATAGTCGGCCAGGGAGAAGCTGAACGCCAGAATCCCTACGTAGGCGGTGGACCGGCGAAAGGAACCGGCCCGCAGCATAACCCACGAGACAACCAGGCCCGCGATGGAGACCAGGAAAAGGCCGATATTGAAACCACCGACGGCGCGTTGGCTCGTATTCGCAAGCACCATCTCCCCAGCAGCCAGCAGGGCAGACCTGCGCGCCTCATCCGTCGCGGCGGCGAACTGGTTGCTAAGGGAGAGCATGGTGAAGGGGTTGTTGGTGGCGAAGAAAATGGCAATCCCCAGCATGACCAGCGTCAAGGCTATGACCATCCCGCCGGCATCGACCTTTCTGAGGATGACGTAGAGAGCGAGGAACACCAGCGCGAACATCAAGTACATCGGGATTTCCAAGCCCCAGAAGTCCACGAGACCGATGAGCGGCGCTTCCTGAAAGAGATCGAACCACTCGCGTACGGCAGCCGGGGGCGGGAAGACGACGAAGAGGACGACCTCGAGCAAAGTCAGGCCGGCCACGACCCAGGCGGCCACGCCGGCAAGCCGGTAAAGGCCTCGATAGGTGGGGTCCGGGGATTGGGTATCAGGAACTTGACTCATGAATGCTATCTCCTTTCAGTGTATTGAATGCGGCGCCGCAAAAAGTGGGAATCCACCGCAAAGAACGCCGGGATCGCAAAGAAGCCTTTAATCCCCTAAAGATAGCGATGCCGTTCTTGAACAATTCCAATCTCACCTTTGCGTGCTTTGCAGTTAGGTAACCGTTGCTTCCAGATCACGACGTTACGTTCGAAAACTTCCCATGTAGGCAATCAGGAACAATAGGAAGGTCGCCCCAAAAGCCGCCAACATGCCATATCTGAGCGCCGGGCTGAGGGTCCCCTGAGGATAAAGCACCTGCATGAGGACGCGGAGCCCCCACAGCACCGTCATGGCCAGGAGCTGAACTCGCAGGTAGAACGGATCGACGGGTTTCCGGTAGACGAAGAGGAGACTGACAACACCAAAGAGGATCAGGGAAACCGAAAAGAAGATGTTGATGGCCCGCACGGCAACGACCAGTTCGGTAGCCTGCGCGTCGAAATAGCGGTACCAGCGCCAGATTCGGGGCACGAACAGGTGCCACGCCCCGAATCCGATGGTGATCAGGCTCCCTATAGACGTTATGATTTTGACGAGCAGGCTGGTTTCCATTGAACCTGTCTCCATATCAGTAATGATACCGCGCTTGAAGGAAATCAACCCGGCCTTCTTTCACATGATAGACCACGCGATGTCCTCATGTCAGCCCCCCCGGGAACCAACTCCTTTGGCCAGGCGCCGGAGCAGTTCCGGTTCTCGCGCTTGTGGCTCTGCCTGACCGCTATTCCGCGCCATGCTGCTTGATGAAGAGCTCTCGATTGGCGGTCGCCTGATCCCAAAGCGAGGCTAGCTTGGCCCGGGCCTGGCTAGAAGTCTAGCGCCCGCCAGGCCGGCGGATTTGCTTGCGCTTGACGTGTGCGCCCGGACGTGCGCCGCCACGGGGTTGTTGCCACTCCCGTTCGCGTTGACGATCGGAGACGCGTTCTAGTGTCACGTGCTCGCGTTTCTTCTTACTCATGGTTGAACTCCCAGGCGCCAATCAGGTTCCAGGTGGAACGCACTTGATCCGTCTTGCGGGTATTGCGACGCTGTGCGAACCCTTCTACAAGATACGAAGTGCGTCCCACCTTGTGATCCAACATGAAACTCTCAGGCGGTCGCACCGGCGGCTTTCAGCACGCCGTATTCCTGCTCCAACGAGCGCCGGAACTGGCGCGTGTAGAGGTCGTAGTAGCGCCCGCGCGTCCGGATGAGTTCGGCATGCGAGCCCTGCTCGACGATGCGTCCCTCGTGAATGACCAGGATGCGATCCGCCTTCTTGATGGTCGAGAGCCGGTGAGCGATAACGAAACTGGTCCGCCCCGCCATGACGGCCTCCATGCCGCGTTGAATGCGCGACTCAGTCAGGGTGTCCACGGAGCTGGTAGCCTCGTCCATGATCAGGATATCGGGGTCTGCCAGCACCGCACGCGCCAGGCTGATCAGCTGCTTCTGCCCCACCGAGAGAAGCACGCCGCCTTCGCCGACTTCCTCATCGTAGCCGTGTTCTAGCTCCACGATGAAGTCATGGGCGCAGGCCATCTGGGCTGCGGCTTCCACCTCTTCATCAGAGGCCTCCAGGCGCCCATAGCGAATGTTCTCCCGGACGGTACCGGAGAAGAGGTGCGGCGTCTGCAACACCATCCCGATGCGCGATTGAATCGCGTGCTGGGTCAATTCGGTGTAGTCGTGCCCGTCGATCCGCAGGACGCCGCTCGTCGGCTCGTAGAAGCGACAGATCAAGTTGACGATGGTCGATTTTCCCCCACCCGTCGGGCCTACCAGCGCGATGCGCTCGCCGGCAGCAACGTGCAGATCGAAATCCGCCAGCACATCCTTTTCCTTCTCGTAGTAGAAGCCGACGTTCTCGAAGTCGATCTCGCCGCGCAGGTCGGCCAGGTCGCGGGCGCCCTCGTGATCCACCACGTCCGGCTGGGCATCGATCAGCGAGAAGACCCGCTCCGCCGAGGCCACCGATTGCTGCATCTCCGCGAAGACGCGCGCCATGTCCTGAATCGGCCACATCATGAAGGTTAGATAGGACAGGAAAGCCTGCAGACCGCCGATCG
>JAFGNR010000167.1 GCA_016926915.1 Anaerolineae bacterium
CCGTGCAGCTCCAGGGAGCCGTAAAGTTCCGGCGTCAGGTCGATGTCAGCCTGCGCGTGCCCCCCCTCAGGCTTGAGCGCGCGAGTCGAGACGGTTTGCCCTTCGCGGATGATGTCCAGGTAGAGGGAACCAGTCCCGACAGGGCTGAAGATGTCGACTTGAAGGGTATCGCCCACGTTGGCCACGGCGCGGTTGGGCCGCAGCAGGACGGGACTGTAGCCTTGCGGTTCGAAATAGATCGTTCGTTCGGCCTCGTTGCCCTGCGCGTCACGGGCGATGAGTCGAATTTCCTGCCACGCGTTCTGTGGCGTGAACCGCCACTCCGCCAGCCCATACGCGCCGCTTTCAACGGTATGGGATTCCCCCTCGGCCCAGATTGTGAGTTGGGCAGGCACAGGCAGGCCATCGGGCGAGGCTGTGATGACATAGACGATATTCTCGACGCCCTGGACGAGATCGCCGCTTTCCGGTACGGCCTCGATGAGGATACGACTGCGGGCAACCGGAATGTTCAGGTTGATGCGCTCTGTGTGTGCGGCGCCATCGGTGACGGCGACCTCGACAATGAATGCAGCCACCTGATCCTCAAGCCCGCCGCCCACCAGGTAGTCGGGCAGGTCGAATGCGAAGTCGTACTGTCCGTCGGGGCCGGTCTCGCCCTCGACACGGAAAACCTCGTTCAACTGTACATCGAAGGTGTAGCCGGTGAGCACGACGCTGCCGCCGTCGACGGGTTTGCCGAAGAAGTAGCGTGCATCGACGACCCCGGTCACTTGCGCGCCGGGTAGATAGAAGGCTTCGTCAGTCGTCGCTGCGATCTTGAATTTGGGAAGCACGTAGTGCTTGACCACGACTGTGACCTCGGAGGTGGTGTTGCCAAGGGTAGTTTCAATCTTGTAGTTGCCGGTGTTGACTTCGGTCGCTAACTGGAAGTCGGTTGCCGTAACGCCGTATTCGGACGTCGTCAGCGTGCGGCGAAAGACTTTGTTGCCCCGGGCGTCGGTGATGGTGATTTCCAGGGGTTGATTCGCTGCCGGGACGAGATCGAAGCTGCCCAGCGCCAGTGCGCGAATATGAATCACATGACCGGGTTGGTAGATGGGTTTGTCGGTGCTGAGGAGAACCTTGTAGTCTCGTTCAATGGCGACGTCACGCTCGACCGTATCCCGCCCCTGGTTCGATTGGGTCTCCACGATTAAGGTGCTCTGGGGGTCGGCATCTACCGGGATGGTGAAGACGGCCTCTGTGGCGCCCAGGGCGTCGGTAGCGCCTTCGAAAAGGGTGACAGCGCGTCCTCCTGATTGTGGCTTCAGGGCCACCCGTACCTCTGCACCGGCGATGGGGCTGGCGTCGCCGACCTCGCGGGCAACGATGCGCAGCGCCGCCTGGCTGCCCGGATAGAGCGTGTTCTGCCCATAGATCAAGGTTTCCTGGGTTGGGGCGTTTTCCGGCAGGCGGATCGCGTAGACGGTCGCGACGATCCCCCCGGCAACGATCAGAATGACGAGGGCGATCAGGGTAATCCAGATCCAACTTCGGGTTCGTTGCTTGTTCATGACGTTGCTCCTTCAGAAATGGCGAATAGGCGAATGCTGAATGGCGAATCGAGATTTGGCCCAATATCCTTGCTATTCCTGTACGCCATCCATGCGTCTATAGTGTAGACGTTTGGAGACCGCCACGGGTTCCAGTTTATAACGGGGACTTACCTTGACCGGACGGAAAAGCGGCGCATAATGCGGCTACAATGGATAGACAACTACCTGAGCTTAATCGAAAATGGCCTAGAATACAAGTAGCACTCGTGTTGTTGTTCTTGTTCACTGCAGCTCTGTATGCACGCGCTCTACACTTCGGCTTTATTTGGGATGATCCGGTCTGGTTCTACCGCGTGGCCGGTAAGTCGTTGTGGGAATTGATCACACCGCTACCCGAGTACCATTTCTACCGTCCGGGGACGTTGTTGATCAATCGCGCTTTCATGCGGGGAGATGGCACGTTCGATCCTGTGCCTATGCATGCTTTCCAGATCGGCGTCCATTTGCTCAACGTGGCGTTGGTCGCCCGTCTCTGTCGCGAGCTGCGCTTTGGCCGGGGCGTGGCGCTGGCGACGGCAGCCTTCTTCGCGCTCTATCCGCTCTCACACCAGGCTGTGGCTTGGGCGGCTCCCCAACATGCCTGGGTCATGCTTCTCTCGTTCATTTCTGCCTCTACCTATGTCATTGCACGGCGGCAGTCGCGTCCTGCGCTTCTCGCAGGTTCCCTGATAGCCTATCTACTGGCGCTATCGGTGCAGGAAAGCGCGATTCAGCTGCTTCCACTCCTTTTCCTTTTCGAATGGCGCGTGCGCGGTCGTTTCCGCGTCCTGTGGCGCAGCGCTGCACCCTGGCTCTTCGTGATTGTAAGCCTGGGATATCTGGCTTTTTGGCTCTGGGCGCCTAAGTACGAAGGGGTGACTACGCTGGCTTTCGATCCCGAGGTGGCCTGGTATCTACTGCAGGGGCTGGCTTACCCGGTTGCCGGATTGTTAGGGGGTATCCCTGAATGGGCCGGGGGGGGGATGGCGGCGGCGTTTATCGGATTGGTCTCGATATTGCTTCTGCGCCGCCGCTATTGGGCTCTGGCGATTGGCGGGGTCTGGGCGTTGTGCGAGCAGGCCGCCACCTGGGTGGGCCTCGATTATGCTTATGTCAACCTTTCCTCGCGCCAATTTTACCTCAGTGCGTTTGGCGTCGCCCTGCTCTGGGCTGCTGCTTTGAGTCCGGATTGTTCGCGCCCCCGGCGTCGTCTCTGGGATGTTGCAGGGTGGGCGGCGCTCGCACTCATCCTTGTGCAGGGCGTGTGGCTGTTGACGGGGTTCCAGCAGATGTACGCTCACGGCGCCACTGTTCAATCTGCAATGCTTGACGTGTTGGCGACTGCAGATGAAGAAGATTCCTTGCTATTTGTAAATTACCCTGATCGCTTCGAACCGTATCGCCGGCCCTATCCACTGGGATACTGGGGATTGACGCTGGCGCCGGTGCGCGTGGAGCTGGCCGATTTTGCTTTGTTGACCACGGGATATGCTCCCCACACCGAAAGTCTGAGTGTGCTCTCGTTGGGATTGGAAGGTCGGGATGCAGGTCCCTACTACGTCAACATGCGCGGGGCGCCGGTGGCCGAATCAACGGTATACGAGCGCGCGCGGGAGGTGGATGCGGTTTACCTGGTCTCGTACCATTCTGATGGGACGATGACGCTTTCTCGCGCCGGAGCGGTCCGTAAGGGGCTAGCCTCCGGGGAAGCGCCCGTAGCGCGCCTGGGCGACGTTGCCGAGCTGCTGTCTGCTGGCGTCAGCGTTACGACAGACGGGGTATGCGTGGATCTGGAGTGGCATGCATTGGCCGCCGGGACCTCCACAGATGCCGTTTTCCTGCATCTGACGCCGCCGGGAGAGCCGCCGGCGGCCCAGGCTGACGGCGCGCCAGGGCAGGGCCTCTTGCCACTGTGGACCTGGAAACCGGGAGATCTTATTGAGGAAAGCCGCTGTTTCGTACCGGTGAACGGGGAGATTCCTCCGGGCGCTTATCTCATCAACGTCGGCATCTACAACTGGGAGACCCAGACCCGGCTGCCGGTATACCTTCCTGAAGGCAGCGTGCTTCCCGACGGTGTTTTCACCGCCGCCTGGGTGCGTGTGCCGGAGGGATAACCTTCTTTATGGAACTGATTGCAAGTGTTTGTCGAGAAACACAAGGATCTCGTTCCAAGCATCCTGTGGCGCGCCGGGTTCGTCGATAACGTCAGGCTGTACGAAAGCGTGCCCCACGCCGGGATAGAGGGTGACCTGGTTCTCGATACCGGCTTCCGAGAGAGTTCTCTCGAACGCTTCTGCTTCTGTAACGGGGATTTGCTGATCTTCTGCGCCGAAGATAGCTAGAACCGGGCCGCCGGTTTCGAGGAGTGCACCATACGTCGTTGTATCTGTCGTAGTGGCGCCGTACAGGGTGACAACCGCTTTCAGTTCCTCGTTCTGCGTTCCATAGGCGAATGCCATATCGCCGCCGTAGCAGAACCCCACCACACCGATACGCGTGTTATCAACTTCTTGCAGGCTGCTTACGTAGCCGTAGGCCGCATCCAGGTCGTTCATGACCCGTTTCTCTGCCACGGTGATGCGGAGCCAGAGCGCGCGGGGGACAAAGCCTGTGGTCTTGGTGCGATAGGTGTCGGGGGCAAGGACAACGTAGCCTGCTTCTGCCATTCTGTCGGCCAACTCGATAATCTCCTGGTTCAGCCCCCACCATTCGTGGATCATCAGTACTGCCGGTAAATCGCTGGCGCCTTCCGGGCGTGCCAGGTAACCGTGCACCATGGCGCCGTCGCCGCCCGTGAAACTGACGTTAGTGAAGTCGGTGGCGCTGCTTCCGAAAAAACTGTCGAAAGTTATCGAAATTGCCAGCAGGGCTACAAGGAGGACGGGCAGCCCCAGCGCGGTCCACAGAATGCGCGTCCACCAGGTTCTTTGGGTTCTGGATCGTTGTTCCATGTCTCTCCTTATTTTGCTGCGCTATCACGCGCGTAGCTCTACGACGTCGCCATCGTGCAACACATAATCGCGGCTGACCATGAGGCCATCGTGTTCAGTGCTGCCCCAGACCCGGGCGGTTTTGAGTTGCGTCAGGAAGTCTTGATGGACTTTTCCGGCGAATTCTTCTACGGTGGCGCCTCTCTTGAGCACGAAAGGCCGGCTGAAATCCGGTTCCTTGCCCGGCGGTTTGGCGTACACGCGGATGATCTCCAGGTGTTCGAAAACGGTCCGTTTCAAGGCGTCGAAGTGTCGCCCGGTCGCTGCGGAAATGGGAAGTAAGGTCCAGTCTTCGTCGACCAGTTCACACAGCACTGCGAAGTCTTCATCACAGGAAGGGTCATCGCATTTGTTGGCCAACACCAGGACCGGTTTGACGGCGGGAATCCGGGAGCCGGTGTACATATCTTCGTGACCTGCGGCGACAATGCGATTTTCGAGCAGGATGTCGATGGCTTCCTCCAACTGATCGATGGGGTAGCCTTGGATGTCGATGACGATGATCAGCAGTTCGGCGCGCCGGATCAGGTTGAAGAGCTCCGGTTCGACGTGCTCGCGATTCAGCGGCGGGGTGTCGATGATCTGAACCTGCACATTATCGATGGGCATCATGCCGGGGGTGGGAGTCCAGGTTGTGAAAGGGTAAGGGGCGCTCTCAGGGGCGGCATGGGTCAACGCCGCCACGAGAGCGGATTTTCCCACGTTGGGCATGCCGATGATGGCAATCTGGCCCGCGCCTTCCGGATCGATATTGAAGACGGACGCCTGTTTGGAGGCAGCCGAGGGTGTTTTCGCAGTAGTGCGCAATTTCGCCAGGCGTCGCCGCAGATCGGCTCGCAGGTGGTCGGTTCCCTTATGCTTGGGAACGACACTGAACATCTCTTCCAGCAGTGCGATCTTTTCCTGCGAGTCTGTCGCTTCGCGATATTGCGCTTCGATCTCGTAATAGATGGGTGGTAGATTCGTTGGCATGGTTCTCAATCGTTTGCTTTGCGCGATGGGTGTGTTCCTGAGATTGGACAGGCTTTCTCTAAGTATAGAACGTTGAGGGAGTAGGGTCAAGCTTTTGTAATCGTTTTGTAAAGGGATGTTCCGGTATCTTGACGCATATTGGGTCTGTGTTAAGATAAAGGCGAGTTTGAGAAGTACCGGGATGTGACATAGGCCTCGGGCGCCAGGAGCTCGGGGCTTTTTTTGTGGCACAAAGTACTATGTCACACGTCACCGGTACGCGAAGGGGAAGAACTATGGCTAAGAAAAAAGAGGCGCCTATCCAGAAAGTGCGCATTATCGGGATTTTTGCTCACGTTGACGCGGGGAAAACCACGACAACGGAGTCGATTCTTTATTTCACAGGGCGGATTCACCGTACCGGGGAGATTGACAGCGGTGATACACAGATGGATTTCATGGCCCAGGAGCGCGAGCGGGGCATCACCATCATGTCGGCGGCTACGGCGTGTCATTGGCAGGGGCATCGTATCAATATCATCGACACCCCCGGACACATTGACTTTACCGCCGAGGTGGTGCGGTCGATTCGCGTCATCGATGGGGCTGTGGTGATCCTTTGCGGCGTCGGCGGGGTGGAGCCGCAGACCGAGGCGGTTTGGTTTCACGCGAACAACGAGCACCTCCCCCGGTTGATTTTTATCAACAAGTTGGACCGGACCGGCGCGGATTTCGAACGGGTACTGGGGGAAATTGCGGAGCGTTTGACGCCCAATGCAATTCCCCTGGAACTCCCTATCGGCAGTGAGGGGGACTTCAGAGGCATTGTCGATTTGCTTACTGAACAAGCCTGGATCTGGCACGCTGGCGAAGAGGACCCCGTAGCGGCGGAGGCGCCGCCCGCGATGGGAGCGGCAGTCGCTGCGGCTCGGGAACGGCTGATTGATAGCATTTGCGAGACCGATGATGACCTGCTCATGCGGCGTCTTGAGGGCGAGCCTATCGAGTTAGAGATGTTGCAGCTGGCTCTGCGCCAGGCGGTGATTGACGGCGAGATCATCCCTGTGCTCTGTGGTACGTCCCGGAACAAAATTGGGGTCCAGCCGTTGCTGGATGCTATCATGCACTATCTCCCAGCCCCTGTGGATATGCCGCCGATCAAAGGACGAAATCCACGGAATGAAGAAGAAGTGGTCGAGCGTCCCGATGACCCGGGGGCGCCCTTTTGCGCATCGGCCTTCAAAATCGTGACGGATCCACATGTGGGACATCTCACCTGGGTGCGTGTCTTTTCGGGACGTGTGGAGACCGGGGATGAAGTGCTCAACCCGCGAACGGGGAGCACGGAGCGCGTGGGACGCATCTATCGCATGCACGCCAACCGCCGTGAACAAGTAGGCTGGATGGCGGCGAGTGACGTCGTCGCCCTGGTCGGCGTCAAAGAAGCCATGACCGGCGATACGTTGTGTGATCCGGAACATCCCATTGTCCTGGAGACGTTCAAGTTCCCGGAACCGGTGATTTCGGTGGCGCTGACGCCTAGGTCTACACAGGACCGTGAGAAGCTACACGCGGCAGTGATGCGACTATGCGATGAGGATCCGACCTTGTTGCAAGCCGTCGATGCAGAAACCGGAGAGCTGACGCTCTCGGGAATGGGGGAATTGCACCTCGACGTCACAATTGACCGGCTGCGAACGGAGTTCGGTCTGGCGCCCGAGGTAAGCCCGCCGCAGGTTTCCTATCGTGAGACCGTGCAGCAGGTAGTTGAAGTTACCACGACGTACAAGAAACAGACCGGCGGGCACGGGCATTTCGCCGAGGTCGTGATGCGTATCGAGCCCCTGGCGGAAGAGCCCGCAGAACAAGGCCATACCGAAGACGGCGACGTGGTGTTTGTCAGCGCGGCGCCGCCGGCGGAACTACCGCGTGATTTCTGGCGGCCCACCGAGCTCGGCCTGCGCCGCGCGTTGGCGCAGGGCGTCATCGCCGGCTTCCCGGTCCAGAACGTCAAAGTTACGCTCTTGGGCGGGAAATACCATGAAGTCGATTCCGCAGCGATGGACTTCGAGATCGCCGGCGGCATGGCGGCGCGCCGCCTGGTGCGCGCGGCGCGGCCGGCGCTGTTGGAACCCATCATGGGGATCGATATCAACGTTCCCGAGGACTATGTGGGCAACATCGTAGCAGATATTGGACGGCGGCGTGGTACACTCGGCGAGATGCGCGTCCGCGGTCATTTGCGCACGATTGACGGTGAGGTGCCGCTTTCGGAGGCCCGGGGCTATGCCACGGAATTGCGCAGCATGACCCAGGGGCGCGGCACCTTCACGCTGGAGTTCCGGCGCTATGATCTGGTTCCCGAGAACATTACCGAAGAGGTCATCAAAGAGCGTAAAGCCGCAGGGAAAATCCCGGAACGTTAAGGAGCTCACTCCGGCACATGGGGTGGGGACTTCCCTACCCTATGTGCTGCTACGCGCTGCAAGCCACGAGGCCAGGGGCTCGTCTACCGCCAGTCCGTTCAACGTCTCGGGATAGCGGAAGGGTTCCTCGAATACCGGGCATATCAGCCGGTTCAGTGTCGCGGCCTGTCTGTCGGCAGGAAGTTGGTGATGAAAGTGCAGCGGGTAGCTGTAATCCGGCGGCAAGCTACGCAGCCGCGTTGGCGGGATCTGTTGGGTCAAGAGCGCACTTAGCACGGCCTGGTGCAGGAAGACCTGGTGGGTCGTATCCTGACAATAGGCGCCCTGGAAGGCGGCATCGGAGACCAGGCGTTTGAAGTGCTCCAACCACGTGCGCAAGATTCCCCTGCCGGGATCAATCGCGAAGAGATGACTGTTGTAGTAGGGCCGGATCCTCTGGGCATCCAGGTAGGACTCCACAGCCAGTCCTGAATCCGCCAATCCGACCTCATCGTAGACAGCTTTCCAGAAGCCATCGATAGGAGCTGCGATGGGACATCCGATGTTCTTGATGTGAACGGGTCTGAAAGCAGCGTCACACGTTGTATCCAGGGCGAGTAGCATGGGCGGGTTCAGAATGAGGCCGTAAGGGTTCATCCACACCAAAGAACGCACAGCTTGCTGTGCTGCGCGCTTCTCGACCTGGGCGCAGGCCAGGACCTTGCTGGCGAAGAAATAGCGAGGCAGGGCGTCATCCGGCTCAAGAAGCAGCGTATCGACGCCGGGAAGGTCCGAGAAAAGAAAAGTGGCGAGATCTGCCGCGCGCTGCACGATCCACACAGGGGTATCGTGCAAGGGGCCGCCGAAAGCACGCAGGCTCTCGATGAGTAGACGCGCCTGATGTTGGTCCTGCGATGATCCTGTGAGGACAACGAAAACGGGAGTATCGGTGTTCGAGATTCCATGAGTTTGTTGAACGTGCAACGGAAACCTCCTTTGGGAATGATGAATCGACGAATGGCGAATGGTAAATACACCACACTGGCTGAAATTCGCCCAAGGCCAGATAGATCTATCTGAAATGACCCGCCCTCTTTCTAATATCGCGCGACACTTTCAAAGGTTCATCCATGACGTTGCAGTTTATAGAATACCAGAGGCATATGTGAAAGGTTCTTGTGCTTTGGTTGCGATAACGGTAGAATAGTCTCGTTGCCCGGTGTTGACAAAGCCTTATACAAACGTGCCCTCACAGACCGGTCTTTCAGCCTTGGAGCATCTGGAGAATTATGACATCATCACTCTTGGATTCTTTACATAACCGTTTGGATATCACCCGTGTCCCGTTTAGCGATCGGGGTTCGCGCCTCATGGTGTTTTGCGAACCGGGCGCCGATTGTCTCTACGTCAAGCTTGCCGAACGTCTGACGGTGCTTCAGCCAGACATCGATGCCTATCGTTATCGCCCCCCTTTTATCACGAATCTCTGTTTCATCAATGCACGGGGCGCGCCCCTCGGTTTCACGGTCGAGACGTGGCCGCACGTCCTACTTTTCCATACGGAATTGGGTGATTTTGGATTGACCTTTCATCACGACCGGGCGCTCACGTTTGGGTTGCCGCCTGGGAAAACCGCAGGTCTGTCCTTCCACGTCGCGCCACAGTTTTGGGAGAAAACGGAACAAGGCGGTGTATTCAAAGCGATTCGGGACCTGACTTATGTGACTAACACTGCAATCCTCCAGAATGAGATCACACCAGAGGCCGGTGGATATCGGGTGGCACTCATCGTCGATGCCGGTGAAGATGTGGCGGTTACCCTCACGGTGGGGGCGCCTGATCCTGAAGGGGATCTCAGTCCGGGATTTCACGCGGCCCGGGTTGCCTCGGAGCAGCGCTGGCGCGCGTGGTTCTCTCGTGTGCCGCCCGTGGCAGAGCGCTATCTGGACGCCTACGCGTATGCCTGGTGGATCATGTCGAACAACTTGATCAACCCACAGGGCCGGGTCGCTTACGAAGCGATGATTCCATCCAAGATTTCGTATGTGGGGTTATGGCTGTGGGACAGTGCGATGCACGCGCTGGCTTACCGGCACGTCGATCCGGAACTGGCGCGCAACCAACTGCGCGCCATGTTGGCATGCCAGCTGGATGACGGGATGTTACCCGATGCGGTTTATGATGAAGGCGTTATTTCTGAGATCGATCACCCGATTCGCGCGGAGGTCACGAAACCCCCGATTCTGGCGTGGGCAGCCTTGAAGCTGCATGAGACCGATCCAGACCTGGATTTCCTGAAGGAGATCTACGTACCCCTGGTTCGGTGGAATGCCTGGTGGTTTGCCATGAATGACGATGACGTCGATGGGTTGGCGCAGTACAACCATCCCTATTCTTCAGGCCTGGATGACAGCCCGCTCTGGGACTATGGCATGCCCGTAGAGACGCCGGATTTGAACACCTACCTTTGTGTGCAAATGGGATCGCTGGCAATCATAGCCGAAGCGCTCGGGATGGACGCCGAGGGTGCGATGTGGCGTCGCCGCGCCAAAGCGATTGTGCACCGCATGATCGAGGATCTCTGGGATGAGGAAGCCGGCGTTTTCCGTGCCGCGCATCACGATGCGCCGGTTCCCGTCATCACACCTTTCAATCTTTATCCGTTGTGGACCGGGCAGCTGCCAGACGATATCCTCCAACGTCTGCTCGACCATCTCACCAATCCGGAGGAATTCTGGGGGGAGTTTGTGCTGCCTTCTGTGGCGCGCAATGATCCGCATTTCGAGCCGGCGACCATGTGGCGGGGGCCGGTTTGGGTGAACATCAACTACTTTTTTGTGGAGGCGCTGGAGCAGATAGGGGCGCATGCATTGGCGAGTGTGTTGCGCGAGAAAACCCTGGCGTTGGTCATGCGCCATCCCAGCATCTATGAGTATTACAACGCCGAAACGGGAGAACCGCCGGTTACTGCTGCCGATATTTTCGGTTGGACGGCGGCTGTCTTCATTGACCTGGCTATTCAGGCCAGTGCGAGATCATCAGATGATGAGGGGGAGCAAGGATGAACGAGCTGGAATCGGAGAATGGTCTAAAGTGCAACGGTCTCTGGGAGATGTTTTTCGCGCAGCGCGCGCTTGTCATTGCCGCGAATCGTGGTCCCGTCAAATTCTTCAAAGCTGAGGACGGTCAGCGCAATTTCCGGCGGGGAGAGGGTGGGCTGGTCACCGCGTTGCTGGGGTTATGCCGTTATGCCTCTGCCAGTTGGATTGCGAGTGCACAGACGGAAGCGGATGCTGATTTCGGAAACGCTGATGTGCAGGTGGATGCGCAAACCAAAATTAATGTTCATTTTGTGCCTTTTGAGGAGGACGTCTACGATGCTTACTATAACGTCATCTCCAATCCGCTGTTGTGGTTTCTGCAGCACTCCATGTGGGATGTCCCCCGTGTGCCGGTGATCGACCGGGCGACGTGGAAGGCGTGGGATGAGGGATATGTACTCGCGAACCAACGGTTTGCCGAAGCCATCATCGCCCAGGTCAAAGCCAATTCACAACCCACTTTGGTTATGGTCCAAGACTACCAACTCTATCTGGTGCCGCATTTCATTCGAAAGGCTCTCAAACCTCGAGAACGACCGGTTATCTTACATTTCGTTCACATTCCCTGGCCTGGTCCAGAATACTGGAGCATTCTCCCGCCCAGGATGCGCACTGCGATTCTTGAGAGTTTGTGCGCCGTCGATTTGTTGGGGTTCCAGACTGAAGGGGACGCTCTCAATTTCATGCGTACCTGCAGGTATCATCTCACCGGGCGTGTGGGTGTGAAATACAACAAAGGGCGTGTCTGGTATCGAAATCACACAACCTACGTGCGCGATTTTCCTATCTCCATTGACGTCGAGGCTCTGAAAACGGCGGCCCGCTCCCACGAAGTGATGAACTACCGGCGAGAACTAGAGGA
>JAFGNR010000168.1 GCA_016926915.1 Anaerolineae bacterium
CTTGAAGGGAGCGCCGCCCTGAAGCGCGTTGATAATGTAGGCCGCGTACTCGTGCTCCCGTTGGAGATCCTCCCCGGTCAGCGGCGCTTCCAGACGCGCTTCCACCTGCTCCTTCCACGTCGCCTCATTGTTCTGGTACTCGTGCAGGATGTAGGCATACGCGCCGGGATTCCAGCCCGTGCCGTGGGTGCAGTATTTCTCGATCAGATCGGGGCGCTTACGGAACCACCAGTTGTACTCAGAGTTGTGCCCGCTCGATTCGGTGACATAGTAGCCCAGCGCCAGGTACATCTCGTTGCGCACTTGTTCTTCGTTGTAGACTTCGGGCCGCTCGGTAATCGCCTTGTGAATCAGGGGATAAGCATCTTGCCCCTTCCACTTGTATTCCAGGTACCAGGCTTGATGGTTGATGCCGGCGCAGAGATAGTCGATCTCCTCATAGGGCGCGCCGATCCAATCCGCCAGCATCATCGCCGTGCCCTGCACAGAGTGGCACAGTCCGGTCACCTGGACGGAAGACTGCTTCTGAATGGCAGAAACCAGCATCGCCATGGGGTTAGTGTAGTTGAGCAAAACCGCGTTCGGGCAGACCTGCTCCATATCGCGCGCGATGTCCAGCATCGGATTAATCGTGCGCAGGAAGCGAAAGATCCCGCTAGGCCCGCGCGTGTCGCCCACGTTGGTATCGACGCCGTAGCGTTTGGGAATCTCGATGTCGTGCCGCCAGACGTCCGTGCTGCCCGCGAGAATGGTGGTGAGCACCACATCCGCGCCCTCAAGAGCCTCCCGCCGGTCCAGGGTGGCCTCCACCCTGGCGGGACGATTGCCGGCCTCGATGAGTTTCTCAACGCTCTTTTTAGCCCATGCCAGACGTTCGGCGTCGATGTCCATCAACGCTAAGGTCGCGTCTTCTAACAATGGAAAAGTGAGAATATCGCGCACGAGTTCCGACGTGAAGCCGAGACTCCCTGCACCAATGAACGTGATCCTGGTCATTTTCTCTCCTGATGGTTTTGATATTCTGAGTGTAGCGCCCGTGTAAGCGCCTCTAGCTTACCGGTATTACCCCACGGGTCAAGGACGCGCGTACGGGCGAACGTTTCAAGTTTAGAGCGATTTCGTCCAGTCAAGTGAATTGGAAAGATTCCTCGACTTAATGAAACACCTCGGTGCACCGTCAGCCCTTCAAGCCCGACATGGTGAAGCCGCGCACGATCCAGCGCTGGAAGTAGAGAAAGAGAAACAGGATAGGCAGCACGACCAACACCGTGGCGGCGTTGGTAATGCCGGCGTTGGTGCTGTGCTGGGAGTTGTACCAGGTGAGGATGATGGGCAGGGTGCGCTTCTCGATACTGGTAATCACCACCATGGGCCACAGGTAAGCGTTCCAGTTTCCCATGAAGTTGAGCACCCCCAACGTCGCCAGGGGCGCGCCAAGCTGCGGCAGCACGATCTGCAGGTAGATCTTCCACTCCGAGGCGCCGTCGATGCGGGCGGCATCCAGAAGCTCGTTGGGCAGGGACTCGACGAACTGCTTCATCATGAAAATACCGAAGGCATCCACAGCGCTGAAGACCACCAGTCCCCACAGAGAGTTGAGAAGTCCCAATTTGGCCAGAATCAGGAAACTGGGAATCATGGTGATCTGTCCCGGAATCATTAGCAGCAACATGACCCAACCAAAGAGGATGCGCTTGCCACGGAACTCGTATTTGGCGAACAGGAAGCCAAAGAGCGAGCTGGTGAACAGCGTAGTCGTCACGTTGAACGCCGCAACGAAGGTACTGTTGCCGTAGAACCGCAACAACGGGAGTTTCGGATCGTGCAGGATCGTGCGGTAGTTCTCCAACGTCGGATTCTCGGGCCAGAAGGTCGGCGGCGTCTGGATGAGTTCGGTGGCCGTTTTGAAGGAGCCAAGAATCAACCAGATAAAGGGCATCAACGTCATCGAAATACCCAGGATCAGCATGGTGGTTTTGAGAACCGTCTCCGTAGTGATCCGGTTTCGCTTGCGACGTGGGGGAGAGAGCAGGACTCGCGTTCGCACGGCCATATCAATACTCCCAATCGGTGCGCAGCACCCGCATCTGAATCACGGTCACGACCATGACGATAAGGAACAACGCGAAGGAGACCGCGGCCGCCCATCCCATCCGCTGGAAACGGAAGGCGTTGTCATAGATGTCGAGCATCATGACCCGCGTCCGGTTGTTGGGACCGCCATCGGTCATCACCTGGATGACGTCGAAGACCTGAAACGACGACAACATCGTCATCACGCAGACGAACAGCAACGTAGGTCGCAATAAAGGTATGGTGATCCTAGTGAACACCTGCCAGGTGTTGGCCCCATCGATCATGGCGGCTTCCTTGAGCTCATGGGGGATACCCTGGAGAGCAGCGATGAAAATCACGAGGTTATAGCCGTAGTCCGACCACAGGTAGGCGATAATAACAGCAAACATGCTGACGGAAATCCCCAGGAACTCGGCCCGGGGATCGGCGAGCCAGGCAAGGGGCTTGCCGCCGGCCATCCGCACCAGGGCGTTGATAAGCCCGGCCTGCGGATCGTAGAGATACCGCCACATCGAGGCCACACCGACAGAGGCGGTCAGAACAGGAAGAAAGTAAATCATGCGAAACAGGTTCTTGAATTGAGACTTGACCGACTCGATCAGCGCCGCCAGCGGCAGCGTAATCGCCAGATTGAGGACCAACACCACGGAGGCAAAGATCAACGTGTTCGCCAGGCTCAACCGGAACTGCCGCGCTTCCAGGGAGACGCCCGTGAGCATATTCTGGAAGTGCTGCAACCC
>JAFGNR010000027.1 GCA_016926915.1 Anaerolineae bacterium
GCCAGCCCTGCGCGCGGCTGAACACAAAGGTTGCCCTTTGCGTAGCTTCGGGAGTGCGCTGTACAGCGCTGTGTAAGAAGTTTTGGAAGATAGACGTTTTGGAGGTTTCCGCTATAATCGTCCTTGCGCGTTGCTCAACGTGCGAAATGCAGCATAGTAAAGGAAACACACCTGTGGCAGAACACAACAGCACTATCGATGATTTATTCGCCATGGCTATCGAAGCCGAACAGGCCACCGAGCGGCTTTACAACATGCTCGCGGAAGCGTTTGCGCACGCGCCGGAAATCGCCGGGCTTTGGGAGCAGTATGCCGCGGACGAGGTCATGCATGCCAAGTCCCTGGCAAAAATTCGGCAGGACCTCGACGAAGCTACCGCGACGCAGCCGGCAGATCCCCAGGCCTTGCAAGCTGCGCGCAATGCCTTGAACTTCTCCGTCGACCAGGCGATAACCACCATCATCACGCTAGAGGATGCCTACGAAATCGTCAGTGAGCTGGAAAACGCCGAAACGAACGCGGTTTTCGAGTTCCTGATCACCAATTTCTCCCACAACCCGGAGGTGAGCGCGTTCCTACGCACGCAGCTCCAGGAACACATCGGTATGCTGGAACGGGGGCTACCCGGCGCCTATCGCACGCGGGCCAGGCGCGAACAGGTGCTCGCGCACCGGGCGGCGTCTCCCCGTTCATGAACCTCGCCCATAGTGTTGAGCCCTTACTGGACTATCTCGACCGCCAGCCCAGACTGGAGCAAACGCACTGGGAAGGATGGCAGCTCTCCGCCCTGGAAGGCGGCCGGAATAACCACCTGATTCGCGCCACACGCGGCCGGCTGGATTGGGTCGTGAAATTCACGGTGCGCGACGCACGTGACCGGGCGGGGCGTGAATTCGCCGCGCTCCAAGCTGTAAAGCAGGCCGGGCTCGCTCTCGCTCCCGATGCGATCTGGTTCGATCGAGACCACTACACGCAACCGGTCGTGGTTCAGAGCTGGGTCGCGGGAGAGGTCAGCGCCGCGCCGCCGGACACGGACGAAGCATGGCGGCGTCTGATCGAACACCTGGCGCAGATTCACACGATCACGCCGGAAACGACCACTATCCCGCTCCAAACCGCTGTCATGCAAGCCCGCACGCCGGCAGAAGGATTGGCGCTGGTAGACCTCGAAATCCGGCGGCTGCCGGAGGGAACCCATGACCCTGCCGTGACAGCACTCTACCGGCGCCTGGCCTCCCTTCCTGCGCCGAAAGCCCTGCCCGTCCGCACGTCGCTCTGCCGCGTCGATAACAACATCCAGAACTTCATCCGCCGCCCCGGTCGCTGGGTTTCAGTCGATTGGGAAAACGCCGGCTGGGCCGATCCGGCCTTTGGATTAGCCGAACTGATGGCCCATGCGGCCTACATCGACGTGCCGGAATCCCGGTGGCCCTGGGTAGTGGAAACCTACACGGCGCTCGCCGCAGACCGGGCGTTCCCGCTTCGGGCGTGGTATTTCTATCGCGCGCTCATCGTCTGGTGGGCGGCGCGTCTGGCGCGCTACCTGTATGAAATCCCGCGCCGGTTAGACCCCCGCCTGGCCCAATGGCCCGTCGATTGGAAGGCAGATTTCTCGCGGAAATACGAGCACTACTTGGAGCGGGCGACCCGCGTATTGGAATCGCAAGACATCCCGCGACGCTAGTGTGAGAACTCACCGCAGAGAGAATGTAGAGAGTGCAAAGAAGACCCCCGGTCGTTGACGCATTTCACGGTTCAATGGCCTCTTGAGGAAAGCCCTACAATGACCTCTCGCGAAATAACTTATCTCGATCTCACGCCGCGCGCGCCGTTTGATTTCGAAGGCACGGTGCGCTCTCACGGCTGGGTGTTGCTCCCGCCTAATGTCTGGAACGCCGACCGGCGCACGTGGACTCGGATCGAGCGCCTGCGCTCCGGGAACGTGGTGCAGCTGGAGATCGCAGGCGCGGGCTCCGTGGCGCAACCGCGCATCCAAATCACAGCGCAATCAGCGCGCCCCTTGTCGGCTGAAGAGCGCGCAGAGATCCTCACGGCGGTAGGTTGGATGCTGCGCGCAGACGAGGATTTCAGCGCCTTCTATGCGCTTTGCCGCGAGCGGGGTGAACCTTGGATCAGGGCAACCCAGGGCTTGGGCCGCCTGTTGCGATCCCCCACCCTCTTTGAGGACGTCGTCAAGACCATCTGCACGACGAACATCAAATGGAGCGGCACCCAACGTATGGTCACCCGGCTGGTAGAGCATCTGGGGGCGCCGTTTCCCGGCGAACCGGGGCAGCGCGCCTTCCCTACGCCGGAGGCGATTGCCGCCGCCACACCCGAGAGGCTACGTGCGGAGATTCGCCTGGGCTACCGCGCCCCATTCATCCACACGCTGGCGGTCCAGGTTGCCGGTGGGTCGCTAGATCTCGAAGCATGGCGCGATCCCGCGCTGCCGACGCCGGTCGTGAAGCGCCACCTTCTGGCTATCAAGGGCGTAGGCGCCTACGCAGCAGCAAGCCTGTTGATGCTGCTGGGCCGGTACGATGACATCGCCAGGGATACGGTCTTCCGGGACTTCGTGAGCGCCAAGTACTTTGACGGGCAGACGCCGCCGGAGGTCGAGGCGCGCGCGCTCTACGACGCGTGGGGACCATGGAAGTTCCTGGCCTATTGGTTCGATCTGTGGTCGTATTATGAGCCGTAATAGCTGTTGATTAGGGAAAAGTCTCCAATACGCTTCAAATCTGGGATTACTGAGCGGGCAATCGACGATTTGCCACCAAACTCCTTTTCGATATACTTCAATCACAACCATGTCAGGAACGGATTTCGAATGAGCATAAAAGGGGTTATCTTCGATCTGTGTGGAGTTCTCATCACTGGCGGGCTCGAATCTTCATTAACGCTTCTATGTGAAGAAACTGGGCAAAACGAGCTTACTGTTGGTGCAGCCTATACAAGGCGCGAACGGGATTTCGATTTAGGTCTAATTGACAGTTGCGAGTTTTGGAAAGGATTTTGTGCTGAACTGAAAGTACCTTGCGATCCTGTAAAGCTAGATTCAATTGTTGTCAATGCCTATGCATGGCAGCCAGGGATGAAAGCGTTAATCCGTGAGCTCAGTTCAAAATTCGTTTTGACCCTTCTCACAAACCATCGAAGGGTCTGGTTCGAACGCATTGATTCGAACTTGGGAATCTCTCCATATTTCGATCACATAATTATTTCAAGTGATGTTCACTTAGTCAAGCCAGACACAGAGATCTTCAAAATTGCCATCGCAAAAAACAATTCTCCCGCAGGCGATCTTCTCTTTATTGATGATAAGGAAGAAAACTTAACTGCAGCTCACAGTATGGGCCTCATGAGTGCTAGGTTTGTGGAAGCAACAAAGGTTAGGGAAATGATACTTCAAATGGGATCAGAAAAGCAAAAATCGAACAAATCAAACCAGACAACAAATCGAGGAGACCCAGAATGGCCCTCAACCTAGTCGAGATTTCATTGCCATTGTCGAATATTGAAATTGGGAAAGCGAAAAGCAGCATAGCAAAGATTATTGCTCACGCCAAGTCAAACGGCTTTTACGAAGAGTGGTTGGTAAAATGGATGCTCTTCACAAATGACTTCACGAGTGCAACACGTGGAGAAAAAAAGTTCATTGATTACGGAAATTGGGTTGACTACTACTTAAATGACTCCAGATATATTGAATTCACACAAGGTGTTGAAGATACCCGCAAAAAAGTCAGGTTGCCTTATCAAGAATTGATAAATTTTCTAGGTGACAACCGACATACAAGGATATATGTTGACAATAGCCCACAAAACTACATCATGAACAGAGAACTCAGTAATCTCACACAGAGAAACCTAGAAGCATATTGTCAAGCCAAACCACACACGACCCCAGGTCCTATTGTAAGGCTTGCAAGTCTGCAGAAAATAGACAACGATCACTACAGGTGTAGACTAGAGCGCGCCAACTACTTTGACCAAGTGAGAACAAACCTCACACTTGACTACCCGCTACAAACCTACCCAGAGACCACACTCCGAACGCGAGATTTAGATAGTGATAACAACCTAAAACCGTTCGAAGAATCAGCTCTAGTCAATTCGATTGGGGTTTCCGCTGTGGTCTACTATGAGTCTTCTGATGGACAGAAGCACTTTTTCATGAAAGTTCGAAGAGAGACTCAAGGCGTTTTCGAAAAAGCGTTCGGCACAGTTAGCGGAGCTGCTGAATGGATCCATGGTGCGGACATCCCTGAGCTACGGTATTTCGCGACACGAGAAGTGTTGAGAGAATTCCGTCGAGAAACCGGCTTTGAAGATGATAATGAGTTCATCGAATTCATTGCGCCTTTGGCGTTAACAAGGGAGCTCATACGAGGAGGGAAACCCCAGTTCTTCTTCCTCATCAAAATCAAAGACCCTTTCGCCGTTGATACCACTGTTCCATTCTCTGAGCGATTCGGGAAGTCTGAGGAAGGCGCACAAGAATTCAAAGAAAAAAAGCTAAGTTTCTCCAAAATAACATCTTCGCTATCACCAGAACTCGCCACAAACCTCGTGTATACTTTCGAATATTTCCAATCGATTGCAAGGATCCCACAAGAACCTGTGAACCTTTAGGTCCGAAAACAACATCCAGCTAATGACTGTTCCATCGGAAACTAGGAGGTGGAGTATGCTGCAGAGTTTGCGCGAACGCCTGGTACGCATCTTTGAGACGAAACCCGAGGCGCCGATCGCACCCGGCCTCTATCACGCGTTGCGGGAAGCCGACGGCGCGCTGGCGCGATTTCATCTGCGCGTGGAGCGGGATGGGAGCGGCTTGTTGATCGCCAACGCGGCCGCGACGGCCCAGCTGACCGCCAGCGGCGCCCTGATTGCGAAAGGTCTCCTGGAAGGGAAGCCGGAAGCGGAGATCCTGGCCCAGCTCGCGGCGCACTTCCGGGGCGCGCCCGAGGAGGTCATGCGGGCAGATATCGACACGGTGAAAGCTTTGATCGCGCAGCTGGCGGCGCCGGGCGATACCTACCCGGTCTTCAATCTCGAAGATGCCGCGTTGTCGCCCTTTTCGGCGGAGTTGATCGCCCCGTTGCAGGCGGCGATCCCCCTGGCGCCGCCGGCGGCGCTGCTGCCGATCCTGGACCGGCTGTGGGAGATCGGCATTCCCCACGTCAAATTCCACGTCCCCCAGGGCTTCGCAAGCGCGGACCTGGTTCGGGCCGTGGAGCGGGCGGAGGACCTGGGGATGATCGCCGGCGTGCGGGGGCGGGCCAGCGATCTGGCGCGGGAGGGACTTCTCGGCGATCTGACCGTAGCCGGCGTCGATCACGTGACCTTCCTCTACGCGTCAAACCAACCGGAGATCCACGACGCCCTGTGCGGCGCGGGCGACCACCGGGCCGCGACCCAATTGCTGGCCTGGTTGGAGGAGAACGAGATTTGCGCAGTCGCGGAGATTCCCCTGGTGCAGAGCACGCTCCTGACGCTCAACGAGACCGTCCAGGCGTTGATCGAAGCCGGCGCAGATAATCTCTCCTGCGTCGCGTATGCCACCTCTGATGAAGCGCTGGCGGCGTCCGGCGATGGCGCGCTTTTGGGAGGCGGTCTGCCGCAGGTCGCAACCATCGTCGAGGAGGCAGCCAACGAGATGCAGGCGCGCTTCATCTGGGAGCCGCCGGTGCAACGCCTGCCCGACATGACGCTTGCCGAACAGGTACAACAGGGGCCTCGCTGCTCGGCGGATGTGGCGGTGCGCGTGGAGCCGGATGGCAGCGTCATCCCGCCGCGCGGCCCCTATCGCAGCGCCGGCAACCTGCTCGCGGACCCCTGGCAAACCATCTGGAACGACGAAGCCTTCCGCGTCTACCGGGAACGGGTGGAATCCCCGACGCGCTGCGGCGATTGCCCCGGGCTCACGATCTGTGCAGCGGATTGCCCCCGGAATCCTGCCGGTTGGGCGCAACCAGCTTGAGGGAGGAACTCACGTGAAACTGAAGCGACGATTCTACGCCCTGATCTGTCTCGGCCTGCTGCTGCTCCTGGGACAGGGACTCAGCCCCGCGACCGCGCAAACCTATTACTTCCGCGTCCCCGAGCTGCGCATGCAAGTGTACGTCCAACCCGACGCCTCGGTGCGCATCGTCTACGATATTACCTTCGAGAACCTCGGCAGTCCCATCGACATTGTCGACATCGGCGCGCCGCACGAAGACTATGCGATCAGCACCATGCGGGCGTCCATCGATGGCGTCGGCCTCAGCGATATCCGCAAATCGGAGTATATCGACGTGGGGGTCGAAGTCCATCTCCACGACCAGGCGATTCCTTATGGGGAAACCGGCACCCTGCATTTCGAATTCACGATGCCGGACATGGTCTACCAAGACACCACCCGCAAGGAGTACGCCTCCCTCCAGATCACGCCGACCTGGTTCGACGGCCAGTCCGTCGCCGGTTCCACAGACCTGATGCTGGCCGTTCACATGCCGGAAGGCGTCAATGCCGATGACGTGCTCTACCAGAAAGAGCCTTTCACACAGAAAGCGATTTATGAAGGGCGGGCCGTGGCGGTCTGGAACTGGCCAGATGCCTCGGCGACGCGCGCCTACCTGGTGGGGGTTTCCTTTCCGAAGACGGGCATGGACCGGGTTATCGAGATGACGACCTGGCAGCTGATCCTCAAATGGCTGGACGACAATCCGGAGGCGCGGTTGTTTCTGGGGCTGATCACAGCCGTGCTGTTCTCCATCGCCTTTTTCCGCTTCACCGGCGGCACCGGCTGCTCTGTCTACGTCTTCTTGCTGGCAGGGTTGGTCTTGCTGCTCGTACTCAGTCCGGCGCTCCAGATTTTCTCGATTCCGCTCATGATTCTGCTGGTGATTATCAACGAGGTGAGCCTCAAAAAGCGACGCAAGACCTATCTCCCGCCGGTCGCCGAGGTCGAGGGCGGCGGCATCAAGCGCGGGTTGACCGCCCCAGAAGCAGCGGTGCTGCTGGAAATGCCGTTCAACAAGGTGCTAACGCTGGTGATCTTCGGGCTGTTGGCCAAAGACATCGTGCGGCAGGTCGAAGCCGAGCCGCTCAAGGTGAAACTGAACGATGCATATCGCACGCGGAACAACAGCACCCTGGACAACGCCAAGAAACGGCTGGCCTTCCGGCGCAGCGTCGCGCAGCAAAAGAAAACCGTGGTCCACAGCTACGAAGAACCGTTCCTGTTCCTCCTGGAACGCGATGAAGACAAGCCCGTCCACAAGATCGACTTCGGCGGCGCCATGCGCGCCCTGATCATGCAGACGACGGCCAAGATGAAGGGCTTCGATCTTTCGGATACGCAGGACTATTACAAGCGCGTCATCGACCGGGCGTGGAAACAGGCGCAGTCAATCGGGGAGATTCCGGAGCGCGAGGAATATCTCGACAAGTACCTGCCCTGGGTGGTGATGAACGAGAGTTATCCCACCGTTATGACGTGGGGCGGCCATCATTACCGGCCCATCTGGTGGCGGCGCTCCTATGTGGGACCGGTCCTTGCCGGCGGCAGCCTACGCGGCGGCGCCAAGAGCAGCAGCGGGCGGCCTTCGGCCGGCGGGCGCACTACGCTAGGGGATGTGGGCAGCTCCTTCGCCGGCTGGGCAGAGGCCACTATGGGCGGGATGGCCTCGGCTGTTTTGCCCAGCTCGCTCAAGCTGCCAAACGCCTCCGGTGGGGTCATCGATCTCAGCGGGGTGGATAAGGTTACGGGCGATGTCTTCGACGCCCTGGCGAAAGCTTCCGCCAGCAGCAGCAAAGGCGGCGGGCGAAGCGGCGGCGGCTGCGCCTGCGCGTGCGCGGGCTGCGCTTGCGCCTGCGCTTGTGCGGGCGGTGGACGTTAACCCATGCCGTCCCCTGCCCTGCCGGAAGCGCACCTTCTCGCAGAACAAGCAGCCTGGCTCGCACCGGCGCGAGCCAGGCTGTTGCGTCGCGCGGGCATCGCGCACCGCCGACGGGTGCTGGACCTGGGCGCGGGTTATGGCGTGGTTACGCCGGAACTGGTGCGCAGGGCGCGCGCGCTAATCGCGGCGCTCGATCCGGCGATCGAGGCGCTGCAGGCGCACCCCGAGGCCTTTACCGGCGCCGCGCGGGTAGCCGGAAAGGCCCAGCGGCTGCCTTTCGCGGACGGGGTGTTCGATCTGATCTTCAGCCAGTTGACGCTGCTCTGGGTCGGGCCGCTGGCGGCTGCTGTGAGGGAACTCTACCGGGTGCTGGCGCCCGGCGGCGCGGTCGTTGCCCTGGAGCCGGATTACGGCGGCCTGATCGAGACGCCGCCGGATGTCGCCACGCGCGATCTCTGGCTGGCGGCGTTGGCGCGGGCAGGGGCGCATCCCCACGTGGGACGGCAGCTGCCGGGATTGCTTGCGAAAGCGGGATTTGAGGTGCACGTGGATCTGCTGGATACGTTGGCCCCGCCCAGTATCGCTCGTTTCGCGTTCCTGGAGGCGCTGCCGCTCACCGCCGAAGAGCGCGAGCGGCTGGCGCGCGCCCGGCAGCGGGCCGCGAGACTCTCGGGACCCTGGGAGCAGGCGGCGCACCTGCCGCTCTTCCTTATTACAGCCCGGCATCCCGGCGATCCCTGATTGGACTAAGCCGAGAGAAGATCAAAGACTCTTACACAGAGAGGGAGACAGCTGTGTCCATCCGTGGGTATCCGTGAGCCTCTGCGCGGGTGGATGGAGAATGATAAAGCCCCGTTACCTACCAAAGTGAGTTGCATATCTTCGGAGTTCGTATACAATAAAGGGCACAAGCACACAACATTCACCCTCGCAGCCCACATACCCTATCCCAGTTTAGGACCGTCAAGTTCCCGAAGCGCGAGCGGTGAATGTGTAAAGGCATGGGGAGAGATGAACGCTAATTCGATACCTCAGGGGTTGCCGGTCGCTGCGCGCCGTTGGCAGGCAGACCCCACGTATGCCATGCCTATGACGCCGTTCCAACGCCCCGCGCCCGCATTCAGCGCGGGGTTTTCTATGCAGCGGGAAGGCGGATGATCCGGTGAACGAGCGTGTAAAAGAAACCACCCAGGCGGCCTACGAAAGACAACGAATGAACCTGATTCAGCACGCCTATACCGCGCTGATGCGTTCGCTCGCTTACCTGACGCCGGCCGAGCTGGATACGGTCGACCGCGCTTTCGTTGTCGCGCGGGACGCGCACGGTCCCCAAATCCGCAAGTCGGGTGAACCCTACATCACGCATCCGATCGCCATCGCGCAGACGCTGGCGGATATGCACATGGACGCCGCAACGGTGGCGGCGGCGCTACTGCACGACGTCATCGAGGACACCCCGACCACCTACAAGGAGCTGGCAGACGACTTTGGAGACGAGATCGCCCAGCTGGTCCTGGGCGTGACGAAGTTGAACGCCAAGGTGGAGGCCATGAAACGTGTTCGCGCCGCCATCAGCCCGGACCTTTCCTATGAGGAACAGGAAGCCGCCAGCCTCGCCAACCTGTTCCTTGCCATGACGGTCGATTTGCGGGTCATGATCATCAAACTGGCCGACCGGCTACACAATATGCACACCATCCACGGATTGAAGCCCTACAAGCAGCGGCGGATGGCGCAGGAGACGCTCGATCTCTTCGTGCCGCTGGCCGCGCGGTTGGGCATCTGGAACCTCAAACAGCAGCTGGAAGACCTGAGCCTGCACGTCATCGAACCCGAGACCTTCGACGAAATCTCCGATATGCTGGCGGCGCGGAAACAGCTGCTGATCCGCGACCTGGAGGATACGCTCCAACAGCTGCGACTCAAATTGCAGGAGGACGCCATTCCGGCGACGGTCTCCGCGCTTTCGGAATCGGCGTCAAGCCTGTACCATCATATTCAGAGCCACGGGTGGGAAAGCACCCGCACCTATGACGGCTTCCGCATCCAGGTGGTGGTCGACACCCGGGCCAACTGTTACGCAGCGTTGGGCAGCGTGCACGAGCTATGGTCTCCGGTCCCCGGCCGGATCGTGGATTACATCGCGGCGCCCAAGGAAGGGCTCTACCGCTCGCTGCACACCGTGGTCATGGGGTTACGAGGTCACCCAATCGAAGTGCGCATCCGCACCCAGCAGATGCAGCAGCTGGCCGAACGGGGGGTCGCGGCCTACCTGGAATATGGACACCAACAGGCAACGCCTGACCTGCCCTGGTTGGCCGAAGTGGCGGAGCTGCCCGACGACGACCCCGAGACCTTCCTGGACCTTTTCAAATCGGAGATCACGCCGGAGCGCATCCGGGTGTTCACCCCCAAGGGCGACGTCGTCGATCTGCCGGCCGGTTCCACCCCCCTGGATTTCGCCTACGCGGTTCACACCGAAGTCGGGCACAGCTGCCGACGGGCCATCGTCAACAACCAATATGTGCCCTTGAACACCCCGCTCAAGAGCGGCGACCAGGTCGAAATTCAGACCACGCTGACGCAGGAACCCGATCGCGACTGGCTGGATACCGACCTGGGATACGCCAGACATCCCGACACCCTGCGGCGCATTCGCCGGTGGTTCTCGCGCCAACCCGGCGAGACGGCCATCGAACAGGGACGCGAGATCATCGAGGAGGAAATCCTGACCTGGGGCGAATGCGACGGGTGGACCGGGGCGTACATCCATCGCCTGGCCCGCCGTCGCGGCATGAAAGTCGACGATTTCGCGCTGCGGGTCGGGCGGGGCGAGCTCTTCCGCAGCGATCTGGCGACGTTCATTCTCGAAGAAGTATTGGCGGCCAACGAAGAAGTGTTGGGCGTGCTGACCATAGAGATCGACGTCATGGATCGCCCCCTCTTCCTGCGCGACGCGTTCGAGGTGGTAGCGCAAGAAGAGGTGAATCTGCACAGCGCCTGGGGGCGCGCCTCCGAAGAGACCGGGCTGGCGCTGGTACAGCTGACGTTGGATACCCCTGATATTCGCAAGATCGTGCGCATCGTGCACCGCCTGGCCCACCTCCCCAGCGCGCTGCGGGTGCGGCGCAGCAGAGCGGGTGTGGAGAAACCACCGGCATGATCCCATCAAAAAGGAGCTAACCATGATCGCCTATAAGAGCTTTACCGCCGGCATTGCCGGCTTCACCGCGAAAATCACGCGGCAGAAGATGGAAAACCTGCGCGAAGAAGCCAGGGCTTTCGTGAACCAGACACTAGAGCCGGATCAGCTGATCAACATCGCCGAGACTTGCATGGACAATCATAACCTCTTTGCAGTCACCGTCTGGTATCGTAAAGACGCCCCCTAGTTCGCAAGGAGACCCCGCCATGTGTGGACGCTATTTCATCGCGTTGAAGTATGAAGACCTGGAAAACGCCTTTCCGGCGTTTACCGCGCCGCCGCCGGAACTGTGGGAGGCGCGCTACAATGTCGCGCCCACGCAGAATGTCCCGGTGGTGGCCAACGATGGCAAAAACCGGATCGCGTTTTTCAAGTGGGGGCTGGTGCCTTTCTGGGCGGAAGACCCGGCAATCGGCAACCGGATGATCAATGCCCGGTCCGAGACGGCAGCGGAGAAGCCCTCGTTTCGCGCGGCGTTCCGGCGACGGCGCTGCCTCGTCCTCGCCAATGGGTTCTACGAATGGCGCAAGGAGCCGGGCAGCAAGGCCAAGACGCCGATGGCGATTCGAATGGCCTCGGGGGAACCGTTCGCGTTTGCCGGGCTGTGGGAAATCTGGCGCCCCGACGATACGCCGCTGCTCTCGTGCACCATCCTCACGACCCAACCGAACGCGCTGGTCGCGCCGATCCACAACCGGATGCCCGTCATTCTGCCCCGCGCCGCGTACGCGCAGTGGCTCGCTCCGGAGGAGCAACAACCGCAGGCTTTGCAGCCCTTACTCAAACCCTATCCCGAAGCGGAGATGTGCGCCTATCCCGTGTCGCGGCTGGTCAACAATCCGGCGAACGACGTCCCGGCGTGCCTCGAACCGGCAACGGGCTAGGAGGCATGCACCGCAGAGAGCGCAAAGAAGACTTTGGTTTTTAGGGAATCTGCTAGGTAACCTTCCATATCTCAAAGGAGTATTATTATGGCCCTGGATACACCGAAACATTACCGGAACCTGGTGATCTACGAGATCTACGTCCGCAACCACGGCCCCCACGGGACGTTCGCCGATGTCGAAGCCGACTTGCCGCGCATCAAGGCGTTGGGCGTCGATGTCATCTGGTTCATGCCGATCCACCCCATCGGCAAGCAGAACAAGAAAGGCAGCCTGGGATGCCCCTATGCCATCGCTGACTACCGGGGCGTCAATCCGGAGTACGGCAGCCGCGAGGATTTCGCCCGGCTGATCGCGCGCGCCCACGCTCTGGGACTCAAGGTGATGATCGATGTGGTGTACAACCACACGGCGCACGATTCGGTGCTGGTGCGCGAACACCCCGAGTGGTTCCACCAGGACGCGCGCGGTGTGCCTGTCACCACCGTGCCGGAGTGGAGCGACGTCATCGACCTGAAGCACCCCAATCCCGAGCTGGCCGATTACCTGATCGAGACCCTCCAGCAATGGGCGACCTTCGGCGTCGACGGATTCCGCTGCGACGTCGCCTCCCTGCTTCCGCTGGATTTCTGGCTGCGGGCGCGCGCGGCGACGGCGGCGGTAAAGCCGGGCGTCATCTGGCTGGCGGAATCGGTCCACGCCGGTTTCATCGAACAGCGCCGCGCGGACGGGTTGAGCGGGTTATCGGATAGCGAAGTCTTCCAGGCTTTCGATCTGACCTACGTGTACGACATCTGGCCCCTGTGGCAGGCAGCCGTACAAGGAGAAGAACCGGTAGAACGCTACCTGGAAATGGTGCGCTTCCAGGAGGCCTGCTACCCCGCCAACTACGTAAAGCTGCGCTATGTGGAGAACCACGACCAACTCCGCATCATGGACTTCGCGCCCGGACGCAACCAGGCCCTCGCCTGGACCGCGTTCGAAGCCTTCAACAAGGGGGCGTTCCTGATCTACGGCGGTCAAGAATCCGCCGCCGCCCACCGGCCCTCCCTGTTCGACATCGACAAAGTTGAGTGGGGAGACTACGCGCTGGCCCCGTTCCTCAGCCGCCTGACCGCATTGAAGAAAGACCCCGCCCAGGTAGAGGGCCACTTCGTCATTCTGGCGGCAGCCCCCGCCATCCAGGCCGCCTGGAGGCATCCCGAAACCAGTCTCTTCGGCGTGTTCAACGTGAAAGCCGCCGAGGGCCAAGTCGCCGTACCCTTGGCCGATGGCCGCTACGAGGATGTGCTTTCCGGGGAGACCGTCGAGGTGCGCCAGGGAAAGACGCCCCTGCCCGAGACGGCGTTCATCCTCCGTTACGCCGGAACGTTGCCGGCGAGGCCGTTCTACGCACCGCTGATGGATCGCTAAACGACGATTATAGCTCACCGACATGGAGCCCAAAGATGACCCAATCGAACATCACCATCACAGACGTGGCGAAGTACCCAAGGCCTGGCCTGGCGATTCCAACAGCCTTTGCCTTCAGCCCCGATGACACGTTGATCACCTGTCTGTTTAGCGCCCAGGGGGACCTGAGCCAGCAGCTCTACGCCTATGACCCGCGCACGGGAGAACGCCGCTTGTTGGCCACGCCGCCTGGGGGCGGCGATAGCGAGGAAACCCTCTCGCTGGAAGAGAAACTGCGCCGCGAACGGCGGCGGCAGCTGGCCCTGGGCATCACGCGCTACGCCTGGGCCAGGGAACGCGCGCGCCTCCTGATCCCGCTGCAAGACGGCGTCTACGTGCAGGACGGCGCTGGCGCGCCGCTGCGCAAAGTCCTGGGCACGGAGGACGGCCCTATTCTGGACCCGCAGCTGTCACGGGAGGGGCGTCACCTGGCCTACGTCCAGGATGCGGAGCTCTATGTCCTCGCGTTGGAGGATGGAACGCCGCGCCAGCTGACAACGGGGGCGCGGGACACCGGGAAGACCCACGGACTTGCCGAATTCGTTGCGCAGGAGGAAATGCACCGGTATCATGGCTTCTGGTGGTCGCCCGACGGCGCGCAGCTCGCGTTTACCGAAGTCGATGAAACCCATATCCCCAGCTACCGGATCGTCCACCAGGGGAAAGAGACCGTGATACATGAAGATCACGGTTACCCCTTCGCCGGGGCGGAGAATGCCAGGGTGCGTCTGGGCATCATCTCCAGCGCCGGCGGCGCGCCGCTCTGGTTGGATCTGGGCGAGGACGCCGAATATCTGGCCCGCGTGGCCTGGTTCCCGGATGGCGCCCTGAGCGTCCAGGTCGAGAACCGCGCACAGACCCGCCTGCAGCTGCTGCGCTTCGACAGCCAAACCGGGGCGCGCACTCGCTTATTGGAAGAACGCACTGACGTCTGGATCAACCTGCACACCATGTGGACGCCCCTGAAGGACGGGCGTTTCATCTGGGCCTCCGAACGCACAGGCTTCATGCACCTCTACCTTTGCGACCGGGAAGGCGCCGTGATTCGCCCGTTGACCGAAGGCGACTGGGTCGTCGACAGCGTCGCGGGGGTCGATGAGGAAAACGGCATCGTCTACTTCACGGGAACGCTCACCAGCCCCCTGGAACGTCACCTTTACGCCGTTCCCCTGGACGGGGGCGAGATCCGAAAAATCACGCGCGCTCCCGGCACACACCAAATCGTGCTCGACCACGGGCGCGAGCGGTTTATCGATATCCACAGCAGCCTCGCACACCCGCCGGCGGTCACGCTGCGCGCGACGCAAGACGGCCGGCTCCTCCAGACCCTATACGACGAACCGGATCCACGGATCGCGGCGCTGGCGCCCGAACCGCCGGCGCTGGTGACCCTGAAGAGCCGCGACGGGGTCACGCTCTACGGCGCCCTCTACCGGCC
>JAFGNR010000169.1 GCA_016926915.1 Anaerolineae bacterium
GAGCTCGCCATCGAGGAGTTTGCCGAAAAGTCCTATCGCAGCGCGTCCATCTCGCGCATTGTAGCGCGGGCCGGCATCGCCAAGGGCAGTTTCTACCAATACTTCGAGGATAAAGCCGATCTCTATCGCTATCTGATCCAGCTTTCCATTCAAGAGAAGCAACGCTTTTTCGAAGCCCATCCGCCGCCAAGGGGAGAGACCGACATCTTCGACTGGCTGCGATGGCTGGCAAAAGCCGGGCTGGATTTCCAGTTCACAAATCCCCGGTTGGCGCGGGTTACTTACCGGGCGATCTACGAGGACGCACCGTTGCCGGATGTATATCGCACTGCTATTCAAGAGAGTGGCAAAGCGTTTTTCGAACCGCTGGTGCAGCGTGGTATCACTCAGGGGCGCATCGATCCAAATCTCGATCCCGATCTGGTAGTGTTCATCTTCAGCGCGCTTCTGACGCAATTGGGCGAGCACCTGATGCAGCGTCTCGGCATTCCTCGTGAAGCCTTGCTGGATCAGGGCGCACGGGCGCTGGATGACCCGGCATTGGCTGCGCTTCTCACCGATTTGATCACGATTCTGGAACGCGGCCTGCGTCCGCACGACGCCGCGCCGGAATAAGCCATAGCGCGGGAGAGCGACCCGCGAGGCTTTCCCCGCGATGCATTCGCCATTCACTCATTCACCATTCGCCAGTTCCAAGGAGCTATACATGATCGACGTCCAAGACCTGACCTTCACCTACGCCGGAACGGAGAAACCGGCGGTGCGGAACCTGCGCTTCCACATCGAGCGCGGCGAAATCTTCGGATTTCTTGGGCCTAGCGGGGCGGGCAAAAGCACCACCCAGAAGATTCTGATCCGGCTGCTGCGCGATTTCCAGGGCCGGGTCGTCGTGATGGATCGTCCATTGGACACATGGAACGGCGCTTACTATGAGCGGATCGGGGTCTCCTTCGAAGTACCCAATCTCTACCAGAAGCTCACCGGGCTAGAGAACCTGCGCTATTACGGGTCGCTCTACCACGGTTCCAAGCGTGAACCACAGCTGCTCCTGGAATGGGTCGGGCTAGAAAAGGATGGCGACACGCTGGTATCACAGTATTCCAAAGGCATGCGGAACCGCCTCAACGTCGCGCGCGCCCTGCTACACGATCCCGAACTGCTCTTCATGGACGAACCCACCGCCGGTCTCGATCCGGTCAATGCCCGGCGTATCAAGGATCTCATCCGGTCGGAGCGGGAAGCAGGCAAGACCATCTTCCTCACCACTCACAATATGACCGTGGCAGAAGAACTGTGCGACCGTGTGGCTTTCATCGTCGACGGGGAAATTTCCCTCATCGACACGCCCCGCACGCTGAAACTTGACTATGGCGAACCCACAGTGCGGGTGGAGTACCTGGAAGAGGGCCAGACGCGAGCGCAGCGTTTCCCCCTGGAGGGCCTGGGAGAGAATGCGGCCTTCCTCGCTCTGCTGCTCGCGCAGCAGGTACAGACCCTCCATTCCCAGGAAGCTACCCTGGAGACCATTTTCATCCAAGTCACGGGACGGAGCCTGACATGAAACGGCTGCTTTCGACCCTACAGCTGGATATCCGGTTGCAGCTGCGCAACGGCCTTTATTATGCATCGGGGTTCGTGGCTGTGGCCTTTGTGGTAGTGTTGAAGCAGTTTCCCGCCCTCGATCTGAACCGTTTGTGGCCCGCCATCATCCTGGAAAATCTGGTGCTCAACGCCTATTACTTCATGGGTGGATTGGTGCTACTGGAGAAAGGGGAAGGCACCCTTGAAGTGCAAATTACCACACCGCTGCGCACAGAGGAATATCTGCTCTCCAAGGTACTGACGCTGGGCGCGCTCTCGTTGGCGGAGACCCTGGTGCTCGTCGTGCTGGTGCAGGGCCTCCGCTTTGCCTGGCTCCCACTGATTGCCGGGATTCTGCTGATGGTCGCCTTATATGCTCTGTACGGGTTCGTCATCGTCTCGCGCTACGACTCCATCAACGAGTGGCTGCTGCCTTCTGCCCTCTGGACCCTGGGCTTTTCCCTGCCGCTGATTTCCTACTTCGATCTCTGGCAGAGTTGGATTTTCTATCTGCACCCGCTGCAGGCGCCGATGACGCTGATACAAGCCGCTTTCGAAACGGTAGCGGGCTGGCAGCTCGTTTACGCGCTCCTATATGGCGCATTGTGGGTCGGCGTAGTGGCCTGGCTCAGCCGGCGGGCCTTCTATCGATTCGTCATCACGAAACAGGGAGCGAGATAAGATGCTTGACGTATTGAAATCACTAGGTCCTATCGATCTACGGAACGTGCGGCGCGATTCGCTGTTAGCCTGGATCATAGCATTGCCGTTGTTCATGGCGCTGCTCTTAAGAGTGTGTGTATTGCCCTTGACCACCGTACTCTGGGAGCGTCTTCAATTCGATCTCACGGTCTATTACCCCCTGATTTTGAGCTACTTCATCATCATGATGTTTCCAGCGACCTACGGCATGGTCATCGGCTTCCTGCTCCTCGATGAGCGGGACGACGAGACGCTCACCGCTCTGCAGGTCACTCCTATGCCCATGAATGCGTATCTGGCTTACCGCGTTTCTATTCCGGCCTTGCTCACCCTACTCATTATGTTTCCAGCGTTCCCTATCGCGGGCCTGGGCAACCCAAGCGCCGGCGACATCTTCATCGCTGCAATCACCGCTGCCCCACTAGCCCCGCTTTGTGCTTTGACGCTGGCTGGCTTTTCGGCCAATAAGGTTCAGGGATTCGCCGTGCTGAAAGCCGTAGGGTTCATCGCGCTGGCGACGGTCCTGTTCAGTTACTTCGTGCGTTCTGGCTGGCAATGGGCTTTTGGGATTATACCCACCTTCTGGCCGATGAAAGTCTATTGGGCGCTGGGAGAAAGCGATCCCCACGTGTGGCGCTACGTCGTGATCGGGTTGGCTTACCAATTCGTGCTGCTGGCGCTGCTCCTGCGGCGGTTCAACAAGGTGATCCACCGCTGAGATCACGTTTCAATCGAAGTCCGCAAGACCCGCCCCCGTGAGTTTTCACGGGGGTTTTCCCTACTTTCGCTCCGAAATAGCTTGACAAACGATATATCGTGTGGTAATATATCGTTAAACGATATAGCGTAAGACGATACAATCGAAGGAGTAAGCCATGGACGAGACATATATCAGCCAATACAAATGGTTCTGGGCCTGGCAAGATGACAAACAAGAAGCCTGGTTGGAGGCAATGTCCCACAAAGGACTACATCTGAGGCGCATCGAGGCGTTCGGTCGCTACATCTTCGAGCCGGGAACGCCGGGGGACTATGCCTACCGCATGGACTTCGACCGCACGTCAGGAAAAGATAGCGACTACTTCCAGCTCATTCAGGATGCCGGATGGGAGCACATTACCAGCGTCATGGGGTGGCAGTACTGGCGCAAAAAAGCCGGGGAAGGCAGCACACCGGAACTCTTTACCGATGCAGCCTCGAAGATTCAGAAATACCAGCGGCTTCTCGTCAGCCTGGTGGCGCCATCGCCAGCGATCATGGTTCCGATAGTCGGCGCCTTCAAGCGCTTCCCGGGGCGCGCGCCCGAGTGGGTCGTCGCCGTGACCCTCACAACCTTCACGATGTGGACGCTCTTTGTGGCTGTCAACGCGGTAATGATCCTACGGCGCATCAACGAACTAAAACCGACAACGTCCCTATAAAGGAGCTACCATGAGCAAAGGCGATAACATCGAAAAATACCTCCCCCTCAGTGAATCCACCTTCTGCATCATGCTGATGCTGGTGCAGCCGATGCACGGTTACGCCGTTATGCAGGAGGTGGAACGGCTGAGTGAGGGAGCCATCACCATCGGGGCGGGAACACTCTATGGCGCCTTCTCCACCCTGGAGCAGGAACGTCTGATCGAAATGGCGGGCAAGGAGGGGCGGCGCAAATCCTACGTCCTGACGGAAAAGGGACAGCGTGTTCTGGCACTACAACAGCAGCGGCTCGACCTGATCACACGGATGGGAGAACAGGTCTTGAAAACGCAGCCCACATCCACCGATTATTGAAAAAGGCGAGGAGGATAAGACAATGAACGAGACAACGAAACGGGTATTCAAATGGTTCTGGGCCTGGAACGACGACAAAGAAGAAGCCTGGCTTAGGGAGATGGCGCAGCAAGGCTGGCATCTCAAGAAAGTTGGAGCATTTGGGGCCTACACCTTCGAGCAGGGCGAACCGCGCAACGTCACGTACCGGCTGGATTTCCAATCCGACGGCAAAGAGGAAGAGACCTATCTCCAGCTCTTCACCGACGCCGGCTGGGAACACGTGGGCGCCATGGGCGGGTGGCAGTACTTCCGGATCGAGACGCCGGAGGACGAACACCCGGAGATCTACACGGATAACACGTCGAAGATCCAGAAATACCAGCGCGTGTTGCTTTTCCTGGTCATCTTCTTGCCAATCCTTATCGCGACGGCAGGCTCCGATGCAGACGATCCTCTCTTCGTCCAGATCGTGGGGTGGGCCATGGTTCCCATCCTGTTGATATACATCTACGCGACGATACGGCTTATCGCACGCATCAACGAACTCAAGAAGATGTGACGCCCTGCACACGGCAGGACGTCTGCCGGAACATCTCACGCCGCCCGC
>JAFGNR010000170.1 GCA_016926915.1 Anaerolineae bacterium
CTGAGCGTACGCAGTCTTGGCGCCGGACGCCGTGCTCTGTTCCGGTTTGTCTATCTGCCGGCAAGTCTCCCGGCGATTCTCACCGCAGTCCGGCAGTCTATCGGCACCTCGGTGGCCGTGCTTTACGTGGCTGAACTGTTCGCTACGCGGTGGGGATTGGGGTATTACATCTACCTGCAAGGCAGCACCTTGTTCAATTATCCTGCCATGTACGCCGGTGTGCTGGTAATGAGTTTGTTGGGATTGGGTCTCTATTTCGGCGTCGATGCCGTCGAGCGCCGGCTTTGCCGTTGGGGTCGCGTGTCATCATGACAGGAGTAAACATGAGAGGGGCACTTGGGGAATTCGTGTCATTCCTGGAAGCGCGGGGGCAGCTTACCCGCATCCGGTATCCGGTCTCGGCAAACCTCGAAATCGCCGCAATTGTGGACCGGGTGGTGAAAGGCGACCCTCAGTACAACCGGGCGCTGCTGTTTGAAAACGTCGCGGGTTATTCCCTCCCTCTGTTGGCAAATCTGTTTGGCTCTGTAGAACGCATGGCGTGGGCGCTGCATGTGGATACGCTCGAAGCGCTGAACCACAATCTCGGCAAATTGCTCGATCTCCGGCTCCCTGCGAATCTCGGTGCAGCGATAGGGCGCGGCGCGGGATTGGCGCAGGCTCTCAAGGCCATCGGCCTCGCGCCCCGCAGGGTGCGGCACGCACCGTGCCAGGAAATCGTCGATACGCAGGCGCCTACCCTGGACACGCTCCCTATTCTTACCTGCTGGCCCGGAGATGCCGCCCCTTTCATCACGCTGCCGCAGGTCGTGACCCGGGACCCGCAATCAGGTGTGCGCAACGTCGGTATGTACCGCCTGCAGAAAGTGGATCACCGGACGTTGCTGGTCCATTGGCAGCGTCACAAAGGGGGAGCCGCCCACAAACGCGCTGCCCTGGCGCGGTCCGAAACCCAGATCCCGGCGGCGATTGTTCTGGGAGGTGATCCGGCGTGCATCTGGGCGGCTTCAGCGCCTTTGCCCCCAGACATCGACGAGTACATGTTGGCCGGCTGGTTACGCGGACGTCCTGTTGAGTTCGTGGCGTGCAAGACGCAACCTCTCGAAGTGCCCGCCGGGGCGGACATTGTCATCGAAGGCTACGTGGATTTGACCGATGTGCGCTCTGAAGGTCCGTTTGGCGATCACACCGGCTACTACACGCCTGTGGAACCTTTTCCTGCATTGCACGTGACGGCGATCACGCGCCGCCGCGACGCAATCTATCCGGCGACGGTGGTGGGTGTTCCCCCGATGGAGGACTACTGGATGGGGAAGGCCACCGAGCGGCTGTTTCTCCCGCTCTTGCAGCTGTTTCTGCCCGAAGTCATAGACTTCTCGATGCCTGCCCCCGGCGTCTTTCACAACCTGGTGCTGGTGCGTATCCAGAAGCGTTTCCCAGGCCAGGCGCGCAAGGTCATCCATGGTCTGTGGGGATTAGCGCTGCTCAGTCTTGCCAAGGCTATTGTGGTAGTGGATGCGTGGGTAGACGTCCAAAATCCCGCCGAGGTCGCATGGCAGGCGCTGGGAAACGTCGACTGGGCTCGCGACGTGATCATTGCTTCCGGTCCCGTCGATCAGTTGGATCACGCCAGTGCCCATCCGGCGTTTGGTGGTAAGATCGGCATTGACGCGACAGCGAAGTGGCCTGAAGAGGGACACACGCGGGGATGGCCCGATGTGGCCCGTATGTCACCCGAGGTCAAAGCCCGCATCGATGCAATATGGAAGGATTTGGGGATCGATGTCGCGGGATAGCGGGTTTGCGTTTGACGTTTCCCCGCTAGAATACGGACATCTTATACGCGGAGAAGGAGACAGCGGTGCTCGTGCACACGGATCACGTTGATTCCGGGTGCTATCATCCTGTCAATTCTGTCAAATTCCCGAAGGAGAGTGCATGCGCGTTCGTCTTTACCTGACAGCTTTCGTGGGCGGCCTGGTGTCGCTGGCGCTGGAACTCGCCGCCTCGCGTCTGCTCGCTCCGGCGTTCGGAACGTCGGAGTTGGTTTGGGTGGCCATTATTGGCATGATCCTGCTGTATCTCTCGGTAGGATACGTGTTGGGGGGGCGTTGGGCCGATCGTTCTCCTTATCCCGCTACGCTGTTCACGTTGTTGGTGGCTGCCGGGCTGGCCATCGCGGCCGTGCCCTTCATCGCCAAACCGGTTCTCGGCGTGGCAGTGCAGGGCATGCTTGAATGGAATGTGGCCCTGGTCGCCGGCCCGCTTCTGGCGGTGTTGGTACTCTTCGTCATCCCTGTCACGCTTCTGGCCTGCATTTCCCCTTTCGTAATCCGGTTGGCGATGACCGATGTCAGTGTGTCCGGGGTGACTTCCGGCAAGGTTTACGCTATTTCGACATTGGGCAGCTTCCTGGGGACTTTTCTTCCCAACCTTGTGCTGATTCCATGGGTGGGGACGCGGGATGCATTTCTCTTGCTTGCGGCTCTGACGACAGCAACGGGCCTGTGGGGACTTTGGCCGGCGGCGCGGCGACGGTTCTGGGCCTTGTGCTGGACGCTGCCCCTGATTTTGGCCTTGATGGCGGTCGATTCCGGCCTTATCAAACCCCAGACAGGGCTGATCTATGAAGAGGAATCCACGTACAATTACATCCAGGTGCTCGAAAGTGAGCGCGGCCGGCGCTTTCTGCTGCTCAACGAGGGGCAGGGCGTGCACTCGGTCTACGCGCCATCACAGGTCCTCACCGGCGGGACGTGGGATTATTTCCTGGCGGCTCCGCTCTTCAATCCTACGCCTTTCGAGCCATCTGACGTGGACCGCGCGCTCATTGTTGGCCTGGCAGCCGGTACGATCTCCAAACAGTTGACGCAGGTCTACGGTCCCATCGCCATCGACGGCGTGGAGATCGATCCGGCGATCGTCGAGGTAGGGCGGACCTACTTCGACATGACGGAGGAGAATCTCAACGTTATCATTGGGGACGGAAGGACCTTTTTGCAGACTACCGACCGGTATTATGATCTGGTTGCGGTGGACGCCTACCGGTTGCCGTATATTCCGTGGCATTTGACGACGGTGGAATTCTTCCAGGAAATCCGGGCGCGTCTGACCGATTCCGGCGTGGTGGCGATCAACGCGGGACACACGCCCGACGATTGGCGCGTCGTGGAAGCCTTGACAGCAACGCTGCGACACGTGTATCCCTCTGTACATGTGATCGAAGTTCCCCAGACCTTCAATGCCATCATCGTGGCGACGGTTCTGGAGACCTCGCCCGAGAATCTCCGGACCAACCTGGCGCTGGTTGAGAACGCGTCTCTGAAACGGGTGGGAGAGCGTGCCCTAGAGAACCTGACCAGCGTGACGCCCGGTGCGCTCGTTTTCACTGATGACCACGCTCCGGTCGAACTGCTGACCGATGCCCTGGTGTTGCACTACGTGTTGGGAGGCCAATGAGCAGCGTGAGAGCGCCTGCGCTGGATGTGGTGATCCGTCTCGCCTGTGGAGACGATATCCCAAGATTGGCCGAATTGTGCGAGCAGCTTGGTTATCCCGCTGTTGAAGAAGAAGTCCACCGTCGTTTTCAACGTTTGGTGGCTGAACCCACCCACGCCGTCTACGTTGCAGAGGTCTCGACTCAGGTTGTCGGATGGATTCATCTGTATGATTATACTACCCTGATGATCGAGCCGCTGGCGATGGTAGGCGGGTTGGTCGTCGATGCCGCCTATCGTGGTCTGGGCATCGGACGCCGCCTGATGACCCATGCCGAGCAGTGGGCGCTTGACCATGGATGTACGACGGTCTATCTCAAGAGCAATGCTATTCGGGTAGCGGCGCATGCTTTCTACAAGGCCCTTGGCTATCAGATTGTTAAAACCCAGTTTGCGTTCCGCAAAGACCTGGTGGGAACGACCGAGAATCCCGGCGGCTGATGTGTGGGTGAAAGATTGACTAACCTCGGGCTCTTCTTATAATGGTGGATGTGGGGCTTGACTTCCGTTGCTTTGCGTGTTTGTTGAGGTCACGCTCGTTATTTCGAAGGTTTCGGAGAGAATGCTATGCACAAACGAACTACGCGGATTCTGTTTAGTCTCGTCTCCCTCGTTTTGTTGGTAACCGGTTGTAGCGGGACTGAGTCCCCTACGGCTACAGTGACACCCACCCGCACCCCGCCGCCGGCGCCTACCGAGATCATCGTTTTGCCGACGGCCACCCCCACGGCTACTCCTATCCCTACGGAGCCGCCTACGGCAGAACCGGTGATGGAGGTGACGCCTTATCCGCCGGGGGTCAATCCCTTGACCGGCCTGGAGGTTGCTGATCCCGATATGCTCAATCACAGCCCTCTGGCGATCAAGATATCCAACTCGGCAGAGGTGCGGCCCCAGGCTGGGCTCAACAGCGCCGATCTGGTCTTTGAGCACTACGCCGAGGGGGGGATCACGCGTTTCACTGCTGTTTTCTACGGTACTTATCCTGAACGCGTGGGCTCTGTGCGCAGCGGGCGGCTGATTGACTTGGAGATTCCCGCCATGTATGGCGCGACGTTCTCTTATTCAGGTTCGAGCGCTGGGGTGAAAGAGCGTTACCGCACTTCCGATCTGTTCCCCGAACGCATTTTTTCTCCTGATTTTGGCGTGGGCGAACCTTATTTCTACCGCGTGCCGCGCGAGGGCTTGGCCTTCGAGCACACGCTGTTTGCCAGTCCCACCGATTTACGCGCGCTTGCCATAGAACGGGGCGTCGACCAGAAACCGGCATTCCCCAAGCTGATGGCGTTCAGCGAGGCCCTTCCGGCTCTCAAGGACGTGGTCGATGCAACCAAGATCAACATCGATTACCGGGCTGCCGTTTGTCGCGCTCAGTGGGACTATGATGCTGCATTGGGGAAATGGCGTCGCACGACTGCAGGGGCGGTTCACAGCGACATTCTAACCGGGGAGCAGGTTGCCGTTTCCAACGTGGTAGTGGTTTTTGCCAACCACCTGGAGACCGATATTCTCGAGGATACCTGGGGCGGCGGGCACATGTCCATTGAAATCCAGGTCTGGGGACAGGGTCCCGTGCTCATCTTCCGTGATGGCAAGATGTACCAGGGGTATTGGCAGCGTGCAGCCCGCGATCACATGTTGACCTTTATTGATGGCGAGGGGAACTTCATTCCGCTCAAACCGGGCAATACCTGGTTCCAGATGGTGTTACTGGAAACGGAGAGCGACGAGCCTCAGCCTGGGGAGTTCTATTTCATCCCCTAATTCTCACGGAATATCCACTGTGCCTGACGGAATTGGCGATTTGTGGTATGATGGAAACAGGGAAGGTCATCAAGATCCATGACGTTCTGGGTACACTGACAAGCGTATAAGATGCAGGGGAGCTCGAGGAAATCGGGCTGAGAGGGCGCCTGCGCGTGAAATACCGGCGCCGACCCTTTGACCTGATCTGGTTAACGCCAGCGGAGGAAGCAGCCCGTGACTTTTTGGGAGTCCCCCGCTAAGCCTTGCTGCTGCGGGGGACTTTGTGTTTCTGGTTGCTTGCGTGAAACCCACGGTTTGGATGCTTGAAAGCGCAGGCCACTTTGGAGAGAGAAAATGCGGATCATCATCTTTGCTAACGGTGTGATCGAGAATCCAGAAGCCGCGGTCACTCGCTGGGTGAGAACCGGCGATCTCATCGTGGCTGCAAATGGCGGCACGCTGCACGTGCTATCCGCCGGACGCATCCCCGACCACGTCATCGGCGACGTCGATTCGCTGGATGAAACTCTGGTCGCGCATTTGACTGCAGAGGGGACGATCTTTCACACCCACCCGCCCGCCAAAGACGAAACCGACCTGGAACTCGCGTTGTTGTGGGCAGCTGCACAGGAAGCTGGAGAGATTATAGTGCTTGGCGCGTTGGGTGGGCGACCCGATCAGATGTTAGCCAATATCCTCCTGCTGGGTATACCGGAGCTGGCAGGGAAGAACGTGATGATCGCAGAGAACGCCTGGGAGATTTGCGTGGTTCGAGAAGGGGAAACCGGGCATGTGGAGGGACAGGTAGGAGATATAGTGTCCCTCGCGCCCCTGGGCGGCGACGTTTACGGGGTAACCACTCAAGGTCTTGAATACCCCTTGGTTGCTGAGATGCTGTATTTTGGTCCTGCCCGGGGCATTAGTAATGCCATGGTGGAAGATCAGGCCGAGGTGCAGGTGCATGGGAAGGCGTGTCTCCAAAAAAGTGCGGGATTGCTATGGATATTTCACCGCGCCGGAGCATCGGAAACGTGATCTGGAGGGCAGATCGGTGGGGTTTGAAAGAGATGGAGGTTTGGGCATGAAGCGGATAGGGTTGGGAATGCTGGTGTTGGCGTGGGTACTGGTTGGCTGTGGAAAGGGTATCCC
>JAFGNR010000171.1 GCA_016926915.1 Anaerolineae bacterium
GGGCGCTACGCCTTGCTCACCGGTTGGTATGCAAGTGACAACTTATATGCCGCATTTACAGATGCACGGAGCCGCGTAGGCGAGGAAGTGCAAATCGACTTTGTGGATATACGGTAGAAAGGGGGAGTGATGTCCTCGTCACGTCGCTCATTAGGGTTGGCGCTGGATCGCGTCTGGCCGCTCGTTGTCCTCGCGGGCCTGGGGTTCTATATCTCCCTGGTTCCCCAATCCCCTAACGATTTCTGGTGGCATCTGCGTATCGGTGAAAGGGTTTTCACCACGGGAGCGATTCCCACGACAAATATGTATGGGTGGACCTTGCCCGCAGATCATCCCTTTACCTACGGCGCCTGGTTGGGTGAGTATCTGATGTATGTATTGTTTCGTTGGGGCGGCGCGTCTGTGCTTCATGTGACGCGGACCGCGCTTGCGCTCCTGGCGTTGGGACTCGTGGGGCTGGAGGCCAAACGGGTTTCGGGATCGTGGCGTCTTTCTTCCCTGGCTATAGCCCTCTCCGGTTTGATGACGGTCAACAATCTGATTGTGCGCCCGCAGCTCTGGTCCTGGATACCTTTTATGGGCTTCTACACTCTGCTCCGCAGGTTTGCCGATGGCAAACTCCGCCGTGAATGGCTCCTGGCGTGTCCGGTAGTGATGACGTTCTGGGCCAATGCGCATGGCGCTTTTGTGCTAGGGCCGGTTCTTCTGGGCATCTTTATCGTTGGCGAAGCTGCCCGAATTCTACTTCGCTGGTCGGGCGCCCTTGCCTGGCGGGATGTTGGTTGGCTGGGGTTCATTCTGGCATTGTGTTTCCTGACCACTGCGGTGAACCCCCAAGGATTTGGTATCTATGGCTACGTCTTCGATCTGATGACCGACCCGCCGAGCCAGGGGATGGTCGTCGAGTGGCAGTCGCCCACCCCCGAGGGCATCGCGAACACGATTTTCTTTGTCAGTATTTTGATTTTGTTCCTGGTCATTGCCTATGCCCGGTACCGTCCTACTCCAACCGAAGCCCTGCTGATTGCCGGCTTCCTGTGGCTGGCCTGGAGTGGGCAGCGATACGTCGTCTGGTTTGGCATGGTCGCCATGCCGGTCTTGCTCTATGCGCTGGCTCAGTTGCTCCCACAGCGGTGGGTGCGTGCGCCGGCGTTGAAGAACGCACTCAACGTCGTGTTGGCGGCGGTGGTCTGGATACCTGTTTTGCTGGCGCAGCCCTGGTTCGTCGAGTCCCTACCGCTGCCGGAACGCTATTGGGAGCTGGTTTTGCGCGACGCCAGGATCGCTCCCTTGCAGACGGTGGAAACCCCTGTGGGCGCGGCAGCCTATTTGCGCGAGCATCCGGGCGGGCAGTTGTTCAACGAGATGGGCTATGGAAGCTACCTGATATGGGCTTTGCCTGAACAAGGTGTGTTCGTCGACCCCCGGGTAGAGCTCTATCCGCTGGAGATCTGGGAGGATTATGTGCGCATCAACCGCTCAGTTCGCTACAATGAGCTGCTGGACGCCTACGGTGTGGATCGGATTCTCCTCAGTTTACGTTTGCAGCCAGAATTGGCCGCGGCCCTTCCTCAAGACGCCCGGTGGCAGTTGGAGTACGAAGACGATTATGCTCAGATTTGGCGGCGCAATTAGCGTGACACGGTCAGGGGAATCGTGAGCGCTCATGCCGGATAGTGCTTTCTGGCACAGGCATCTGTGCTATTTTTGACACTGTAACCGTTTACCTGTTTCTGCGAGGCGGTGTTATGCGAAATCCGAGGGCCCGGTCATGGTTGATCATCGTGGTTGGCGTCGTTTTGATCACGATTGGCGTATTGGCGATTTTTCGCTACGTACAGGGGGCAATTCACATTCACACCGATTTGGCTAACGATTACGGTGCTGCTCAGGCGTTGCGCGCCGGTCAGTCCATCTACGCGGAGCGGAACAATCATCCTCCACTGGCGGCTTTCTTTTTCCTGCCCCTATCGTTTTTGCCGTACGGTCCCGCGCTGGTGGTTTGGACGGGCCTTTCGCTTCTTCTCTATGTGCTAGTCATCGGAACCGTTGGGCGCACGCTGGATATTCACGTGCCCCAATCGTGGGTGATTCTTCTTTGCGGACTAGCGCTCATTTGGTATCCATTCCTGGCGCATATTGCGTTGGGGCAGTTCTCCCTGGTGCTGGCTGCCTGTTTGATTCTAGGTTGGCGCGCGCTACGACGCGGGCGCGCGGGATGGGCGGGGGTTCTGTTTGGTGTGGCAACCGCACTCAAGCTTTTCCCAGGGCTGGTAGCCGTGACGCTGTTGGCGCGCCGGCGGTGGCGTGCTCTGGGTGTGATGATCATCACGACGCTCTTTGGTCTTCTGCTTCCACTGGCGTTTATTCCTGCTGGCGATTTCATCCGTTACTTCGGTGAAGTCGCGCCGCAAAACGCGGCACAGTACGCGGTCTTCCCGGTCAACCATGCCATCTCCGGGGTCATAAGCCGCCTGTTCGTCAGCGGCCCCTGGATCATGCCGATTGTGGATGCGCCGTGGTTGGCTTCCGTGTTGATTGCCGGACTGAGCCTGTTGGTTGTCGGGCTGTTGGCGTGGAGTGCGTGGCGCCTGCCGGAGACGCCACAGGGAATCGACGTGGCCTGGTCTCTGACTTGTGTTGCTATGTTGTTGGTTTCGCCGATTACCTGGCAGCACGCCTTCACCGTGTTGATTTTGCCGCTGGGCGTTCTATTGCGTGTGTGGCTGGATTCTCCTACATCCAACCTGCGCAAACTGGGACTCTTGGTGTTTACGCTGCTGGCGTTGCCGGATGTCGAACTGGCCAGGGCGTTGATGGCACTCTCCCTTCCGGAACGCATGCCATGGTGGCAAAGTTTTCTACCAGCAGCCGGTGCGGCGGCGCTGGTGCTCCTCTGGCTGCTGCTGGTTCGTCATTCCGATCTGACGAAGACCACGCAGGTAGCATCCTGATAGACCTCCGTCCATTCCGAGGATGCCGCTGCGGCTTGTACTAACGCCGGCTGTAGCTGCTGGCTCAACATCAGCGTGTGGATTCCGTAAGCGGATAGTTTCGCCTCCCAGCCTTCAGCAGCTGCCGAGATGGCGAGGTAATCGAACCAGACTTCCGGGGGGTAGAGTTCGATCCGTGAATCGACGAAGACCGGATATTCGGGCTGCGCCGCCCAGGCAAGATAGCTACCAAAAGGCATGGCGTGAAAAACCTGGGGGGGCAACTCGGCCTCTGCCATGTAGGCCACGGCAGCGACTGGGGTTTCGTTGGAGAGCAGCCCGGCTTTTTCCGGCGGCAGCGGCCACACGGACTTGAACCACGGCAGGCTGCTGAATCCTCCCAGGAGCAGGAGTCCGGCAAAGGTAACGTTCAAGACTGTCTCTCTGGGCGTCGCCAGGATGGGACGCGGTTCAGACCGGCGCCTGGGAAACAGGCTGCGATTGGCTTCCCGGATGATGGAGGGTAAGTGGCGCGCCAGAATAGGCGCAACGATCAGGCCATACCAGATAGCTCCCCGGAAGGTTTTCAGCCCCAAGGCGGCGATTCCCAGGAAGCTCAGCATCTCTCGAACGGAGGGGCGCTTTGGCGAGATCGCAAGTACAGCAGCTGTTCCCAACAGCGCCGCGAAAAACAAGATTCCCTTCACCGTGTCGAACGTGGGCGGCGACCATTCGGGCGTCAGATTCTGGATGATGGTATTCGCCGACATCGCGGTCAGATAATTCACCATATCCAGCCCCCGAGGATTGAGCAGACACGCCAGACTTGCTGCCACGAGCGCCGTGAAGGGCGCGCCCAA
>JAFGNR010000449.1 GCA_016926915.1 Anaerolineae bacterium
TAGTCGAAGCTCTGGAGCAGGCCCAAGACCAGACCGCCCAGGAAGAGCATCCCGATCACCGCGAGGGCCGGGAAAAGCATCAGGGCGATACGCAGCCGGGTTCGTAGTGTGTTCATGCGGCGGTGGTTGGGCTATTGCTGTAAGACGTGCGCGGTCCAGCCTTCCTCGATGGCGATCAGCCAGGGCGATTGCAGTTCGGGCAGCCGGTGCGTGCTCAACACCTCCGGGGCCAGGATGGCTTCCCCCCGGGGCAGCGCCTCGAAAGCCGCCTGCCATGCCGCCGGCGCGCGGCTGAGGTCGAGGGGTGTGGTCCAGTTGTGGTGTGCGGCGGCGTTCAATTGCGCGGGTAGGCTGCACAGAAAGTTCGCTGTGACCAGCGCGGCAGCCTTGTGGGGCGAGTTGTAAGCAATGGCGATGTAGTTGGTGTTGGCAATGGTGCCCTCGTCGAAGACGAACGTCCGCGCCGTCTCGGGATACCGGCCTGATTCGATGAAACTCTGCACACCGCCGATATCATAACTCATCTCGAAGGCGATCTCGCCGTTGGCGAAGAGCTCCTGCAGGGCGCTGACCGTTTCGGGATAGGTCTCCCCTTCCCGCCAGAGATAGGGCTCGATCTCATTGAGCAAGTCCCAACAGGCGGGGAACTGCGCAGCAAACAGGCCGGCGTCGAAGTCGCCCAGGAAAGCGGTGTAGTCGCCGGCGGCATGATAGCAGAGGTGCCGCACGAAGACGCTTCCCGTGAAGTCGGGCGGCGCGGGATAGGTGAACTGTCCCGGATTGGCCTTGATCCAGGCGATCAACGCCGCGATGGAGTCAGGCGGCGTCGCGACCAGGGCGCTGTTATAGCCCATCACGAACTGCGCAGAGCCGTAGGGTAGCTCGTAGCCCGCCACGGGGTAACCGAAGTCATAGGCGATGCTTCCGCTCGTCCAATCGATGAAGTCGCTGGTGGGCGCCGCCTCGGCCCACGGGCCGTAGAGCAGGTTGGCCTCGCGCATGGTGCGGAAGTTCTCGCCGTTGATCCACATGATATCGACGCTGCCTTCGTCGTCATTGCCGGCTTCCTTCTCGCCCAACACCTGATTGATGAACTCGGTGGGGCCGGCGACCGGCACCTGGTTCAGGGTGATGTTGTAGCGGTCGGCCAGTTGTTCCTTCACCCAGCCGTTGACCCAGCTGTTGATGATGTCGGAGCCTCCCCACATCCACCAGTTCACCGTCTGCCCGTTGGCCTGGGTCGCGACCTCCTGCCAGGTCATCCCGTTCAGGTCGCCGGGCAGGGTCAAGGGGGCGGTATCCACCGGCGGCTCCGCGAGTCCGGGCGCGGGATTCTCAGGCGCGGTTGCGGGAGCAGCGCACGCGGTGATCAGCGCCAGAATGGCAACTGTACAACTCAACCCTGCAAATCGGGATTTCATGGGTATTCCTCCTGTTGGTACTATGGGTGAGGTATGGCGTCAGCTGTTTCGTGGTGGGATGCACCAGGCGACTCCTGGAAGTGCCTCTCATCTTTCCGCCCAGTGTAGCGTCTTGTCGCTCTCCATCCCACTGCGAAGAAGCGTACGGATACACACGGATGTTTTCCCTCTGTGTATCTCCGGTCTTGCTCTGTGCCTCTCTGTGCCAGTGTCTGCGGGCCTTGCTTAGCGCCGCCCTCTCGGCGCCCAAATGTCATATAATCCGCGAGCCTGCTACATCTTGTGGAATGACGCCGAGCCAGAGAATGATAAAGCCCTGCCGGAGTTCAAAGTCCTCGCTGCCACCGCATGAACTTGAGCGCCAGCTGGCTGGCCTGCCCCACCACCCGCCCGATTTTGCCGGTGAGCAGGACCTTCTGGAGCAGCGCCCCGCCCGCCTTCACGTTGGCTCGCGAATAGGAGGGATAGATGTGAATCGACGTGGTCACATCCCGCACCTTGAGACGGCCCTCGAGCACGTGCATCCATTCGTGAATCAGCTCGCCGGCCCGCTCGGAGACAATGGTCACGCCTAGCACCCGGCCGCCCTTATGCACCAGGTGCACCACCCCGGCGGTATCCGATTCCGCCCGCGCCCGGTCGACCTTCTCCATCGACCAGGTGAGGGTCGCGACGGCGTCGCCGTAGGTCTCCCGCGCCTGCGCTTCCGTCAGCCCGGCGTGGGCGACTTCGGGATCGGTGAAGGTGGTCCAGGGCACCCATTCCCGGACGCCTTTGGCGCGGGCCGGCAGCAGCGCATTGCGCGCCGCCATCGCCGCCTGCCACCCCGCGTAGTGCGTGAACTGGAAGCTGCCGGTGCAGTCGCCCGCCGCGTAGATATGAGGTTGGCTGGTGCGCAGGAAGCGATCGACTTCGATCCCTTTGGGAGAGTAGGCCACCCCCGCCTTTTCCAGGTCCAAACCTTCCACATTAGGCCGGCGTCCCACCGCCATCAGCAGCGCGTCCCCGATGATCTCATCCCCGTTATCGATCCGCAGGTGGATGCCATCTTCAGCCTGCCAGACCTCCTGCGCCCGCGTGTGGCACCGGATATCGACGCCCTCTTTCTTGAAGACGTCCATCATAATGCGCGACGCGATCTCATCGTCGCGGCTCAGAATGCGCCCAACTGTCTCGACCTGGATGACCTGTGCGCCGAGCCGTTGGAAAGCCTGGGTCATCTCGCTGCCGATTGGCCCGCCCCCCACGACGATCAGACGCTTGGGCAGCGTCTCCAGCTGGAAAACGGTCTCGTAGGTCAGGTAATCGACCGTCTCGATTCCCTTGATCGGCGGCGTGAAGGGATGCGCCCCGGTGGCGATGACGACGTCGCGCGCCTGGATCACATCGTCGCCCACCTGGAGCGTGTGGGGATCCAGGAAGTGCGCCTCGCCCAGATAGACGTCGCTGCCCCGTTCCCGAAGGACGTCGGGGGTCTCTTCTTTGTAGGTCTCCGCCACGATCCCTTGCACGTAGCCCGTGACGCTTCGCATATCGACGTCTGGATCCACAGGCTGAATGCCGAACTGTCCGGCGGTGCGCATGTGGTGGGCGACTTTCGCCGCCTTGAGCAGCGATTTGCTGGGCACACAGCCGGTCCAGGTGCAGTCTCCCCCCACGCGATGTTTCTCGATCAGCGCCACGGTGGCGCCGGTTTCAATGGCGAACCCCA
>JAFGNR010000450.1 GCA_016926915.1 Anaerolineae bacterium
CGATTGACCGCACTGCCTCTTACGAAGCGGTGGATGACAGGACCGCCATGTGGATCGGCCTGCCTGGCTACATCGACGATACGTACTTCACCAATTTCTGGCCCCCCTTGCCCCGGCATCTCTGGCAGGAGCAAATGGGTTACGGCGCTGCCGATCTCCTGGAGGCCGAAGAAGCCTCGCGCATGCCGATTGGCTGGGGGCCATTCGTGATCAAGGAGTGGGTGCCCGGGGATCACATCACGGTCGAGAAGAACCCCTATTATCATCGCGCTGCAGAGGGACTGCCCTATGTGGACAATGTGATTTTCCGTTTCGTCTCCGATCCCAACTCTGCCCTGGCGCAATTGATCTCCGGCGAGTGCGACATTGTCACCCAGGATGCTCTGTCGGCAGACTTGACCCCATTGTTGCTCAAGCTCGAGCAGGAGAGCGTGATCAAGCTCGCCGGTGCTGCCGGCCCCTCGTGGGAGCATGTGAATTTCGGTATCAGTTCTGCGCCTGGATATGACCGTCCAGACTTCTTCAGTGACGTGCGTATGCGCCAAGCCTTCGCTTACTGCCTCGATCGCCAGGTCGTGGTGGATACCGTGTTGTACGGCCGCTCCAATGTTATCGGCTCCTATTTCCCTCCGGACCATCCCTATTACGCCGCTGATTTGACCGAGTACCCCTACGATCGTGAGAAGGGGAAAGCCTTGCTTGAGGAGATGGGGTGGGTGGATTCCAACGCTGATGGGGTGCGCGAGGCCAAGGACGTCGATGACATCTCCGACGGAACACGGCTTGAGTTCACGTGGTTGAGCTTTACCGATGCGCTGCGCATTCAATATATGCAGATATGGCAGCAGAATCTGGCCGACTGTGGGTTTATGGTGAATCTGGAGAATGTGCCTGTGGGCCAATTCTTCGCCAATGGGCCGGATGGATCTCTGCTCGGTCGTCGCTTCGATGTCACCTCTTTCGCCACCAGCGTCGAACCGTCCTGTAGCCGCTATCTGAGCCATGAAATTCCCGCCTCCGCTAATGACTGGAATGGGGAGAACGTCTCCGGCTTCGCGAACGCCGACTTTGATGCGGCCTGCAAGCGCGCGCTTGGCGCTCTTCCGGGGACCGCCGACTACATCGAGGGCCATCAGGAGGCGCAACGCATTTTCTCCGCGCAATTGCCGGCGCTGCCACTCTTTCTGCACTTCAGGCTGGCGGCGGTCCGCCCAGAGGTGCGGGGCTTCATCATGGACGCCACCCAAGGCTCCGCTATGTGGAATATCGAGGCGTTTGATAACCGATAAACGGTACGTCTGCTGTGTGGTGGCAGCGTCGAAGCGCTGCCACCATTTTTTAAGGGGAGTAGGCCGTGGAAAACACGACACAGATCGATAAGATTCTAGAGGTGCGCAACCTCAAAACATACTTCTACACCGACGATGGTGTCGTGAAGGCCGTTGATGGGGTGGACTTTGACGTCAGGCGTGGGGAAATTGTGGCGCTGGTGGGCGAATCTGGCTGTGGGAAGAGCGTGACCTCGTTCTCGATTATGCAGTTGGTGGGAACCCCCGGAAAAGTCGTGGGGGGCGAGGTGCTGTTCAACGGCCAGGATTTGTTAAAGCTGCCTGAAGCTGACATGCGTTTGATGCGCGGCGACCGGCTGTCGATGATTTTCCAACAGCCCACCTCGTGCCTGAATCCGGTGTTCCGTGTGGGTGACCAGATTGCAGAAGTCCTGCAGATTCACCGGGGCATGGATAAGAAAGAAGGCTGGAAGAAAGCGGTGCACTTGCTGCACACGGTCGGTATCCCCGAACCGGAGAAGCGTGTCTATTCGTATCCGCATGAGCTTTCGGGCGGCATGGCGCAGCGCGTGATGATTGCCATGGCGCTGGCCTGTGAGCCGGAGCTGCTGATCGCCGATGAGCCGACGACGGCGCTTGACGTGACGATCCAGGCTCAGATGTTGGACCTGATGCGCGGCCTGCAAGGCCAGCTCGGCGCTTCGATCATCCTCATCACGCACGATATGGGGGTAGTGGCGGAGATGGCCTCACGGGTGTCGGTGATGTATGCAGGCCGCGTGGTCGAACAGGCGGCCGTTGATACACTTTTCGATAATCCGTTGCATCCCTACACACACGGCCTGTTGGCGTCCATCCCGGTGATGGGCGTCGTGAAAGATCGGCTGGATACCATCCCCGGGGCGGTGCCCAACCTGATCGATCTGCCCCCGGGCTGCAAATTTGCCCCGCGCTGCCTGGCGCGTCTTGAGCACAACCTGGAGATTTGTACCGAGCGCGAACCCGACCTGATCGAATATGAGCCGGATCACAACGTGCGTTGCTGGCTTTACCAGAATTCAAAGGAGAAGTCCGATGACTGAGGCACAAGGGCAATCCGGCCATGACAACGCGAAGAAAGACCTGGTGGTCGTGAAGGACCTGGTAAAGTATTTTCCCATCCGCGGCGGACTCCTGCAGCGCGTTCAAGCACATGTGAAAGCTGTCGACAGCGTCAGCTTCACGATCAAACAGGGCGAGACGTTGGGGCTGGTTGGCGAGTCTGGCTGCGGCAAAACGACGGTCGGGCGCACGCTGCTGCGCTTGACCCCCCCGACGAGTGGTCAGGTTCTTTTTGAGGGGCGCGACGTTTTCGCCCTGCGTGGGAAAGCGCTCAAGGATATCCGTAAAGATATGCAGATTGTATTCCAGGACCCGTACTCCTCACTGGATCCGCGCATGCCGGTGGGTGAGAGCATCATGGAAGGGTTGGTCGTACATGGCATCGGATCGCCCGAAGAGCGCTGGGAGAAGGTCATTCATCTGCTGCGCTTGGTCAACCTGGAAGACTTTCACGCCAAGCGTTACCCGCACGAGTTCTCCGGCGGGCAGCGCCAACGGATCGGCATCGCGCGAGCGCTGGCGGTGAACCCCAAGTTTATCGTCGCCGATGAACCGGTGTCGGCGCTGGATGTGTCGGTGCAGGCGCAGGTGTTGAACATCCTCATGGACTTGCAGGACCAACTGGCGTTGACCTACATGTTTGTCGCGCACAATCTGAGCGTGGTGGAACACATCAGCACGCGCGTGGCCGTGATGTATCTCGGCAAGATGGCCGAACTGGCCGACCGCCACGAAATCTTCGCGCACCCCCTGCACCCGTATACACGGGCGTTGATGTCGGCCATTCCGATTGCCGATCCGCGCAAGGCCGGGTCCCGCGCGCGCATCATCCTTGAGGGCGATGTTCCTAGTCCAATCAACCCGCCCCAGGGCTGCCACTTTCACCCACGCTGTTCTTATGCCATCAAAGGCTTGTGCGATCGAGAGGAGCCGGTCTTCAAGGACTATGGTTCCGGGCACCTTGTTGCCTGCTGGTTGGTGGACAGGGAAGCCGGCTAGTGGTTGGCGGTGAAGCAAAAGCGGAGGGCATACATCCCTCCGTTTTTTTGTCATTGTCACCTCAGTGTGCTTTCCAAATTTGCCAAGCCAGGGTATAATTTATTGTAAGAGGACATAAAACGATGCGCAAACAGCCTGGTTTTTTAGGGGTACTGGCCGTGTTGGTCATCGCGACCGGCTTGTTGGTCTGGTGGATTGGCTCCACGACCAACAGCGACCGGCTGTGGTTTTTACGCTCCTTCACCATGCGAGCGGATTGGATTTCGATTTACTGGGATGGCACGACGTACATGCTGTTCCCCGAAGATGCGGCCTACGAAGAGATTATGTCCGCTTTTGCCGACGGCGTGGCGCATTGGGTGGAGTATGAGGGGGATGCGC
>JAFGNR010000451.1 GCA_016926915.1 Anaerolineae bacterium
AATTGGTTGAAGAAATCTTTGAGCCATCCCATCAGAGCCCCCGGTTCGTTCGTAGGGGCAGGAGGGCCAGAACGTTGGTTGGTCATGCGATACTCCTTATTTTGTCTCTGAGTATGTAGGTGTGTAAGGTCAACAGGCTTATGGTCAAAACCGGTCACAGTTTCACTGGTCCTGATTATAGCGCGGGGAGCATAGCCCGCAACCGGACTGTCGTCTATTGTTAGTACGTAAGAACGTAGTAGAATGTCGTATCGCATTTCGATAGTGAGGACCAACGTGTTTTGCCAGGAAAGGACTTCATGAACGACGCTCCATCACAATCCAAATCTGTACGACCCGCGTGGCGTTTGTTGCCTCGCAATGTCTGGGCGGTCACCGTTACCAGTTTCCTGACCGATATCTCCTCGGAGATGTTGTTGGGTATTTTACCTTTCTTTTTAGCCAACGTTCTGGGCGCCAGAACGTCGGCGATTGGCGTGATCGAGGGGGTGGCGGAAACCACGGCCAGCCTGCTCAAGCTCTTCTCCGGGTGGCTCTCCGATCGTTTCAAGGCGCGTAAATGGCCTGCGGTGCTCGGGTATGCGATCTCCACTATCAGCAAGCCCTTCTTTCTGGCTGCAAATAGCTGGGGCGCCGTGATGGGAATTCGTATCGCCGATCGGGTTGGTAAGGGAGTGCGGACGGCGCCCCGCGATGCCCTGGTGGCCGATTCCATAGGGCCGGAGCATCGCGGGCTGGCGTTCGGGCTGCATCGTGCTGGAGATACGGCGGGCGCGATGCTTGGCACCCTGGCAGCTGCATTGATTCTCTGGCGCTCCGGGGAAGGCGCGGCGTTGGCGCGGGAGACCTTTCAGCAAGTCGTGTGGTGGAGCGTGTTGCCCGCAGTATTGGCGGTGTTGGTGCTCGCCTTGGGCTCGCGTGAAGTGCCGCTCAAGGCAAAAGACGCCCCCCGGCTCACGCTGGCAGGATTTGACAAGCGGTTCCGCTGGTTTCTGGCGACGGTGGTATTATTCACGTTGGGGAATTCATCCGATGCCTTTTTGATGCTGCGCGCACAAGAACGCGGCGTTGGACTGGTACAGATCTTGTTGATGGTTGCTTCGTTCAACCTGATCTATGCTCTGATTTCAGGTCCGGCGGGTGCGATTTCCGATCGGGTGGGGCGCCGGCGGATCATCCAGATTGGGTGGGGTGTGTACGCCTTGATCTATCTGGGGTTTGCGCTGGTTGAGAGCGCGTGGCAAGTATGGGTGCTTTATGCACTCTACGGCGTCTATTACGGTATGGTGGAGGGGACTGCGAAAGCATTGGTGGCCGATCTGGTTCCTCCTGAGAAGCGGGGGACTGCGTATGGTGTATACAATGCCGCTGTGGGGTTGGCAGTGTTTCCGGCCTCGGTGATTGCTGGGGTATTGTGGGAAGGCGCCGGTCGCTGGTCAGGTTTTGGTCCCACGGCTCCGTTCTTCTTCGGTGCGGCTCTGGCACTGGCGGCTGCCGTTATGTTGCGCTGGGTTTTGCAGGGGCCGTCTCCGGTGCGCCCCTGAACATTGAGTGAAATGCCATGCCCTACTTGATTGACGGGCACAACCTGATTGCAGCGCTGCCCGATATCGACCTGGATGACCCCAATGACGAAGCGCGCCTGGTTGTCAAGTTGCGCGCCTGGGCTGCGCATGCGCGGCATCGCGCCGTGATTGTGTTTGACGGCGGTCTTCCCGGTGGACGTTCCCAGACTTTGTCTGGGGGAGACCTGGAAGTCGTTTTCGCCGCGCGCGGTTATACCAATGCCGATCGCATTATCCACGAGCGGTTGCGTCGCCTGCGAGATCCGCGCAACTGGACGGTGGTCTCCTCCGATCACGAGGTTCTGGATGCGGCGCGCCGGAAAAATGCGCGCGTGCTCACGTCGCAGGAATTCGCGGAGCAGTTAGAACCGGCGCAACCGGTGATAGGTGAAAAACCGCTGACCTCTTCACCGGATGAGATTGCCCTCTGGTTGGAGGTGTTTGGGGAAGCGGCGAGCGCCCCCCTTCCTGGACAGGAGATGAAGCCATCTGCACCCGCGCCAGCTGCACCCTCTGGGCATTCTGCGCCGGATGGGTCCCCGGCGCGGGCGCGGGTTCAGGCCGCGCCAGCAGCTCACGCCTCCAGGCCACAGGGCGGACGCACGATTGCGGAGCAGATAGGGCTACCTGTACCGGATGCAGCGGAGCGTGCTGCGGATTGGGAAAGCCGGGAAAAGCCTGCGGAGGTTACCTCGGCAGACGTTGCGGCCTGGTTGGAGGTCTTCAAGGATGAGCCTCCCGAGCCGGCGCCTCCCAAGACGGCAAGCGAGTCTTCCACACCGTCGCCATCCCCGACCAGGAGCGCGTCCTCCCGGCGTTCTCGCAAACGCTCTTTGACTGTCGACAAACGCAATCCCGAACGCCTGGACGGCGATGACCTGGCGGCCTGGCTGGAAGTCTTTCCGGAACCCGGGGATGACGAGAGACCTATCACGCCTTCACTGGAAACCCTTGTTGAACGACGCCGGAAGCGTCCCAGGCGCAGCGTGAAATTGCGAAAGCACCGCCGGCAGCAGGCGGATACGGCGCCGGAGGGAACAGAAGGGTTGTCGCCTGAAGAACTCGCGACGTGGTATCGTCTCTATGGACGCGACCCTGACGATGCTTGACCTTCTGTCTGCGTCACGGTTCCAGATGCATGTGCAGCTGCGTAAGTAAATCTGCTGTGCCAGGCAGGATCCAATGGGCGCCGGCGCGGCGCAGTTCCGGTTCTTCACCGAAGCCGCACAATACGGCCACCGACCATGCCCCGGCGCGCCGCGCCGCGCGGACATCGACGACAGTATCGCCCACCATCGCGCATGCTTCCGGAGCCACTCCTAACGCCTG
>JAFGNR010000172.1 GCA_016926915.1 Anaerolineae bacterium
GCTGGCAAACTGACCGGCGAGGGGGTGATTGCTGCGCCGATTGGGAACGCCAAACACAAGCGCTCTCTCCTTGTCGTGGCGCGGGAAGGCCGCGCGGCCCAGACCTTTTACCGTGCACTGCACCACTACCGCGAGGGGAACCAGACGTTCTCTTTATTGGAGGTGCGACCGGAATCCGCTCGCCTGGATCAGATTCGCGTGCACCTGTCGTGGTATGGCTATCCGGTCGTTGGCGATAGCGTCTATGGATTGACCCGCCAACCGGAGTGGGCCGATCGGCTTTTCTTGCATTTGAGTGTACTGGAATTCCCGCATCCCGACACAGAGGCCATGATCCATGTCGAGTCGGAATTACCGCCGGCGCTGCGTTCCGTATTGACCTACATGTCACATCCCCGGCAATAGTGCAGGGAATCCTTTTCAATCTTCAGTGAGGTGTTCTGATGCGTGAGTTGAACATTGCGGTAGTCCAGATGGCGCCCGAATTGGGAAAGATGGAAGCGAATCTTGCCCGGATGGCCGATTGGGTGCGTCAAATTGCCACGTCTCAACCGGTAGACATTATCGTTTTCCCTGAACTCATCGTGACGGGGTTCGAAGGTGGACAGCGGTTTGCTCAGATGGCGCAGCGCGTTCCCGGCGCCGTGACCAACATTCTGGGCCAGCACGCCAACGAGTTTGGCGTGTACATTCTGGTCGGGATGGCGGTCAAGGAGAAGGTCGAAACCGTGCTGTACAACAGTGCTGTGTTGATCGGCCCCGATGGCGCGCCGGCGGGCGATTATCGCAAGCTGCATTTACAAGCCGAAGAACGTCTGGTTTTTCGACCCGGGTATAAGCTCGGCCCTATCGAAACCGAAGTGGGCATTATCGGCGTGATGCTGGGCTGGGATTTGGCTTTCCCCGAAGTGGCGCGCAGCCTTGTGTTGGATGGCGCAGAGGCGATTCTCGTGCCTGCCGCTTGGGAAGCCCGCGCGGCGGCGATGTGGCAGACCTTGTTGGTCGCGCGAGCCTATGAGAACGACGTGTTCATCGCGGCTGCCAACCGCATCGGCGAGGAGCCTTCCTATACGTTCGCCGGCCAAAGCGCGATCCTGGCGCCCAGCGGCGAAGTTCTGGCGGCGCTGGAAGCCGGGGAAGAAGGCTATGCTGTGGTGCGTTTGGATCTGGACGAAGTGCGCCGGCGTCGCGAAGAATCCCAGATCATCTTGGCGCGGCAACCTGGCGCTTATCGTGCCATCGTGCGGAAGTACTAATAGCCGTATTTGAAACGCCGGCAGACACTGACACGTCTGCCGGCGTTTTCTTCTAGTCCTCCAGCCAGAGCGTTTTCTCGTAAATGCGGTAGGTCCGGTAAAGTTCCGCTTCGAAAATGGCGGCAGTCTGGCGCATTGGGATGTTCGTCTCGAGAACCCAGGAGAACTCCACAGCTTTGTACCCCTGACGTACCCCGGCGAGGATACCTTCTAGGAAGAGCAGCGCGGCGACGCCGGAACCTTGATATTCTTCGATGATGCCGCCCACGGCTGCGCGAATCGTGGTCACCGAACGGCGAACTTTCCACCAATATCCCAATTTCAGCATCGTAATCCATTCGGGCGTTCCTGGCTTGGGGTAGGCCTTGACCAACGGCTGGCACAGGTCGACGAATGGCAGCAGGAAAGCGATGGGCTCTCCTTCAATCTCGGCGAAGAAGGTAACTTTGGGATCGAGGAGGATTTTGAGGGCTTCCCCGAGATGATCGAGCTCCGCGTCGGTTAGCGGCACGAATCCCCAGTTCTTGGACCACGCTGCGTTGTAGATCTTTTTGACGCGACGCTTTTCGGCGTCGAAGTCCTTCATGTTGATGGGACGGATTGTGATGTTGTAGCGCTCTCTCACACGATTCGCCGCGCGCAAGAGTTTGGGATTGATGCCCGTGCCATCCGGTTTCATGTGGGTCATATCCCCAAGGTAGGCGAACAAATTCATGGCCTTGATATAGCCTGTGCCTTCGATGTAATCGACGTAGTATTGGGGATTGTAGGTCATCATCACAACGGGCGGGCCGTTCCAACCATCGACTAGCAACCCGCACTCCTCGTTGGTCGAGAAGTTCATGGGCCCGCGAATGGCGGTCATGCCTTCCTCGCGAACGAAATCCTCGGCTGCCCTCAGCAGTGCATCAGAGGCTTCACGGTCTTCCAGGACTTCATAAAGGCCGAAGAATCCGACCTTCTCATTCCAATACTCGTTGTGCCGGTAGTTGATGAAACCGGCGATGCGGCCTACCGGTTTGTCGCCCCGGTAGGCCATGAAATAACGGACTTTGGCATGTTGGTGGAAAGGATGCCGGTTGGGATCGAGGAACTCCTCGCGTTCCGAGAGCAAGGGGGGGCACCACAAAGGATCACCCTTGTAGACTTCCCACTGAAAATGGTTGAATTTCGTGCGCTCCTCGGCGGTTTCCACCGGAACGATCAGCAGTTTGTTGGACATAAGACCTCTCCTCTCGAATGAAAACTACACCCTCAGGGTAAGAGACGCTTGACCTGCATTTAATAACCGTGCAGTTTCCCTGAGTGGTCACAATGGGAAGATTATAATCCCTTCTTTGTGAGTGACAAAAGCCTGTTTCAAAACGACGCTGTTGATCTAACGGGATTCTAATATCCATCACGTAAGATGGTAGTAGACATTATGGGTTTCCTGCTTAGCTTGTCGAGCAGATGGTTTTGGAGGTGGCATGGAACTAAACCGGTTTACAGAGAAGTCTCAGATGGCGTTGTTGCGGGCGCGCGGTGTGGCGGCCGACTATGGTCATTCGCAGATTACGCCTGAACATCTTCTAGTGGCTTTGCTAGAGCAGAGCGATGGTGTCGCGCCCCAGATTGTTCTCAAGATCGGCGGCGATCCACAGCGTATGTTGGGGGATCTGCAAGGTAGTCTGTCGCGACGTCCGCGCGCGCAGGGGGAGGCCGTAGCCCAGCCAGGCATGAGCCCGGCCCTTTCTCGAATCCTGCAGGCTGCCCAACGTGAGGCTGAAGGGTTCCGGGATGAGTATGTGAGTGCAGAGCACCTGTTGCTTGCGCTTGCCGACAGCAGCGCCGGCGAGGTGGCGCGTTTCCTGTCTGCTTCGGGTGTGAACCGGGATGCCGTGTTGCGAGCACTCGCGGGTATTCGGGGGGGGCAACGGGTGACGTCGGCAACGCCGGAAGGCACCTACTCGGCCCTGGAGCGTTATGGTCGCGACCTTACGCAATTGGCCCAGCAGGACAAACTAGATCCGGTCATTGGGCGCGACGAGGAAATCCGCCGGGTGATGCAGATTCTGGCGCGCCGCACCAAGAACAATCCGGTCCTGGTAGGCGATGCCGGTGTGGGAAAGACGGCGATCGTCGAGGGGCTGGCCCAGCGGATTATCGGCGGCGACGTGCCGGAAAGTCTTAAGGATAAGCGCATCTTCCAACTTGATATGGGCGCGTTGATTGCGGGCGCCAAGTATCGCGGCGAGTTCGAGGAACGGCTGAAGGCGGTGTTGAACGAAGTTTCACGGGCCGAGGGCCAGATTCTGTTGTTCGTCGACGAACTCCATACTGTTGTGGGGGCCGGGAAGGCGGAAGGCGCCATGGATGCGGGCAATATTCTGAAGCCTATGCTGGCGCGGGGGGAGCTCCACGCCATTGGTGCGACGACGTTGGATGAGTATCGCAAATACATCGAGAAAGACGCGGCCCTAGAGCGTCGTTTTCAACCGGTCTACATCGATGAACCTGATGTGCCCGACACCATCAGTATCCTGCGGGGTATCAAGGAGCGGTACGACAACCATCATGGTGTGCGCATTCAGGATGCCGCCTTGATCACGGCGGCGACCCTCAGCGACCGTTACATCGCCGACCGGCACATGCCGGATAAGGCCATCGATCTGGTCGATGAGGCGGCGGCGCGCCTGCGAATGGAGATTGACTCCAAGCCGACCGCTCTCGATGAAATCGATCGGCGGATTGTGCAGCTAGAGATCGAGAAGGTTGCCTTGAAGAAGGAACGTGACAAGTCCAGCAAAGAGCGGCTGAAGGACCTCAAAGCCGAGCTGGAGAACTTGAAGGAGCAAAGCCGCGCGTTGACAGCGCAATGGGAGCACGAAAAAGAAGCTATCGATGCAATCCGGTCGGCAAAGCAAGCGCTTGAGTCGCTTGAGAAGGAGATTGCACAGGCCGAGAACCAGCATGACTACGATAAGGCGGCGCGCCTGCGTTACGGCAAAGCGCGGGAGCTCGAACAACAGCTATCCGAGGCCGAAGCGCGGTTCGCACAGGTGCGCGGCGAGAATCCATTGCTCAACTATGAGGTGGGGCCGGAAGAAATCGCGCGGGTGGTCTCCAGCTGGACCGGGGTGCCGGTGTCGCGCTTGCTGGAGGGAGAGCGTGCTAAACTCCTGCGGATGGAGGACGAGCTCCACGCGCGCGTCGTGGGACAGGACGAGGCCGTGAGCGCGGTGTCCAATGCAGTGCGGCGGGCGCGCGCCGGTCTCCAGGATCCCAATCGCCCCATCGGATCGTTCCTGTTTCTTGGCCCCACGGGTGTGGGGAAAACCGAGTTGGGGCGCGCCCTGGCGGAATTTCTTTTCGATACCGAGGCTGCCATGGTGCGCATCGATATGAGCGAATACCAGGAAAAGCACACGGTTTCCCGGCTCATTGGCGCCCCTCCTGGCTACGTGGGCTACGATGAAGGAGGGCAATTGACGGAAGCGATTCGGCGCCGTCCCTACAGCGTTATTTTGCTCGATGAGATCGAGAAGGCGCATTTGGAAGTCTTCAATGTGTTGTTGCAGCTTCTGGATGAGGGACGCTTGACCGATGGACATGGGCGCACGGTGGATTTTACGAATACCATTGTGATTATGACGAGCAACCTGGGCAGCCGTTGGATCAAGGAGAAGGGCATCGAGGTTGCCCGTGATCACGTCATGGCGGAACTTGATCGCACCTTCCGTCCCGAATTCTTGAACCGGATCGATGCGGTGATTCTATTCCGCAGTTTGACTCGCGAGGATTTAGTGAAGATTGTGGATATTCAGCTCGCGCATCTCCGGGATCTGCTGGCGGAGCGGAATCTGGACCTGACCTTGACCGATGCTGCGCGCCGGCGTCTGGCGGAGCTAGGATACGACCCGGTTTACGGGGCTCGTCCACTGAAGCGCGTCATCCAACGCCAGATTCAGGATCCGTTGGCGCTTGCTGTATTGGAGGGGAAGTTCGGCGATAGCGCCAAAGTGACCATTGACGCCGTAGCCGGTGAATTACGGTTTCTGTCCTCTTGACGTGGTTTGGCAGGATTAGCCGATTGCAAACCGCCCCGGAAAATTACTTCCGGGGCGGTGATTTTGGTGTGGACCTAGAAAATCGCGCGAATCATCAGCATGAAGCCCAGGATGACGAAGGGGATGCCCACGATCGCGCCGATGACGGTCAGGGTGAGCACAATACCCACGATTACCAGCACCAGGCCCAGAACGGCGCCGATCAGACGACCGGTCACTTGCAGAATCCAACAGACCAGATTCCATAACGCTGCAAACGGCCACAAAAACCACGGTACATTCGACGTGTCGATCATCGTACTACTCCTTTCGAGTCGCTCTTGCATTTAGCTGTCGAGTCAGTAATCTTGTGATTGCCTTCTCTGTAATTGTATTACGCTATTGCAGTGCAGAAGTTGCAGGATTTTCGCGGAATTTCCGGGAAGACGTCGAATTCGGTCAGTCGGCGATGGTCAGATTTCCGAGTGGGATGAGATCATGGGGCAAGGGGCCATCCGGACCGTTAGCCGGGAGGCGTACGCCATCCTGGGGCCGGTATAGGCCCGCCCATAAAGGATAGGTCTCCGGAGTGATGTCACCGGGCGCCTGTAGGATGTGGATGTCTTCGACCACGTCGCCTGCGCGCCATTCCGTCGTGGGAAACCAGCCCTGTCTGGGACGGCTGTCATTCTGGAGCAAGGGGCGCGGGTCTCCCGGTTGCCAGACGTGCACAAAGACAACGAGATCCTGTTCGATGGTGCGGGTGGCTTCCCAGAACAGGGTGATGGTAAAAGGCGCGCCTGCTGTTACAGTCGCGGGCCGGTCATATCCCAGCAAGCGGATGGCGTCGCCAAGTTGGATTCC
>JAFGNR010000452.1 GCA_016926915.1 Anaerolineae bacterium
AAGTTGGACATGAAGGTTTTTTCGGCAGAGTTTGCGCTCGATGGCAGCAGCGCCATTCTGCTCTGCACCGGCAATTCCAACAAACGGGATCTGAGCAACTTCCGGCGGCGCATTGCCAGCCGGATGAACTGCCGCGTCGAAGTCCGCACGGTCGGCCCGCGCGATCACGCCAAGGCGCTGTGCGGGTACGGCGTCTGCGGCGAACTGCGCTGCTGCTGCCGGTTCCTCACCGAATTCCAGACGGTGTCTATCCGCATGGCAAAGGATCAGGCGATATCGATGGCCCCTACCGACATCACCGGCATGTGCGGGCGGCTGCGCTGCTGTCTGGCTTACGAGCACGAGGTCTATAAAGAGGAAGCCAAGAGCCTGCCGAAGATCAAAGCGCGCGTGCAGACGGAAAAGGGCATCGGGCGCGTCATCGATCTGGATATCCTCAAAGGCGAGGTTGTCGTCGAAGTGCCTCCCGACGGCCCACGGGTTGAACGCGAGCGGTTCCGGTTCTCCGCAGAAGAAGTCAAGGTCATCACGCAGCAATAGCAGATTGAAGCATTCAGCTATCAGCTATTAGCTGTCAGCAAAGGCGTTCAAGACGCAGGATAGAATCTGCGCCCCAGGCTTTGAGAGTTAGGGGTGTCCGATGACGGGCAAAAGTACATGCGCGTCGCCGTTGACCCCGAGGTAGTCCCCGTTTTCCTGGCGGTAGAACCCGATCCGCAAGCGATAATTGCCCGCCGGTAGATCGCCCGGCAGGTTCAACGTGTGACGGTCGGTTACGATTTCCCCTGCAATCCACAGCGACGTGGGATAGCCGCCTTGCTGCGGCCCTTCATCCACTTGCGCGACGATGGCGCCGGTCTCATCCAGCACGTGCACGAAGACGAGATAATCTTCATCCAGTTCGGCCAACGACCGCCAGTACAGCGTCACCTCCAGAGGCCGTCCGACCTCGGGCGTTCCCACGTCGTAGCCGAGCAGGCGGATGTGCGCGCCGAAGTCGGCCTCGAAAGGATGTTGCATCTCCGGCAACGTGAAGCTGCGTTCCAGGGCTTGTATCTCGACGGAGCCTAAGGTCGCCACGCGCGTTTCCCCCACGGATAAATCGAGCGTGTACGGCCCGGCGGCTATCTCGCGGGGCAGGCGCAGCGTGTACCGATCTTCGACGATGTCGCCGGGTCGCCATTGGGCGAAGGTGTAGCCACTGGCAGGCACACCTCCATACAGGATGCGCGTCTCTGACCCCCTCAGTGTCAGGGTAACGTCGTCCTGGGGCAAAGCAGCGCCCGTCGCTTGCCAGCATAACCGGAGGACGATCGTTTCGCCGGGACGCACGCGCTCAGGCAGAGGGGTGACGCCTTCCAACCGCAGGTCGTCATGGACTGCGCCAATCTCGTGCGGAATCCCAAAACAGGCGGCGGCCGATTGTGCGGCGTCGGGCGCAGAGGCCACTGGCAACAGCGCCCCGGTGAATGAAAAACGTGCTTCCAACCCAGCGAAGCGCTCCGCTTCCAGGCGGGGCAACACTTCGCCGCCATCGGGATTGAAGAAGCTCACGCCGATTTCGTAGCCCTCCACAGGAGGGATGCCCACCGGCGGAGTGAGTGTGAATTGGTCGAAGACAAGGTCGCCCATCGTCCAGTCTGCCGGCGGATAGTGGAAGGCGGTTTCGCGCGTCCATTCACCGGTTTCCGGGTGCAGCAGGCGCACGACAGGTTGGAGTGTGGTGTACGGCGCATTGGCCGCCCACGTTATGAGAATCGGGCACGGTTCGGCGACGCGGCACGCATCGACCGTCCGCGCGTCGTACAGGTCGATGACGTGGGCGAAGTCGGCGGCGGATTCCGGGGTCGTGGATGCCTCGCGCAGCGCCGCAATGTCGGCGGCGACGAGGCGCTTCACCAACAGCGCCGGTTCCCCGATAGGATCACTGAGGACGGTGGTGCGCCACTTTCGGGTGATGGCCTCTGGCCAGGGTGCCGGTGGATTGAACGAGCGCGGCCACAGGTAGACGGCATCCCCGGATGGTGGCAGCACGAGCGTCGCCCCACCGGTGAGCCATTTAGCCCGGCCATACTGGCTTGCCAGGGCCGCGACCGTGGGATGGCGGTAGTGTTCGCTGGCGATGTAGACGGTGGTGGATGACAGGTCTGTCGCATCCAGCGCCATCGCCGCCAGTGTCATCTCACCATCGGCGGCGTAGAACAACTCCCTGGACGCAGCCCATTGACGATATGTGCTCGCCGTCGCCGATCCACCAAACAGGAGGAGCAAGAAGCAAGAAGCAAGAGGCAGGAAGTCAAAGGCATGGGATAAGAAACGGCGCTTGAGTACATCGGCAAGATCGATAACAGCATACGCAGGCAAGATGGCGATGAAGGGGAACAGCCCGACCATGCGCAGGTTGCTCGGGGTGATCTCTGAGGTCGCCAGGGCGCTGGGGAGCAGCATGGTCGCCAGGACAGCGACGACGAAAACTCGCCCGGCGCGGTGCAGGTCATCGCCCTGGGAAGGGAAGAGCAGGCGCGCCAGCCCGATCAAGGCCAACGCCGCCGAGAGCACATCCAGCACTGGCTTGCCGGGGACGTTAAAGCGGATGTAAGGATCGCCCGCGCCGGGCCAGACCAACGCGCGCAGGCACAGCCACACGCCACGCAGTGCGTCCCGCCACGTCGAAGCGGCAACTTGCGTGATGCGTATAGTGAAGGCGTCGGGATTTTGCAGGAAGTAGAAGCCCAACGGGGCAAAGACGATGACCGCTGCCAGCAACACCCATCCCAACTGAGCCATGCGCTGCCGTGCTGCCCGTGGTGAGCGCAGGAGCAGCCAGCCGAGGGCCAACGTCAACGGGAGGGGGAAGAGCCGCGCCGCCAGGTAGGTGTAGCCGGTAAGGCCCAGGCACACGCCGCCCGCGACGAGCCAGGCACGTTTCCCGCTGCGCAGGCCGCGCCAGAGGGTGGCGACGGTCAACGCCTGGAGCAACGGCTGCGAGATGGCCCGGAAGCCATAACGGCTCAAGAGCACATGCGGGAAGGCCACGGCGACCCACCCTGCCGCCAGCAGCGCGAGTGCCCGCGAGCGGTCCTCGCGTGCGTGTTTCACTGGGCCGAGCAGCGCGCGGGTTGCCGCGAAAGTCGCTGCGACGGTGAGGAGGCCGAGCATGGCGGCGTTCAGTCGCAGGCCCCACGGCGCGCCGCCGGTCGCCCATATCCAAAACGCGCCGCTGTAGAAGAAGAGCACTTCCTTGCCGGTGTACGCGCGGATGAACACCGGGCGATCGTCGCCGGAGGCAATCTGCCGCGTCAAGATCACGTTGGCAGCTTCGTCGTAGTGCAGGCCCACGGGCAGGTCGGGCAGCGCGCCCAGGCGCAGCGCCGCCGCTACCAGGAGCACGAGCGTCATGCCGAAAATGGTGTAGCGTTTCATCAACGGTGATTATACTGTTAAAGAGTAGACTGCAAAAATCCCCCCTATCCTCGGCCTTTAGGCCATATTCGACGACGATACTGGCCAAATGCGATAGCCCTATATAACTTTTGCAGTCTCAGTTTGATGGTATGATATAATCCTATGGGGCTAATCTAAACGAAGGATTTACCGGACAATGATTCAACATTTCAAAGAACTGTGGGCGTACCGTGATCTGGTCTACAATCTCGTGGTGCGCGATCTCAAGGTACGTTACAAAAACTCGCTGCTCGGCATCTTGTGGTCGTGGCTGAACCCGCTGCTGATGATGCTGATCTTCACCTTTGTGTTTGGCTATATGTGGCGCGACCGGCCCATCGAAAATCCACATATTCTCTTCCTGAGCGCGCTGCTGCCGTGGAACTTCTTCACCGGTGCGGTGATGGGGGGGATTCCGAGCATCGTGGGGAACAGCCATCTGGTGAAGAAGGTCTACTTCCCCCGCGAGGCGCTGCCTATCTCGGTGGTGTTTTCCAGTCTGGTCAATTTCCTGATCTCGCTGCCGGTGCTGCTGCTGTTGATCGTGATTTCGGGCGTCCCGCTGACGGGATGGGTGCTCTTGTTGCCCATCCCCATTCTGATTCAGGTGATGTTTGCCCTGGGCATCGTGCTGTTCCTTTCGGCGCTGGAGGTCTTCTATCGGGACACGCATATGGTGATGGATGTAGGCATGCAGG
>JAFGNR010000453.1 GCA_016926915.1 Anaerolineae bacterium
GCCGCCGTCGATTTCTATGGACGGGTGCTGGGATTCGTCACGGCAGAGCGCCGCGATACTGATTATGTGGTGATGCGGCTTGGCCCGGTGCAGATCGATCTACAGCCCCGCGCCCATTTGCGCGACGGGCATCCGGCGAAACCCGGCCCGGATGAGCGCACCGGGCTAGGCATCGAGATCGTGATCGAGGTTGCCGACGTGGCAGCCGCCTACGCGCGCGTGCAGGGCGCCGGCTACCCGCTGGCGGCGCCGCTCAAGCCCCGTCCCTGGGGCGCTGCCGACTTCCGCGTGCTCGATCCCGACGGTCGTTATATCCGCATCACATCGACCCCGGAGCCAACGCCTTGACCGGACGCCGGGCTTTCTCGCCGCAGGCGGCTGCGATTCTGGTCGTACTGGTGGGCATCGACAGCCTGCACTTCGTCTTCGCGCGGCTGTTGCTGCCGCACATCCCGCCCACGTCGTCGGCTTTCTACGTGCTGGCTATCGGAACCCTCGAAGTGGTGGCCCTGGCTTTGATCCGGCGGCGGCTCGATTTCAAGGTTCTACGCGACAACTGGATCTTCTTCCTGGGCATCGGGGTATTGGTCAGCGTGAGCATGCGCATCAACTACCAGGCCGTGGAATTCGTCGATCCAGGCGCCGCCACCTTGTTGAGCAAAGCCTCGATCATTTTCGGCCTGGGATTGAGCCTTTTTTGGCTGAAGGAGCGGCTGGCGCCGGTGCAGGGCGTGGGGGCGCTTGTCGCCATCGCCGGGGTGCTAATCATCACGTTCCAGCCCGGCGACTATTTCCGGCTGGGGTCGCTGCTCATTTTGGCTTCGGCCTTCATGTACGCGCTCCACGCGGCGCTGGTCAAACGGTATGGAGAGCAACTCGATCTGCTGACCTTCTTCGCCTTCCGTATGCTCTGTACCATGGTGTTGCTTCTGGTCTTCGCGTTGGCCGGCGGGCGCCTGGTGTGGCCTGCTGGGCCGACGTGGCTGCTCATACTGCTGGCCGGCACGCTGGACATTGCCATTAGCCGGCTGCTTTATTACCTGGTGCTCCGCCGATTTACCATGAGCCTGCACACCATCATTCTTATGCTCAGTCCCGCTGTGGCCGTTGGATGGTCATGGCTGCTGTTCGGCTCCATACCGACCTGGCAGGAGGCTATTGGAGGGCTGGCCGTTCTCGCGGGCGTGGCGATCGTGACTCGCGCCCCAGCGCGCGCTTCCAAGGATGAAGCCGCGATTGGGGAAGATATTTGGAGGAAATGAGTATGCACTATCGAAAATTGGGAAATTCAGGATTGAAAATCAGCGAAATCGCGTTGGGCGCCTGGCTCACCTACGGCGACGCCGTGGAGGAGGATCTGACCCGCGATTGCATCGCGGCGGCGCTGGAGCACGGCGTCAACTTCATCGATCTGGCCGATATCTATGCTTACGGCGAAGCGGAACGGCTGGTGGGCAAGATCATCAAAGACCTGGGCGTGCGGCGGCAGGACCTGGTGATCTCCAGCAAGGCATGGTGGCGCATGAGCGACGCCATCAACGACGCCGGTCTGAGCCGCAAACACATCATGGAATCGGTGCACAACTCGCTGCGGCGACTGGGTACGGATTACCTGGACCTCTTCTTCTGCCATCGTTACGATCCCGAGACGCCCATCGAAGAAGTGGTGCGGGCGATCGACGACCTGATTCACCAGGGAAAGGTGCTTTACTGGGGAACCAGCATGTGGTCGGCAGCCCAGATCGAGGAGGCGGTGGGAGCGGCGCAGGCGCTCCGCGCGTATACCCCGCGCACCGAGCAAGCGCGTTACAACATGCTCGACCGCGCGATCGAAGCCGAAGTGCTGCCGGTAGCGGCCAAACACGGCATTGGCGTGATTGCCTATAGCCCGCTGGCCTTCGGCGTGTTGTCGGGCAAGTACAATGACGGCATTCCCGGCGACAGCCGCGCGGCGCGCGTCACCTGGCTCGACATGGACCTCACCGAGGAAACCCTGAACAAGGTCCGGGCGCTGGCGCCCATCGCGGCCGATCTCGGATTGACATCGGCGCAGCTGGCGCTGGCCTGGGTTTTGCGCCGTCCTGAGATCAGCGCGGTGATCACGGGGGCGTCGAAGGTCTCCCACATTGTGTCCAACGTCAAGGCGACGGGCGTGGTGTTGCCGCCTGACGTGCTGGAGACGATCGAGGCGATTTTATCGGGCGATTAGAGGCGGGCGCGCGCGGCATTGGAAACGGCGGGACACGCTTCCCGGAAGCCCTCTGGCTGAAAGAAGTAGGCCCAGGTGGAACACACTGGGCTAGACTGGAAACCGCACATCTTGACGTTGTGAGGGTCTTTCTATGAACGTGGAAGTGTGTCTCGCCTTGCGCTCCACCGGGATGAACCGTATCTTTTTCATAACGACTCCCGAAATGGCTGGTTTCCCTCTTGACTTCGTCACGCGAGTATACTATAATGGGTGTGGTAATGACCAGTTATGACCACGCGGTCTTATCGACGAAGAGGTCCCTGATGGCTCGGAGGGCAAGGGTGACGATCGACCGGAGTAGTCCAATTCCACTCTACGTCCAATTGAAGGATGCTTTGAAGGAGAAGGTCCGTCAAGGGATTCTCAAACCGGGCGTGCGTCTGGCCTCTGAACGCGATCTCTGTGATGAGTATGACATCAGCCGCACCACGGTCAGGGAAGCACTCCGCGAGTTGGAGCAAGAGGGACTGATTTCCACAGTAGCGGGACGCGGGACATTCATTGCTTCGCCGGATGAAGAACCGGCGCTGAATGTCGAGGTCACGATCGAGGGGTTTTCTGCAGACATGCGCCGCCAGGGATTGGCGCCTTCGAGCGTGGTCCTGGATCTCAGCTTGCTTGCCGCACCGCCCAGGAGAATTGCCGAGGTGATGGGGCTTCCGCTCGACAGCGAGGTCGTGCGAATCAAGCGTCTGCGGCTGGTCAACAAGACGCCCTTGGCGCTACATCTGGTCTATCTCAACCATTGCCTTTGCCCGAATATCCTACATCACAACCTGGCGGAGGTATCGCTCTTCAATCTGCTCCGCCACGAATACAATCTGGAGATTGCCGGCGCCGACGAGCGGGCTTACGCTGCGCTGGCCAACAAGGACGAATTAAACCTACTGAATCTGGCGCCCCCGGCAGCCGTGTTGCGTACCGAGCGGGTCACCTATATGGAGACCGGGGAGGTATTGGAGTACGCCAAGGCTACCTATTGCGGGGATTGGTACCGGCTCAAGACTCACATCGACATGCGGTGTTGAGCTCCGCCGGCAACGAAAACACGGATAGAGGAGTTGATCTTTCGTATGACCCACATTGTTATCGTATCACATGGAGAGCTGGGAAAGGCGCTCATCGACTCTGCAGAGATGATCGCCGGTCCCCTGGAAGATGTCACGGCGCTTTCGTTGCTGCCCGGTGAGAATCTGGATTCGTTTGGCGAGAAGCTGGGGGCATTTTTCGATGCGCTAGGAGATCAGGACGTGCTGGTCTTGATCGATCTGTTTGGCGGTACGCCCTATAACGTGGCGGCGCGCCAGGTCATGCGCCCGAACGTCGAATGTGTCACCGGCGCCAATCTTCCCATGCTGCTGGAACTGGCGCTCACCTGTCGTGCACAGGCTGAGTCATTGGCAGAACTGGCGGCGATGGCCACGGAAGCGGGGATGGCCTCTGTCAAGAACCTTGGGCCGATGCTCGGGGTATAGCGGCTTGGGCTTGTCTTTGCGAGTCTATCGCAGGTATTCGTGAGTCTCTAGAAGGGAGGTGAGGATCATAGACAGCTGGGGGTTGGTACGCATAGATGATCGTTTGATACATGGACAGGTGATCGCGGTGTGGTGCAGACACAAATCCTTTTCCCGCATCGTCATCATCGATGACCAGGTGGCCGGGGATGCGTTCATGCAGCAAGTATTGAAGCTGGCTGCACCGCCTAATTTGACGGTGGATGTCTACACCGTCGAGAAGAGCCTTGAGGTTCTGAACGAC
>JAFGNR010000028.1 GCA_016926915.1 Anaerolineae bacterium
GGCACTTCGCGGTGGGTGAGTTGTTCGAAGATATAGGCATCGAGAACGAACCGTTGTCCCATGAAACGGAACCCCTGGGTTACGTCGTCTTTGTCCTCCCAGATGTAGACCCACATCGAGTTGATCTGGGGCGGCGGCAGCTCGCGGGCCACGGCGGTGAATGCGTCGATGTAGGGATCTTCGCTGAAAACCGTGATGTCCGGATCGTCGCCGAAGACCGCGTCCATCAACGGGCCGTATTCGTGGAAACTCAGATCGTCCGACTTTCCCACCAGGAACACCGTGGGATCGTAGATACTGGCCCAGAGGGTAGCCGCGGGCGTGTCGCCCACGGTCGTTTGGCGGATTGTCCGGGTGATAAGCAAGGCGATGCGAGTTTCCCGGCGGTGCTTGAGACGCAGATTGATCCGCCCGTACCACATCATCGTGCGAAAGTAGCGCTCTAGTTGGGCGTCCCGGGTGTAATGTCCCCGGGGAACGTACTGGCTGTAGTCTTCGCAGTAGAATTTCTCCGCTTCGTCGGGGGCAGCATTAGGATCGCAAAACAACTTCATTTCGAAGGCTTCGGGAAGCGAGAGCAAGGGGGACATGAAAATACCGTCGTGCGCGTTGATCAAGGCCAGCTCGCCCGCGACCTCCTCGCGAATTGGATCAGGAATCGGGGGCGGCGTTTCCATCAGGAGTTGCTGGGCGACCACGAAATAGGCCCATGCGCGGCGCGCCGCATCTGCAACGGTCGTCCCTTGGGCTTGCTCGTATTGCAGCCGCGCCGTTTCTGCCAAAGCGTTGGTCAGGATTTCCAGCGTGGGCGCCAGGGATTCTCGCTCGAGGTCGCGGAGGAGCTTATCGAACAACAGATGGTAGACGTGGTAGACACTGTCGGTCGTAATGAAGACCGGAAGCTCCTGGTAGCGTACGGCTTCGTACACCTGGAAGAATTCCAACCACTCTGCCGGGCTCACGACGAAACCGTTTTCGGAGAGCAAGTTAGCCTGCGATGCGGAGAAATCGAAACGCTGCCGGTTGGCCAGCCGGGCCAGATCGGCGGGCAGCGCATAGGAACTGCCCTGGAACACTGCTGGAAGTGCGACTTCCACGCTTTTGTAAAGCCTGCCGTATCCCTTGTTTACTCGAATATCCTCTGGTACCGTAATGGGACCTGGTGTGGCTCCGGAAGACGGTCTCGGGGTCGAGGTGGGCGGCGCCTGGGTTGGGGTAGGGGGATCAGGGAGCGTCGTGACCTGTTCGGTCGTGGGGGCAGGGGGGGGCGAGGGGGTACTGGGTTCCTCAGGTGCGTCTGGAAAGCAGGCTGTGAGATTCAACACAACACTTGTCAAAAGCACCAACGACATCACGAATTTTGTTCTTGGCAACATCGGGTCCTCCCTTCGTATGCTCAGGTTTGCCTGCCAGGCGCCGTATCTTTAACGGCGTTCACTGGTTGTTGTGCTTTGATAATCAATCCAGCGCAGTAACGTATCGGCGCCGGGATCCCCACGCCACTCCAGCGTGAAACCAAACCCATTCCACGCCCAAACGGCCACCGTCTCCGCCGGGCCATAGCGTCCCCGGTGATAGGCGCCCTCGAACGCGATGATCTCGATGGCGCCATCCCTGTACATGTCTCCGGTCCGGAAATGCAGAATGGGTATTCCCAGCGCCGAACCAGCCCAGATCTCGCGGTATCCACGCTCTGCATCGGGAACGACCAGGATCAGGTGCGCGCTGTAGTTCTCGGCATCGTGGTTGGCGGCGATTGGGCTGGGCATGTTCGACCAACGCATGATGGGCCAATCGGCCCAGGGTCTCCAGACCAGCAGGATACATTCCAGGTTTTCGTCCCCGGTCACATCTGCGTAGATCGCGCGGGTGACCTGCCAGGAAACGGGAAACACCATCTCCGGACAGGCCGCAGCATCCTGCGAGATAGGGTGTACATGCACTTCAAAACGCTCAGGGTATGCAGCCTCCACCGCGCGCCAGGTGGAGAGCCTGCCAGTTGGAGGTCCTGCGCCTATGCCCGCGATGAGCAACACCAGGGAGAGTATTTGGATGACCGGCCCGCGTGTTGACATTTTGGCCTCTCGTATTTCAATTGTACCATAAAGCAGCACTTTTGTAGCCCAGGGTCAGGGCTTTATCATTTTCTGGCCCCTGAGCTGTGTGGCGCCGGCATAGCTAGGGAAATTCTTACATAGAGCACGATCAGAGATACACGGAAGGGGAAAATCTGGGTATCTTTTGCAACCTTGTGACCGTCTGTGCGTATTAGATGGTGAGAAAACGATAAGAATAGATCGTAATACAGGAGGATGGCGATGAAGCGTGTTATATTGTTATTAGTGGGAGCCCTGCTGTTGCTTTCTATGAGCTGCGTCACGGTCAATGTAGGCGTAGAGAAGGCCGAGATTGTAGAGTTGCAGCGCGAGTCCCGAGTCGTGGAATATAGTGGGGATGGCGATGAGGTTCGTGTAAACATCAGTCTTGGGGCCGGCGATCTAGAAATCGATGGCGGCGCCGATGAATTTCTGGAAGCGGATTTCTCTTACAATGTTCTGGAGTGGAAACCGGAAGTCGAATATGAAGGGGATCGACTCAAGATCGCTCAACCGCATACACACCAGGTTCCTTTTGACTCTAATGTCCGGTATGAGTGGGATCTTCAGTTCAACGACGATATCCCCATGGAAATGCGGGTCGACTTCGGCGCCGGTGAAGGGAACCTGGACTTCGGCAGTCTGGCGGTCACGCTCGTGGACTTCAAGATTGGCGCCGGGGACGTCACAATCGATCTCAATGGGAATCGTACCCTGGAGCGCCTGGAATTAGATATGGGCGCCGGGGACATCGAAGTGGATTTGCGTGGCAATTGGGAACACGACGTCGCTGCCAGTATCCAGGGCGGGGTTGGACAGGCTACGATCTACTTGCCTGACAATATCGGCGTCAAGGTCAACGTGGATAAGGGGCTGGGCGGCATCTCAGCGGATGGCTTCCGCCGGGATGGCAACTCCTACGTTAACGCTCTGTACGGCGAGTCCGAAATCACACTCATGGTCAACGTACAGGCGGGGATCGGGCAGGTCAATCTGATTTTGGATTAGGGGCATAATGCCCGGGCAGATTCAGATCCTGTGTAGGGAATGAAAGAAATCGCAGAGGTGCACCTCTGCGATTTTTGTCGTTGGTTTAGTGTGTTTCAGCTGGCCTTCACGTTTGGGTAGGTTTTGGTATACTGTCTTTTGTTGGCGGCTGGATCGATCTTGGCAGCACTTTCACGGTCTCAGAGAGGATTTCGATGACACAACGAGAACAACCACTGGATTCGGATGCCGTAGGGATGACGCAGCGGGGATGGCTGGCCTTGTTGGCCGGGTATATGCTTGTGCTGATTGTGTGGGGCGTGGCTCGTGACCCCGGCGCCGTTTGGTCTGGGTTACTGCGCATCGCGCAGAGTCCCGGCATGCTGGTTAGCGATTATATCGTCATCGGCGGATTAGGCGCTGCCCTGGTGAACGCGGGTCTGGTCGGCCTGGCAGGACTGTTGCTGGCCTATTTCAATGGTGTGCCTCTCTCAGGGCCTACGATCGCTGCTGTGTTTACCATGGCGGGGTTTGGCTTCTTCGGCAAAAACTGGTGGAGTATCTGGCCCGTCATCCTGGGTATCGTACTGTTCAGCCGTGTCACCCGGCGTCCTTTCAAGGGATTCATCCTCGTGGCGTTGTTTGGGACCGCGTTGTCGCCGTTGGTTACCCAGGTGGCCTATGGGTTTGCCTGGGGTCTCATCCCTGGGATTCTCGCTGGCGTGGGGGTGGGGTTTTTGTTGCCGCCTTTGGCGGTCTATATGTTGCGCTTGCACCAGGGGTTCAATATCTACAACGTCGGGCTCACCTGTGGGTTCCTGGGCCTGTTTATCACGGCGCTCTTGGCGGGGACGGGTTTCGACATCACGCTGCCGTTTCACTGGTCGGAGGATTACAGCGCCCTGCTGGGGTGGTTTCTCCTGATCTATGTCGTTTCCATGCTCGTCATAGGACTTGTTTTGACGCGCGGACTTGGAAAACTGCGTGAACTGGTGCGCGAGGCCGGTACCCTCCCCACTGATTTCGTCGCGTTGTACGGCGCCGGCACGACGTTGATCAACATGGGGTTGATCGGCTTGTTGGGCTGGGGGTACATCACGCTGGTGGGCGGCACATTCAATGGGCCGACGCTGGGCGGCGTGTTTACTATGGTTGGATTCGCGGCGTTTGGTAAGCACATCTTCAATGCGCCGCCGATCATGATAGGCGTCTATCTAGGCAGCCGGTTGCTGGTCTGGGAACCATCGCAGGCCGGACCCTTGTTGGCAGCCTTGTTTGGGACCACGCTGGCGCCGCTCAGTGGGCAATTTGGGCCTTTGCTGGGCGTCTTGGCAGGTATGGTGCACCTGATGTTGGTGATGCGTACGGGCGTCTGGCATGCCGGGCTGAATCTCTACAACAATGGTTTTGCGGGCGGCTTGACGGCGACGCTCTTTGTAGGCGTCCTCAGTTGGTGGTCAAGTTGGCGCGAGGAACATACAAGGAAGGACTAAGCGATGTTTAAAGAGAAACAGAAAATCGTTCACGTGCTCGACGAGCTCCTCAATTACGCACTGCGCAGCAACCCTCAAAAGGTGACTATCACGATCGAGGAATTGGAAGATCGGGTGCAGATTACGGTAGAGGACGCCGGCATCGAATTGACAGATCGCGAGTGTCAGGATGTCGCGCGTTTCCTGAACACGCCGCGTCGCAACGAAATGCGGGAATACTACGGCGGGCTGGCGGGAGAAGAGACCCTGCATCCGCGTAATCTGCGCATTGTCGGGATGATGGTGGATGGCGGTCAGCTCGAGAGTTGCGAGGGTGGGGGGCGGCTCTCCATCTGGTGGAAGACCGAAGCGTCATGACGTACTAAAGGGTCTGTCTCGTTAGCCATGTTGCCGAGTGTGCGCGCGTAACTAAACGTACGGCGCCAGCGCCTGGGTGAGTTTGTCCACGTAGTCCAGCCCCTCGACGGCGATGGCCGCCAGATAGGCCCAGATCTTCCAGAGCGCGCGCCTTTCCCAGAATCCGGGATCGATGGGCAAGATCTCCTGGTAGCCCTCGAATACCTCGTCGGGGACCGGCTGCCAGTAATCCAAAGCCGCCAGGTCCATTTCGGGATGCCCGTAGTGTACGGCCGGATCGATGACCACGGGACCATTCTCGGTGCTGATGAAGTTGTTCCGCTGCGCGTCGCCGTGCAAGAGAGCCGGCGTTGGTTCGGGGCCACACAGCGCCGGCAACCGTACCATGAGCGCCTCGACCTGCCGGATGAGCGCCGGCGGCAGTGTCCAGGCTGTTGCCGCGGCTTCCAGGGTCGGGCGGAGGCGGCGCTCTATGTAGAATGATGGCCAATCCGGCTGGGGCCTGTTATCCTGGAAGATCGGCCCGAAGTAGCCGTCTGTCTCCAGTCCGCAGTGCTCTCCCTTGACCTGGTGGATGCGGGCAAGCGTTCGCCCGATGTCGCGCCACTGACGTGGGCCGCGTGTGATTTCTTGAACGCCCTCCAGCACTAGAATGCAGCCTTCACCGGCGGGCGCGACATCGATGGGTGTGGGAATCAAGACGCCCGCCAAGTTGGCCAGGAGCCGCAGTCCTTGCAGCTCGATCTCGAATTGTTCTTGCCCGTTTGCCGCGTTGCTGAATTTCGCAAACACGGCATAAGCGCCGTCTGACAGGACCGCCGCCGGGTGTGAGGCGAAATCGGCCATATCTCTCGCAGTTGTGACCTTCCAGGGGCGCCCGAGATAGTGTGATACGGCGCGCTCTACCGGCGCGCGCAGCGGTGCGCTTGCCAGACGGATGCCCGCAAGCGGATGTTCCGGGGGGAACACTTCTTCAGGCGACAGGGGATACCTCCTCGAATTGCTGTAAGGCTTGATGGTGTGGCACGCTTCTCGAAACGCTGGCGGAAGGTCGAGGACTCGACCTTCCGCCAGTTGGTCCCGAGTAGTCTAAACGTAGCGCTCGCGAATCTTGGAACTGACAAGATCCAGGATGGCCACGGTGATGGCGATGAACCACACCGCGATGCCCGCTGCACGGTAGTCTGTCAACCGAATCCACTGAATCAGCAGGAAGCCGATGCCGCCGCCTCCCACTGCACCGATGATGGTAGACATGCGGATATTGATATCCCACCGGTAGATGGTGAAGGAAACAAACGGCGGGATGATCTGCGGGATGACGGCGTAGACCACCGTCTGGATCCAGTTGGCGCCCACGGCATTGATGGCCTCGATGGGGCCGGGGTCGATGCTCTCGATGGCTTCGGAATACAGCTTGCCCAGGGCAGCTATCGTGTGGAATAATAGGGCGATGACGCCGGCAAAGGGTCCCAGCCCTACCCACAGCGTCGCAATGATGGCCCAGATGATCGGCTCGATGGAACGCACAATATTCAGGATGAAGCGCGTGGCGTAGTAGATGGCCAGGGTCACGGGAGACGCGGACATGAGATTGCGCGCAGCCAGGAAACTGACGGGAATGGCAAGCGCCACGCCAAAGAGCGTGGCCATCATGCCCAGGAAAATGGTCTCGACCATTTTTTCGATTGCCAGGAGGAGTTCTTTGCTGGGCTTGAGCCCGCCCACGAAACTGGTCTGGCGGGCTTTCAGAATGTGTGCGTGGGGGCCTTCGCCGGCGCTGGGGGGAATTAAGAGGTTGGGCATGGCGAACTCCTGGGCGAACGCGCCGTTTTCATCCGTCACTGCCGTGACGAAGTCTCCCTGGTAGCGGACGCGGAACTCCTTGCCGATGGGATCTTCCCACCAGATCACGACTTCTTCATTCGGGCGGAAGCCGGACCCGTGTACGGTGAGCAGCGTTCCCGCGACGCCATAATCGGAGAGTTCCCCGCATCTGGGCGCGACGTCGATGTAAGGCTCTCCTGAAACCTGGGGGGTAGCCGGGGGAACGTCGCCAGGGTCACAATCGGAATAGATGATCTCGATTCCCTGGAAGGCCACCTCTTCCCGGAAGACGGCTGCCGGCCAGGGCCACGCGATACGACTGATGATCGGGACGGCGTCGCCGAATTCGGTGACCAGCTTGACTAGATCGATGTCGACGATTTGCCATCCCAACAGGAAGAACATGGCAAGGATGATGACGTAGCCTAGTTGATTCCGGGGACGCTTGCGGGCAGCGCTGCGCACCGCATCCACGACGATAAGCACCCAGAGGGCTGCCAGGGCGATGGCCAGAACCCACAAGATCCCCTGCCGGCTGAACGCCACCGGAATGCGCTCGGCCCAGGTCTCCTGTTTGTAGGCGATAACGCTGATTCGCCAGATGATCAGTCCAACTAGAGAGAGTGCACTCCCTGCATAGAAGAGGCCTAGCTCCCAATAGCCAATGATGATTTGCCCAAGTCCGGGTACCAGAAACGACAGTAATCCGGCAAGCGCCGGGGGTATGTCTCTCAGGCGGCGTTCTTTTCGAACCACGGTACGTGTTGCCATGGCGCTTTACCCTCCACTGACGCTGCGGCCGGTCTCGATGCGCACGGCCTCTTCGCCATAAATGTCTTTGAACTCTTCGTCGGTCATGGCCCGGATGGCCTCGCGGCTGCCGCGATAAACGATCTTTCCTTCGCGCAGCCCGATGACGCGTGTCGCGTAGCGTTGCACCAGGTCCAGGTAGTGCAGACTGCACAGCACCGTGATGCCCTGTTTATTGAGACCCTCCAGGTCCTGGAGGATATTGTGCGCCAGGACCGGGTCCAGCGCCGAGACTGGTTCATCGGCCAGGATCATTTTCGGTTCCTGCATCAGTGCCCGCGCAATGCCGACGCGCTGTTGCTGTCCCCCGCTCAGCTCGTCGGCGCGTTTGTGGGCCAGCGCGCTGATTCCGACCTGCTCCATGGTAGCGCGCGCTTGGTCTCGCACATCGGCCGGAAAGCGTTGCAGCAAGGCCATGTTGGGATTCACGTAGCCCAGTCTGCCGCTCAGTACGTTTTGTTCCACGGACAGGCGTTTGACCAGGTTGAAATGTTGGAAAATCATACCGATCTCACGCCGGATCCGGCGTAGTTCGGGGCCGGAGGCAGCAGTGACATCTTGATCGTCCCATGTGACGCGACCTTCTGTGGGATCGATCAACCGGTTGATGCAGCGCAGCAAGGTGGATTTTCCCGAACCGCTTAAGCCAATGATGATAAGGAATTCCCCATCCTCGACGGTGAAACTCACGTTGTCCAGAGCTTTGGTACCGTCAGGATAGATCTTTGTGAGGTTTTCTACAACGAGCATGGATTTCGTTTCCCTCCAGCTGATCAGACACGTGTTACGATATCTAGCATGAGAGGGGAGAAGCTACTGGCGCTTCCCCCCTCTCGATGGTGATGGCTTCTAGTTCATGAAGCCTTCGATGTCCACACCGGCAGCATCGAGCGTTTGGCGGAAGGGATCGTAGAAGGAGTCGTCGACAGCTTCCAGACCACTCCAGGAGTAGGTGTCGTTGAGTATGTCGGCGTAGGCTTCATCGCTGGCGATCTCGAGCAGCGCAGCCACGATCTTGTCACGCAACTCGTCAGGGACATCCTTCGCGAATGAGATCGTATCGTTCGGGATCGGCGGCGAGGTTTCGATGACGAGAACTTTGTCCTTGACGTCGGGCAGCTCTTCCTCGACGTTGCTGCGGGCATCCACGAAACTCGAACCGGCTTCGCAATCGCCGTTGTAGACGGCTGTGATCACGCCATCATGCCCCCCGGCATCGACGACTTGCTTGAGATCGGTTTCCGGATCGATACCTTGGGCCTGCATCGTGATGCTGGGGATGATCCAGCCGCTGGTGGAGAGCGGGTCGGGTCGGCAGAACGTTTTGCCTGCGAGGTCCGCAACCGAGCTGATGCCGGTGTCGGCGCCGGCGACGATCTGACCGGTGTAGAAGGTCGTGCCATAACGAACGGAGGCCAGGGCGACTGCCGCGCACTCTCGCTCGCTGGCCAACACGTAGCTGAACGTGTTGAGCGCGCCCATCTGGGCCTCGCCGTTGCACATGGCCTCGATGACGCCTGCATACTCGGTGGCGATGTTGGCCTGGATGACGATGCCGGTTTTCTCTTCCACGAGATCGGCGATTTGCTGAGCCCCGGCCAACACTGTTTCGCTTTCCTGCGACGGAACGAAGGACCAGATGATAGGATTCTCTTCGGTACCCAGTTCTGGTTCCTTGGGACCGCAGGCCGATAGCGCCAGGGTCAGAATCACGGCCAGGCTCAATATTACGAACAACTTCCTTGTCATGTTCTATCCTCCTTCAGGATGTGTATGAAATACACTACCATCATACGTAATATAGGGGGATTTGTCAACTTGTGGCGGAAGAAGGTGACATATTCAAGTGCGGCCACGCGTCGATATTGACGAAATATTGCATTTTGTTGCAACGCGCCGGGATAACTGCGCTATAATGGAAGTA
>JAFGNR010000173.1 GCA_016926915.1 Anaerolineae bacterium
ATGAAAAGTTACCGGAAGGAATTGTGGTTCGATGTGCCGACGCGCCGGGCCTTCATCAATATCACACCCCAGGTGGAACGTTGCCTGCGCGACAGCGGTATTCAGGAGGGGCTGTGTCTTGTAAACGCGATGCACATCACGGCCAGCGTGTTCATCAACGACGATGAGAGCGGGCTGCATCACGACTACGAGGTGTGGCTCGAAGAGCTGGCACCGCACGCACCCATCGACCAATACTGGCACAATCGCACGGGCGAGGACAATGCCGACGCGCACATGAAACGCCAGATCATGGGCCGCGAGGTTGTGGTCGCGGTGACGAACGGCCGGCTCGACTTTGGCACTTGGGAGCGGATCTTCTACGGGGAGTTTGACGGCCGGCGGCGGAAGCGGGTGCTGGTCAAGATCATCGGCGAATAGGTGCGCTCAGAGCTATCATGCGCGTAATGGTTGTGGCTCTGGTATGCCACAACAAAGAGATGGTCCGCACAACAAAATGCCCGGGGCTGAGAGTTTGACCCTCAGCCCCGGCCTAGAGATTGGTCTCGAGCTCGGCGGCCCCAATGAGACGGAATAGACAGAAAGACAGAAAGACCGAGTGCAAGACTCGGCCTTTCTAGTAGGACTGCGATCTGATTCTTCGTTGCCGTGTTCCTTCCCTCAGTTCACGGTTGGGACATATCCGCCATCTACGCGAATATTGGCTCCATGGATATAGCTGGCCAGGGGACTGGCCAGAAAGACTACCACGGCGGCAACCTCTTCGACGCGTCCCATCCTGCCAAAAGGCGTTGACTCCATCATCCCGTTCAGGGCAGCCTCGATCTCTTCGCGGGTGTTGCCCATGCCATGCAACTTGCCCATCTCGATCTGCTTTTCCGTGATGATGGCGCCAGGGCTAACGGTATTGATGGTCACCCCGTCGTTCTTCATCCCCTGAGCCAAAGAGACGGTGAGGGCATTCATGGCCGCTTTTGTCGTGGCGTAGACACCCATGCCGGGCGAAGGCTTCACCGCAGCGCCGCTGGAAATGCTGATAATCCGTCCCCAGCCCTGTTCTTGCATCGGCGGAAGCAGATGCTGGATCAGACGCACCATGGAGAGCAGGTTGGTGTTGTAGCTGTCCAACCATCCAGAAGGTGCTGTTTCCATGTCGTTCTGGTGCTCGGCCTTGGCAGCGTTGTTCACCAGGATATCAACTCCCCCCAGCTCTGCCTGGACGGTTTCGACAATACGCGCTACCTCTTCATCCTGGGACAGATCGCCCAGGGCAATGATGGCTTTACCGCCGTCACGGCGTATCTCTGCCGCCACGCGTTCGGCAGCCTCGCTGCGGCGACCGTGGATAATGACGGCAGCTCCCTCCTGGGCAAAGCGCTTGGCAATGCCTTCGCCAATGCCGCTGGTACTGCCCGTCACAAGAACGCGCCTGTTCTTCAGTTCCAGATTCATCGTGAGTCTCCTCTTTCTATCAATAATCTATTTGATTCTTATAGATGCGATACCATTCGCTGGAAGTTGCGAGATATCGTTTGTGAGATACCCCTACCATTTGTCCAAATGTACCGTTTCGCTTAGTGGCTTCTTGGGTGGTTGGCTTGGGTTTTCGTCGGGAATTCCAAACGCGACCGCACCTACGATCCTAGCATCTGCTGGAAGGCTCAGGGTGTCCCTGAGTTTGCTTTCATCGAAAGCGCCCATCCAGCATGACCCCGCGCCTTGAACCCAAGCCGCAACCACCATGTTCTGGAGGGCGATCGTCACATCCATCAAGCTGAGCTTCTCGATGATCACCTCAGACTGTCTGTATAGACCTACGACAACGAAAGCCGCATCGGTGGCAAACCTATTGAACCCTCCATAGGTACAAGCTTCCTTTTCGGCGTAGTCTCTTGCTACCACAAAGTGCCAAGGTTGCTGGTTCGTTGCAGTGGGAGCACGTCTACCAGCCTCCAGAATGTTGTTTATAACTTCCTCACTTACTGGTTCATCCTTGAACCTTCTAATGCTTCTTCGGTTGAGGACTTGATCAATGCAGTCCATCGTACCACCTCCTATTTGATAGACTTTCTGAATGTGGTGTAGGCCAGCCACATGCCGAGGGCGGCAAAGGCCAGGACAACCCCCCAGCACAACCACAGGGGCAGCGGGTCACTGCCTGCGAGCGCCGCGGGATCCCGGAACATCATCTGCCGCAGACCGTCGATGGTATAGGTGGTGGGATTGAGCAGAGATCCTATCCTCATCCAGGTCGGCATCGTGGCCAGGGGATAGAGCGCGTTGCTTAGAAAGAGCAGGGGCAGGTTGAAGACCATGATCATGGCGTGATAGGCGCCCGGGTTGTCCGTCTGAGAAGCTATGGACAGCGCAATGCCTGAGAATCCCAGCCCAAACCCGGCCACGAGCACCAGTCCGCCCAGCCAGCCCAGGGGATTCGGACTGAGCTTGGCACCCAGGATCAAGCCCACAAACAGGATGATGATCGCTTGAAACATGCTCTTGGTCATGGTGCTCAGGGCATTGCCCATCAGGATGCTGAGGCGCGGAATGGGAGCGACCAGGTACTCTTTCACGATGCCGCGCAGACGCTCGGTCAGCCACACGGAACCCCCGCCGATCGCGCCGCCCAGGGCGCTGAGGACCACGATGCCGGGCAGCATAAAGGTCACGTAGGGCTCCCCGCTGCCGGGCATGTCCGCCGACAGCATGCTCTTCATGCCGACGCCAAAGAGTACCACCCACAGGATAGGCTGGATCAGCAGGCCAAACATCTCTTCCGGATTGGCCAAAAACTTGCGCATCTGTTTATTCCACAACGTAGCGGTGGCAGCCATTGATTGCTCTCCTTTGTCTTCCGTCCATTCAGCTCATCAGGAGCATTCGGTGGTGAGTCTGGGTGCTGTCCGTGTCGCGCAGCCGGCGGCCCGTATACTTCAAGAAGACGTCGCCCAGGCTGGGCTTGGCGACCGTGATGTCTTGGATGGTAAATGCGCTGTCCGTCGCTTGAGCGATGATCTCTACCAGGCGCTTGCTACCCAAATCGACACCGACCTGGATCACCGTCCGGCCCACGTCCACGGCCTGCACAAAGGGCAGCGCGCTGACATTCTCAACAAAGGCCTCTCGGTCACCCTCACCAATGACGTGGATCGTGTCAGCCCCCATCTCTTCGATCAGCGCCTGCGGCGTCCCTTCGGCCACCAACTTGCCCCGATCGATGATGCCCACGGTGTCAGCCAGCTCCTCGGCCTCATCCATATAGTGGGTCGTCAGCAGCAGTGTCATGCCGCTCTCTTCTTTCAGGGCACGGAGATAGTCCCAGATCCGGGCACGGGTCTGCGGGTCGAGACCCAGGGTCGGCTCATCCAGGAAGAGCACCTCGGGGGTTGTCATCAGCGCCCGGGCCAATTCCAAGCGGCGCTTCATGCCGCCGGAATAGGTCTTGGCCTTGCGCTCAGCCGCTTCCTCCAGCTCGACCAGAGCCAGCAACTCCTCCGTCTTGGCTTGGCGCTCTGTCTTGCCCATGCGATAGAGCCGACCATGGTAGTCCAGCACTTGGCGGCCGGTCAGTTCGTCGTCCAGCACCATCTCTTGGAAGGTCACCCCGACGCGCTGGCGGACGTCACCCGCCTGTTTCACCACATCCAGGCCCAGGACCTTGGCCTCGCCTGCTGTCGGCTCGAGTAGGGTGGTCAGGATCGAGATCGTCGTCGTCTTGCCCGCCCCGTTGGGCCCCAGCAAGCCGTAGATTCGGTTGGCCGGGATCGATAGGTCCACCCCATCCACCGCCACAACCTGGTCACCGTACCGTTTCACCAGTCCCCTGGCTTCGATGGCAGGGCCATTGTCTAGTCCTTCGTTCACGTCTCATTACCTCCTTGCACGCCTGTTTCGTGTTGGGCATTTCGCAGCCGCGCAATGACGGTGTCCAACCACTCCAACTCGGCGGCGAGTAAGTGCACCTGACGCTCCAGCATCAGTTGCAGACTGCCGGGATGCTCACCGTGCGCACGTGTGGACTCGAGCAATGCTTCCATGCCGGTGCGCCGGCTGTGCAACAAGGGCAGTGCTTCTTCAGCCGAGAGCTCGTCCAGAAAGGCCAGTCCGATATGGCAGGTAAAGTCCGACGGTTGGTAGTTGCCCAGATTCTCGCGCAATAGTCGTTGGAAGGCGACCTCCCCTTGTTGCGTGATGGCATACACGCGACGTGGTGGACGGTTCCCTTCCTGTTCCTCTCGAAAGTTCACCCACCCATCGTCAGCCATGTTACTGAGTAAGCGGTACGCAGTCGGTTTTGTGAGTTGAACGCCCATCCCCAGGTGGCTATCTATCGCTTCATGTAGCTGATACCCATGCATGTCCTGGCTTCGCAGCAGTCCGAGCAGAAGCAATTCCCTTTCCATTGTCTCCACCTCACTCGATGATAGTGGGCTATTCAGACTATTCCGAATAGACTAATCTGCATGTACTATATCACAGACTGGAGACCTTGTCAAGTCCGATCGTCATAGTGGCATGATTGCTCGAACAAGATCCTATATCACCGGTTACTTTTTCCGTTCAAGATGATCCGTTCATCACGCCTTGCTGTCTGCTCGCTTTGCCAGTACAATACCGGCGAGCAGAGCCGCAGCGGTATTCGTTTTCGACCGTAGAAGCCGGGTTCAGTTGTGGTTGCTCAGGGCGCGGCCTATTGCTGCCAAGGCCTCGACCGGCAGGGGGATGAGAGCGGTATATGATAAAGAGGGTATTGACCCTGGTGAATGCCATGCATATCACCGCTTCGGTTTTCATCAACAATGATGAACGCGGCTTGCATCAGGATTACGACGACTGGTTGGAGGAACTGGCGCCTCACGAGCCTATTAGCCGCTATCGTCACAACCGGACGGGAGAGGATAATGGCGATGCGCATCTCAAGCGCCAGGTGATGGGGCGCGAGGTGGTGGTCGCCGTGACGAATGGGCGGTTGGATTTCGGCCCGTGGGAGCAGATTTTCTACGGAGAGTTCGACGGACGGCGGCGTAAGCGCGTCCTAGTCAAAATCATCGGGGAGTAGGGGCGCGCGGTGGTCATTTGTGCTGTGGACGGCAGGAAGCCATTCCCGACGACTACGCGCTCAAAGCTATCGGGATGGTTCCCGATCACATTCAAGCCGATCAGGCTACCCCAGTCTTGTACAAAGATGGTCAGCTTGGCGTCATCCAGTTCTAGTTTCTGGATGAAGGCCTCCGGCCGGTTAACATGGCCTGGATAGGTGGCGTAGTCCGGATCGAGGGGTTTGTCCGAGCGTCCCATACCAACATGATCCATCGCAATAACGCGATGCCCCGCCTCCGCTAGAATCGGAATCATCTTGCGGTACCGATACGACCAAACGGTGAAAGAGACCGGTTTCCCTTCCCGGCTCATTACTTCCAAAGTAGACCTCATTTGCTGAACTCACGATGATTGTGGAGATTGTTGCCCGGGTTGCGGGGGTGGGCACGCGGAGAATCTCTTCACCTGTCATCAGATCAAGAACAACGAGATGATCATGGCCATCGACAAAATCAGTCGCATAGACCATCTTACGATCGGAAACAATTACCGGGCGGGCGCCGGTGTTGAGTTCGATTTGCCAGAGTCGTTCAATTTCGTTGTCGCCTTTCGCCCGCACCGCAGTCAATAATCCATTGCCCTGGTCGTTACCAATGATGATACCGGTAGACTCGTCAATGGACAGATGAAAGAAACTCCACCCTCCCTTCTCCCCACCTGCGAACAACTCCGGGCCGGTAAGCGGTCTTGACGCGCTGCTATAGATGGCTTCAACATCTTGCCAGAAGATACGCATAGGTTCTGTAGCGGAGAAAACGGTGTTGGTTGTATAAAAGACGCGCCCATTCGCAACTACAGGTGAAGTCGGTTCTTCATTCTCTGTTTGTCCGGTGTGGTAAGGATCGTAGCGAGATATCCATTGGGGATCGAGCGTCAAAGCACCCTGCTCGATTCGCATACGGAAGGTTTCCCGGGTATTGAGATGGTAAAGATATTCGTTGCTGTCTTTGGCAGGTGCAACGGTCAGTCTCGGCGATGCTCCCGGGTAGTCAAGTTGCGCGGTGATTTCTAGTGTATCAGGATCAATCAGGAAGAAGGATGAGGCATCACTTGCCAGCGACCAGTACTTGGTAACCAACTCTCCGGTGCTGCTGGTGGATAACCCATTGTAGATCGTAAACCGGCTTGCTAATCCGGGAGCGAGCGGCATATCAACGGAGCGTTCAATCGTCATCGATTCGGGTTCGATTTTATAGAGGTGTGATTGGAACACGACATAGACATAGCCATTGGCATGGACCAGCGCTCCCCCCACATAACCCGAACCAGCGCCCCGATCAAGTTCAAGTCGCGTTTGCTCGCCTGTGAAGGGATTGTATTTGGTGATGTGCGGTGCAGATTGTCCTTGCAGCACTCCTAAATCACCCATTCCATCAATCTCACTGACGTAGCGATCCAGCACAAATGAGGTACCGCCGATGACAAAGACTTCATCCTCATCGCGGGTATATGCAAAGACGGGATAGGGCATTTCAACGGATTCGATGGCTACAGTGTCAGCCGTGACATTGCGTGGAAGACCCGCATTGACCACACAATTGGAGCGATTGAGGTTTGCCATATCCGTGGGCCAAACGGTATCGTAGAGTGATACGCGATAACCGGGTTGGTCGCTGGCATTTCCCCTCGCGGTGATGACGGGTTGGCCAACATCCTGCGCGGCGATGATGATTTGACCGGGCGCATGGCCTGGCACGGTGAGCCATCGAGCGAGCAGAAAGAGGCCCATCAACAACAAGAGAAGCGCGCCGATGATGAGGTTTCTTCTTTTCATGTCAATGGACTCTCACCGCCTGACACTCTGCCCCCTCTATCGCAATGGTAGCCGGGTCATTGGTCAGTGCTGTGCGTAGAATATTCGCAATTAACGCCGGTTCATCGACCTGTAGATAATGATCGGCACATGGGATGCGCCAATAGGTTGCAGGCGTATCTCTGTCTTCGAGATAGTTTATCCAGACATGGTCGGGTACAGCCACTGGCGCAATGTCATCCAATTCACCCCAGATCAGTGTTGTGGGGATCTCACTCTTCTCCAGCGCTTCCAACCAGCCGACCTCGTTTTCAGAGCGCTCATTCAGATACTCAATGATCTCGTGTGAGACACCCATACCATTCTGGTAGTCAAAAATCGAGGCATAGGCATCGATCTCGCTTTGGGGTAGAGTGGTTGCAAAGGTTAATTCCGCCAGGCTTTGCGCAGCCCGTGTCCCCGTCATCAGAGGTGAGAGCAGCGGTCCACTGATTGGGTTCAGTAGTGCTTTCTGACTTGTGGTCAACTGCGCCAATGGCAGGTAAATATTCCCATTGGTGATGAAGTGATGGTTGATCCGATAGGGTTTCTCATCGTAGGCCTGATAGATCTGTAACAGAGCCAGGCCAACACTGTCGCCTTTGTCATGGGTCAGCAGGGTAAATTCACGCAGGCCGGCGATTTCCCGGATATATTCATCCACTAGGCGGGCGTCATCATCAATGGAATAGTCGTAGCCATCCAGAGGTTTATCGGAGAAACCATAGCCTGGGGTGTCCAGCGCACACACGTAGTACGCATCTTGGAGCTCGTGAAACAGTGGCGCATAGTCAAAGCTCATAGTCGGATAGCCGTGGATCATCAGGATGGCCGGATTTTCTGGATTGCCCTGGCAGATGTGGAAAATATTCAGCGCTTCAAAGTCTGAATTTACCGGCAAAGTGGATTCCCAGGAGAAATACTCCCCGGCCAGACACCATTCCTGTGCGGAGGAGGGGGGATTTTCCATCCCGGCATAGTATTCCATACAGGATTGGGACTGGTCGTCTGGGCGCAGCGCAACAAAGGCGAGGCCAATGATCAGGATCAGCGCAAGCGCTATGAGGACGTAAGTTATTCTTTTCATGATGTCTCCAGTTATTCATTCTAGTGGCGATGCGGTACATAAGGTTTGCATAGAGACAGTTAGCTACCCGATGGCCGAGATAATTTTTCTTTGATGTCCATAAGATTTCTTCTTCTTACTAAGTTTGTGTAAACCATATTTGATACAAATTACGTAGAACGATAAATTGCGTTATTTGTTTTAGGGCGCCGCCCGATCAACCCGCATCGGGTCATCCAGGGCAATGATCACCGGCTCCAAAT
>JAFGNR010000174.1 GCA_016926915.1 Anaerolineae bacterium
CCCGGGTCGCTTCAAGAACAGGGTCTCGTCCAGGCGCTCAACGACTACAGTTTGCTCTTTGGCGCCCAGGAACATATCCTCGTCTATCTCGATGTCCAGGGTGGAGACAAGCATCTGCCCCCCGCCGTCGCCGAGGCGCTCTACCGTGTTACCCAGGAAGCGCTGCACAACATTGCGCGCCACGCACAAGCCACCCGGGTAGATGTGAACTTGATCAGCCTGCCGGAACGGGTTGAATTGACCATCGAGGATAACGGTGTGGGGTTCGATCCCAATGGCACGAGACAGGGACTGGGGTTGACCAATATGCAAGAACGCCTGATGACCGTCGGCGGCAAACTGACCGTCGAAAGCCAGCCGGGAATTGGAACCAAGGTCACAGCCGAAGTGGCGCTTCCCTACCTGCCCACGATGCTCACGGCAATGACAGCGGCGCGCCGGGAACGCCCCAGTCTCTCCGTTTCCAACTGGGCCTGGCTTGGACAGCGATTGGTGATTCCGGTAGGGCAGACGTGGCCCTGGCTGCCTGCCGACCAGCGACATCTGAGAGACCCCTTGATCGATCCTGATGACACACCGGTTCGTGTGCAGGAACACAAAGGACTATTACAATTACGGAAAGAGTACCGGCTACAGCCCACCGTGGCCATCGCGCCGCTGGCGCGACTACAACAGAGCGGCGCAGGTTACGAATGGCATATCAACAGCGAGCGATGGACCCTCCAACGCATTCGCGGGCGCGCCGGACGTATGGTGCTCAACCGGAATAACCAGCCATTGGCCGCCATGCAATATCAGGGTCGCCAGATGCACGTCTGGACCGAGATCGTCTACGACGATCGCGCCTATCGCCTGGTCTCGTGCAAAGAAGGCGAATGCGCCATGCTCCTCGAAGACGACAGCGGGGAGATACTTATCGAAATCCGGCAAAAGAACGGGCTTACCCTGACGCTCAAACGTCCACTGCCGTTGCCGTTCCTGGTGATAGTGGCGGTGCGCGTGATCGACGAACGGGTGCGGGGTTCTTTGATGATTGAAACGGAGGGATAGCCTTTACGATCAAACTTTCAGGGAAACCAATTCGGCTAGTGTCAGAAAACAGATTCCGGTCAACAGTTCAGCACATTTCACATTCGAAAGGAGCATCATGAGGATCATTCGTGGATTCATGTACACCCTACAGCCTTACGAACGGGGTATCCAGGAATTAGTAGGCAAGTATTCGGGCTTTGTATCCCCGGGATTGGGATTCCAGATTCCAATGCTACAGCTGGTCCGCGTCCGCGACGTGCGCGAGCACACTATGGACATCCCGCCGCAGCCCGTGATCACAAAGGACAACGTCGAGATTCGGGTGGATGGCGTTATGTGGGTGCGCCCCAAGGCCGATGAGGAGTCCATCAAAAAGACCTTCTACAACATCGACAACTGGAAGCGGGCAATTATCCAGCTCGCCATGACCAACCTGCGCCAGGAGTTCGGCGATCTGACGCTGGATGAAAGCCTGGTCGCCCGCGAGAAAATTGCCACCAACCTGCAATCGGTGCTCAACCAATTCGCCGACGACTGGGGGCTGGTCATCAGCAAGGTCGAGATCATGCTCATCGATCCACCGGAAGATATCAAGATCGCCATGCATAAGCAGAAGACGGCGGAACAGGAGCGCCGCGCGATGCGTTTGCTGGCTACCGGTGAATTCGAGGCGGCGGAACAGCAGAAGAAAGCGACAATTCAGCGCGCCGAGGGTGATCGCGAGGCGACGATTCGCAAGGCCGAAGGTGAACGCGAGGCGTCGATCCGGATCGCCGAAGGTAAAGCCGAGGCCATCCGGCTGGTGAACGAAGCCGCCGAGCAGTACTTCCAGGGCAACGCCCAGATTCTCCGGCAGTTGGAGATGACCGAGACCTCTCTCAAGAACAACGCCAAGATCGTGTTGGCGGAGAAGGGAATCAACCCCACTCTGCTATTGGGCAGCCTGCCGGTCAATATGACAACGGAAGAAAAGTAACCTGCGCATCCAGGTGTAAGGGCTTCGCGCGAATGCAGTGCGCGAAGCCCAACAGCTCCAAGAAAGGAGTGCTATGTCTGAGCAGTATCCGTATTACGATTATACGAACGAAGAAGATGCCGATCTTCTCACGCGGCGCAAGGTGCGCCGGGGCACGCTGCTCGGCCTCGTGATAGGCCTGGCCCTGGGGCTGGTGATCGGATTTCTGATCAACCAGAACCTCCCCCTATTCGAGACTGGCGTGGAAGGCGGCGTTTGGATTACGGTAGTTATCAATTTCCTGGTGGTTCTGGCCATCATGGCAGCAGTCATCGGAAAGCGCTGGTCCACATCCGGCATGCCCGTGCGTGGCAACGCTAACTCTTCGTCGCGCGTCGCGATCGTGGGCCTGGTACTAGGGCTAACCTTATTCCTCACGTTTGGCTTCCTGGTCTTCTTCATATTGCGCTAGTCCAGAACGTCGACAACACCATACGGAGCAAAGTATGCCGCCATCCGAAAAAATCACCGTCTACATGGTCGATGACCACGATGTCGTTCGCAAGGGCCTGCGATTCTACCTCAGTGCCCAGGATGATATTGTCATCGTGGGAGAGGCTGGAGATACACAAACCGCCATTCAGGGCGCAACAGATCTTGTCCCCGACGTAGTGCTCATGGATCTGGTACTGCCGCTACAACCTGACCGCGACCCTTCCGATCAGGGAGGCGTCCAGGCCACGCGTCGCATCCGCCAAATCAGTCCGCACACACAAGTCGTCGTGTTGACCAGCTACGCCCAAGATGAGTTGATCTTTTCTGCCATCAAAGCAGGCGCGCTTTCGTACTTGTTGAAAGATGCCGATGCCCAGACCCTGCTGCACGCCATTCGCGCGGCAAGTCGTGGGGAAGCGACCCTGCACCCCAGAATTGCACGCCGGCTTATGGCAGAGGTCACATCGCCTATACAGGAACGCAATCCGGCAGCAGAGCTCACCCCGAGAGAAGTCGAGGTGCTGCAGCTGATCGCCCAGGGGAAATCGAACGCGGAAATCGCCGCCGAGCTTTTCATCACCGAACGAACCGTGAAAGCCCACGTCAGCAACCTGCTCAGCAAGTTGCATCTCTCGGATCGCACACAGGCTGCCGTATTCGCCTGGCGCGAAGGACTGATAGAACCCTAGCGACTGCGATACACAAAGCCCCTCCGGCCCGGCATAGGGCCAGGCATGAAGGGGCTTTATCGTGGCATATCCCCGTCAGACGGACTTCAAGGCCTCCTGAGCCAGAGCGATGGATCCCAACACCCCGGCGCGCGCCCCCAACAGGGGCGGAACCACGTAGGTATCAATGTGCTCCAAAATTGCGGGGCTGCGGACATAGCCGTTGAGGAGCGCCAGCACCTCTTGCCGCACCAGGGGAAAGAGATGCGGTTGCTGCATCACACCGCCCCCCATGATAATGCGCTGCGGCGATAGCGTGAGGATGAAATCGACCAGCGCCACTCCCAGGTAGTGCGCTTCCAGGGACCACGCCGGATGATCGGATGGCAACATCTCGGCCCGCTGGCCCCAGCGCTTCTCCAAAGCCGGGCCGGCAGCTAATCCCTCAAGACAATCTCCATGATAGGGACAGACCCCTGCGAAAGGATCGCGTTCGGGATCGCGCGGCATACGGATGTGTCCCATTTCTGGATGCACCAGACCGTGAATCAGATGTCCCTCCACCATGCCCCCACCGCCGATGCCCGTGCCAATAGTGAGGTAGATGAAGGTATCCAGGCCCTGGGCCGCGCCCCAACGATGCTCTCCAAGCGCAGCGCCGTTGACGTCCGTATCGAACCCCACCGGCACATCGAAGGCCGCGCGAATAGCGCCGACGAAATCGGTGTTGGCCCATCCCGGTTTGGGTGTGGTGGTGATGTACCCGAACGTCGGGGAACGGGGGTTCGGGTCCAGGGGGCCAAACGCGGCCACTCCCAGCGCCGCCAGGTACTCGCCCTGTTGCACCTGCTGTTCCTGGAAAAACGCGATCGCCTGATCAAGCGTCTCTTCTGGAGTCGTCGTGGGAAAACGGTGCTCCGCCCGTAGATCATCCGGCCCCGCGCCTATGGCACAGACAAACTTCGTCCCGCCCGCCTCGATACCTCCGAACAATGCCATCATGCCTCCTCTAAAAATAGCCGTCAGCCCTCAGCCTTCAGACCGGCTCACAGCGATGCTGCTCTCCGGTACGCAGAGCTTCTGTGACTGTGCCGCAAGATGCGACCGGTTGACAGTACTGTGCCCCACCGATTTGCAGGTGATTATACACAAAGTGGCGCAGTTGACGACATCGCAAAACGTTGCCCCCCTTCGGGGC
>JAFGNR010000175.1 GCA_016926915.1 Anaerolineae bacterium
CTGGACATCCTCCACGACCCCACCGGCGTCACCCCCTTCCTTTTCGGCGGCGGACCGGCAAAAACCGTGGTCACCGTGCACGACGTCTTCGCCTGGAGTTACCCAGGAGTCAGCACACTCGCAGATACTGTGATCTACCGCTATTGGCTACCGTATGTTCTACCCAGGGTAGACGCAGTCATCACGGTGAGCGAGGTATCGAAAGCCGATATTGTCAAACATCTACGCATTTCACCTAACAACGTCCGCGTCGTCTACGAAGGGGTGTCGGATCATTACCAGCCAGCCTCCGCCATCGAAGTCGCAGTCGCACGGACGCACCACAATCTCCCCGAACGCTATCTGCTCTTCGTCGGCTCTGTAGAAAAGCGCAAGAACCTGCATGGCCTGCTGGAAGCCTGTAGCAGGCTCTGGCGCGCCGGGGAATCCCGCCCTCTCGTCGTGGTGGGCGCGCGCCGGTGGAAGTTTTCGGAGATCCTGGACACCATCGAACGCCTCGATCTCCACGACCACGTCCGCTTCACGGGCTTCGTCCCCGAAGCCGACCTGCCCGCGCTCTACAGCGGCGCCGACCTCTTCGTCTTCCCGTCGCTCTATGAGGGCTTCGGCCTGCCGCCGCTGGAAGCCATGGCCTGCGGGACCCCCGTGGTCTGTTCGAATGCCGCCTCCCTGCCGGAAGTCGTGGGCGATGCCGCGATCACCGTCGATCCCCACGATACCGAGGCCCTGGCAGACGCCATCCGCCGCGTACTGGATGATCCCGCCTTGCAGGAAACCCTACGCGCCAAAGGGCTGGCCCGCGCAAAGCAGTTCACATGGGAGAAGGCCGCCCGGGAAACTCTGGCGGTTTACCGGAAGGTGCTCCAAGCATGAAAGCGCTCATTCTCGCCGGCGGGCTTGGCACCCGGCTGCGTTCTCGCGTCTCCGACCGTCCCAAGCCCCTGGCCCAGGTAGGCGACCGGCCCTTCCTCGCCTACCAGATCGCCCAGCTGCGGGAACAGGGCATCCGGGAGATCGTGCTCTGCGTCAGCTACCTGGCGGATCACATCCAGGCGGTGTTCGGCGACGGCAGTGGGTGGGGCGTGCACATCGCCTATGCCTTGGAGACGACGCGCCTGGGCACCGCCGGGGCGCTCAAAAACGCCGCCCCCTTCGTCGACGGCCCCTTCCTCGTCCTCAACGGCGATTCCTACCTGGATCTCGACTTCGCCGCGCTGGTCGCGTTTCACCAAGAATCCCATGCAGAGAAGCCGCGCGTCATCGGAACGCTCGCCAGCGTCGAGGCGCCGGACGTCAGCGCCTACGGCGCCCTGGCCCTCGAAGACAACCGGCGCATTGTAGGATTCCAAGAAAAGGGTAGAATGGGTTCGGGATGGATCAATGCCGGCATCTATGTACTCGAGCCAGAATTTCTGGCGCTCATCCCGCCGGAACAGGTCATCTCCCTGGAAAAAGAGACCTTTCCGCAGGCATTAGCCCAGGGTTACCACCTGCTGGCTTATCCGGCGGAAGGATTTTTCGTCGATATCGGCACCCCGGTGGGGTATGCCCAATTCCAACACTACATGGAGACACAACGTGACGATCATTCGTAGCCGGGCGCCCTTGCGCATCAGCTTTGCCGGCGGCGGCACGGACGTGGAGCCTTATCTTTCTGAACAAGGCGGGGCCGTGCTGAGCACCACCATCGACCGCTACGCCTACGCCTCACTCCGTCTGCGGGAGGACCGCCAGATCACAATTACCTCACTGGATTACGACGTGATTGCGCGCTTCAACGTCGACGATCCCCTGATCTACGACGGCAACCTGGACCTGGTCAAGGCCGTTATCCGGCGGCTCAACGGGGCCAATCGCGATCAAGGCATGGATGTCTTTCTCCATAGCGATGCCCCACCCGGTTCCGGCTTAGGCTCTTCCTCCACCGTCGTGGTAGCGTTGATCGGGCTCTTCAAAAGATGGAAACACCTACCCATCACCGATTACGAACTGGCGGATTTAGCCTACCAAATCGAACGCCAGGATCTGGGCATTAAAGGCGGCAAACAAGATCAGTATGCGGCCACCTTTGGAGGGTTCAATTTCATCGAGTTCTCCGCAACCACGACCATCGTCAACCCCCTACGCGTCCCACGAGACACCATCAATGAGCTGCATCACAACCTGTTGCTCTGCTTCACCGGCAAGACGCGCCTTTCAGCCCGCATCATCGATACCCAGGTAGAAGGCTACGTCAAACGTAAGGAAGAGGTGCTAGAAGCCATGGGCAACCTCAAAGCCATCGCCATGGAGATGAAAAACGCCTTGTTGCGGGGCGAACTGAACCACCTCGGCGCACTGCTGCATGAAGCGTGGATGTCCAAAAAGAAAATGGCAGCGCAGATCACCGATCCCCGGATCGACGAACTCTACGCCGCCGCCCGGGAGCACGGCGCACTGGGGGGCAAAATCTCGGGCGCGGGAGGGGGCGGCTATATGTTTTTCTACTGCCCGTTCGACAAGAAACACCAGGTCGCGCAAGCGCTCGAGCGGCTGAACGCCAAGCCCGTCGATTTCAGTTTCGATCTGCGCGGGTTACAGACATGGGAGGTCAGGTGAGCGAGCAAGAGATTTATGCCGTTTTCGAGGAGAGCCTACAAGTGCAACGGGCCGTGCTGGAAACGCAGCTTCCGGTTCTGGCGCGCATCGCAGAGCAATTCATCGCGACATTTCAGGCAGGGGGAAAGGCGCTTTTCTTCGGCAATGGGGGCAGCGCCGCCGACGCACAACACGTAGTAGCAGAGTTGGTCAACCGGCTGAACTACGACCGCCCCGCGCTGCCAGCCATCGCCCTCACCACTGATACCTCCGTGCTCACCTCTATCGCCAATGACGCAGATTTCGATCAGGTCTTCGCCCGACAGGTGCAGGCCCTGGCTGGTCCCAAGGACCTGGTTGTGGGAATCAGCACCAGCGGGAACTCCGCCAATGTGCTCCATGGCCTGCGCGCTGCACGGGCGCTGGGCGCCGTGACAATCGCGTTTACAGGACGGAGCGGGGGGCAGCTCAAAACGTTGGCGGATTTCTGTTTCTGCGCGCCCTCGGAGCGCACCACACGCATCCAAGAAGCGCACATCACCGCGTGGCACGCGGTCTGCCGCGTGGTAGAGCACCGGCTCTTCCCGGCATGAACTGGGCCGTCTTTCTGGATCGCGATGGAACGATCAACCGCGAGGTCAACTACCTCAGCGATCCGGCCGATTTGGCGCTCTTGCCTGGAGCAGCCGAGGGCATTCATCTGCTGAATAACGCCGGGGTTCCCGTTATTCTCATCACCAACCAATCAGCTATTGGGCGCGGGTATTTCTCAGCAGCTCAGCTGGATAAAATTCATGCAACGCTGGCGCACCTGCTAGCCGAGCAGCATGCCTATGTCAATGCCACCTATTACTGCCCACACCATCCCGATGCTGGGTGTCTGTGCCGTAAACCACACCCCGGCCTGTTGCTGCAAGCAGCCACTGAGCAAAACCTCAATCTGCACCGGTCTTTCATGATCGGTGACAAAACTAGCGACCTCGAGGCCGGACAGCGCGCCGGATGCCGTACCATCCTCGTGCTTACGGGATACGGGGTGGAGCATCAGGAAATTCTGCGAAAAAGAGGCTTTCCCCTGGATTTCACGGCCCACTCTCTGCTTGAAGCTGCCACGTGGATTCTAGATCAGCCCCACAACATCTCGAAAGGTTAAAACACCCCATGAGTACCTGGCTTATCACCGGCGGCGCCGGATTCATCGGGTCGAATACGGCCCACGCACTTCTGGAAAAAGGACACCGCGTGATCATCGTCGATAACCTATCGCGCGAGGGCAGCAAGAAGAACCTCCAATGGCTTCAGGCGACCCACAAGAGCATCGAGTTCGAGCTGGTAGACATCCGTGAGTACGCGGCACTCCGCGCAGTCATCAAACACCATGCGGACATCGATGCCCTGCTTCATCTGGCTGCACAGGTAGCGGTTACGACCTCCGTGGCCAACCCCCGTGAAGATTTTGAGATCAACGCGCTGGGCACGCTCAACGTGCTGGAAGCGATAAGAGAAACCGGCATCAACCCGGCTATTCTCTATACTTCGACCAACAAAGTGTACGGGACCTTGGAAACGCTCCGGATTGGCGAAACGGCTACCCGGTATTATTACAAAGACCAGCCTGAAGGTGTATCGGAAGAGACGCCCTTGGATTTCCACTCCCCTTATGGCTGCTCCAAAGGCGCGGCTGATCAATATATGCGCGACTACCACAGGATTTATGGGCTGCGAACCGTAGTATTCAGGAACTCGTGCATTTACGGGCCGCGCCAATTTGGCGTCGAAGATCAGGGATGGGTGGCCTGGTTCATGATTGCGGCCCTGCTCGAACGTCCCTTGACCATTTATGGCGATGGCAAGCAGGTCCGCGACATTCTGTTCGTTGCAGACCTGGTGCGGGCGTTCATCAAAGCCGTCGCACGCATCGACCAGACCGCCGGGCAGATCTACAATATGGGCGGCGGACCGGAAAACACATTAGCCATCTGGAGCGAGTTTCAACCTTTGCTCAGCAAACTCTTCTCCCGGCCCATTACGGCAACCTACGCAGACTGGCGGCCCGGCGACCAGAAAGTCTATGTCGCGAACACGGCTAAGGCCAGACGCGAGTTGGACTGGGAACCTGAAGTCACGGTAAGGCAAGGGATCCAACGGCTCTACGAGTGGGTGGTAGCGAACCGCAGCCTGTTTGAGAACGCGTGAGACCTGCCAAGTTCAGGAGCACAGTTTTTACTGGCCTATGCACAGTCTACCGTCCCATTCGCGCGCGCACCGCAGGCGCGGCAAGGTTGTCCTGGCCGCGCTGGTCGCGGTCCTGGGACTCGGCCTGACGTGCGGGCTGTGGCTCCCCTGGATCGGTGAATTCCTAGTCATCGCAGATCCGGTGCAGCCTGCCAGTGCAGTGGTGCCCTTGGCAGGGAGCGCGACACGTTCAGTCTATGCCGCGCACCTCTTTCAACAGGACTACGCCGGCGCCTATGTGGCCACCAATATGCCGCTGCACGCCCCCGGCATCCGCCAATCCTACGGCGACCTGGTGCGCCAGGAAGCCATCTGGCAGGGGGTGCCGGAGGAAGCCATTGTCGTCATTCCCGACACAGTGGAGACGACCTATGAAGAGGCTGTGGTTGTCAAGGCCCTCGCCGAAGACCGGCAATGGCACACCTTGTTGGTGGTTACGGACCCTTTCCACACACGGCGCGCCAGCATCATCTTCCACGATGTCTTCGAAGGCACCGGCGTCGCCATCATTGTGACTCCCGTCACGGACCATTGGTATCAGCCCCACAGCTGGTGGCGCGACCGGGATAGCCTGCGAGAGACCTGGACGGAATACCTGAAACTGGCGCTCTACCGGCTAGGATATCGCTGACGTAAATCTCTCGCCGGCCAGAAGCACGGAGCCAACTGGTACAAAACTTGAAACGCTCCCGTCCTCAGCCGAAAACGTCTTGACGGACATGCTCCCTATGCTAGAATGGGCGCATCTGGATTCACTAAAAAGGATGCTCACGGTCAAGATAATGGAGTACCAAAGACCTGGAACTAAAGGCTGATAACTTCCTATGATCAAATTCAAGATTCGCAATGAGTTTCTCATCTTTGCCGTGGTGGGGCTCATTCTATTGGCGCTTATCGCTGCAGGGATCGAAGGTGTGCCGGCGTTGCTTCCGATGATCCGGCTGCTCCTGGGACTGGCATTTGTGCTCTTCATGCCGGGATACGCCCTCCAAGCCGCGTTATTCCCCCGGCGCGAAGACCTCGATGGCCCTGAACGACTGGCGCTGGCCTTTAGTCTGAGCATCGCCGTCGCGCCCCCTTTGGCCCTGCTCCTCGATCAATTACCCTGGGGCATTACGCTCTGGCCCATCTTCATCGGCGAGGCCCTGGTCACAGGGCTTTTCTCCGGAGTTGCCTGGTGGCGCCGGCGCCGCTTGCCCCTTGAGGAGCGCCTCACGACCGGGATCAACCTCGATCTGCGCGGGTGGTGGGCTGCACAGGATCGCACCAACCGCATCCTCTACAGCGTGTTGGCTGGCGCGTTGGTGCTGGCGCTTGTTTCCGCGATAGCCATCCTGGTAGGGCCCGCACCCGGTGATTTCTTCACCGAGTTCTACGTTCTCGGCTCCGAAGGGCTAGCCGAGAACTACCCCCGTGAGACTGCAGTGGGAGACCCCGTCACGGTGACAGCCGGCATCACCAACCGCGAAGGGACCGCTATCACCTATCGCATTGAGATCCAGGTCGAGGGCGCGCTGCTCTCAGAAATTGGGCCGGTCGCTCTAGACCACGGGCAGACTTGGGAGCAAGATGTGGTCTACGCCCTGCCCGAAGCGGGAGACGACCAGGTCGTTGATTTCTTTCTCTACCGCGAAGGAGACGTGGAACCATACCGCTCGCTACGGCTCTGGATCAACGTCCTTGCAGCAAAGGACTGAAACCCTGCCGCACCTGCTCCTAGCCTGAAGTCGTATCACCGTGCGCCGGCTGGCGTCTGTTGGCATGACGCTGAGCCAGAGAATGATAAAGCCCTGTGCCGGATATAACTTCTCTGGTATTTCCCTTACCCTATGTTATACTAACAAAGCCTGGTTGAGTACCAGGTCGACACAACAAGAGAAAGGGAAGCCGGAGTGAGTGAAAATGAGGAGCCTCAAGCGTTATCGTCGTCAGTCACAAGGTGTATCGAAAGTCTACACAGCC
>JAFGNR010000176.1 GCA_016926915.1 Anaerolineae bacterium
ATTCCAGCCAATGTCTCGACGGTCATGCCAAAGGTACGGGCAATACTATACAGCGTGTCGTGGGGAGCCACGAGATAAACCGCCTGTCCCATTGGAGACGCTACCGGAATGCGCAGCAACGTGCCCACCGGTATATGATGCACGTCGGATATACTACTGGCCTGGGCAATTGCATCGTGAGAGCATCCGAAAACCTTTCCCAATCGATACAGAGTCTGCCCAGGCTGGATGCGGTAATAGATGCCTGGGTCAATTGTCATTCCCCCTGCTTGCGGTGTAGGCGTGGGAGTATCCGATGTAGAAGAAGGCGCCGTTGGTTGCACTGTCGGCTGTTGGGTAGGCCCGCCCCCCAACACAGAGATTTGCAGGGCTTCGGGGTAGCCGACCTTCAGTTCCAGACCATCGGGCGCAGTAGCCAAAATACGCGTCACGCTGATCACCCCAGACCCTGCGGATACCGGATCCACCAAAAAGGAAACCAGGTTTTCCGAGTAGACGCCGGTCATACCCAATCCCCGCACCTCGAAGTGCAGCACGCCATCAGGCGTCATTTCGTTCCGCACAATCTCAACGCCTTCGGAAAACCCTGCCGGCGCAGCCTGAATGCCATCCGTTTCCGCGTCAGTGTCCTGCATCCGCAGGTGCAACGGTTCCACCATAACGTTGACCGCAAGTGCGTCGATGTCTTTGTCGCCGGAAAATCTTATCTCAACCAGCGGAAAATCATCGGCTGCCGGTAGCGGGAGTGAGGAAGGCCCGGAGAGCTGCAGCGTCACATCGGCAGGCCCATCTGCCCCCTGAATCACAGCATCTTCAACAGTAGTATTGCGATTGCGGTACCAGCCGATGAGCGCGGCGAAGCCTACGAGTCCGAAGGCCACCACCAGCACTACCAGCATCTTTTTCAGCATCCCGCCCTTTTCCTCACGAGAGCGCATAGCCCCACAACCTTTCGTAAAAACACAGCGAAACGACTAAAAACATCATATCTTAAAATGGTTGTAAATGCAAGCATGTTGCATGACGAGCTAAAAAATGTGAACTGCGGATATAAACAAACAGGGCAGCCCTGGGGCTGCCCTGTCCTTGTTTAGCCGGGCGTATCTTGAACTAGTCTTCCTCACGCTGCGCCAGCTGGCGGTCCACCATCAGGAGCCCATTGACGTTGTTTCCAACTTTCTCCAGCAGCGCCACGATATCACTGGCGTTTTTCTCTTCCTCAATCTGCTCGCTGATGAACCACTGCAACATGATCTGAGTGGCGTAGTCATTCTCGGCGAGCGCCAGAGCGTACAGCTCGTTGATACTCGAGGTGATGAATTGCTCGTGCTCCAGACTGGCCTGGAAGATATCCAGCGGGGTTCCGAAATCCGTAGGCGGTTCATCAATGGCTTTCAGATAGACGCGCCCCCCGCGGTCATTGACGAAATCGTAGAAGCGTTCTGCATGCTCCTGCTCTTCCTCAGCCTGTACCTTCATCCAGTTGGCGATGCCGGGAAAGTTTTCCGCCTCGCAATATGCGGACATGGCTAAATAGAGGTAGCCGGAGTACAGCTCGCGATTGATTTGCTCATTGATCGCATCCTGGATCTTTTTGCTCAACATTGTCATGCAACTCCCTTCGTATGGTTTTGAGTATGTCGTGGAAATGATGTCCACAACGTAGTTATATCGTTAAGGGTATGGTAACATGGTTTCGGAGATTTGTCAATTGTTATTATAAAAATCATAAGAAATATCAGCCCAGGAGCGGAAGGTTCAGTCCAACCTGCGCCCCTCCGATCCCGCAATCAATGGCGACAACGCAATATATACCGAACCCCATTCTGTCACGGATAGGGTTTCTGCGCGACGGGTTGGGGCAATTCCGATATTGGAAAGCGCGTCTGCCACGGTATCTCCTGGCAAACGCAAGGCATTTGCCAGGGTGTTCCGGAGTTGTTTCCGCCGTTGGGCGAAACCGGCTTTGACGACCCGGAAAAACTCCGTGATGCTGGCGACTTCAACGGGAGGCGTATCAAATAAATCGAGGCGCACCACTGCGGACTCCACGGCCGGCGCGGGAAAGAAAGCGCCACGCTTCAGCCGGAACAAGATGCGTGGTTGTCCGTAGAACTGCACACTCACCGCCAACAGACTCATATCCCCCGGCTCGGCCACCATGCGTAGCGCGACTTCTTTCTGAACGGTGACGACCATGCACACGGGGCGGATTTCGGACTCCAAGATGTGTCGCATGACCGCGCCCGTGATGTAGTAGGGCAGATTGGCCACGACACGGTAATGGGGAAGTCTGCGGCCCCACAACGGTTGCCCCTGAGGAACCGGAACCTCCAGCAGCTCGTGAGGGGCCAGTGAGAGAATGTCCCCATGGATGATGGTCACGTTAGATTGTGAATCGAATTCATCGTGCAGGACATCGACCAGGTGAGGGTCTGTCTCTACGGCCAGAACACGCCCTGCTTTTTCGGCCAGGGCTGCCGTCAAAGCGCCAACCCCGGCGCCAATTTCAAGCACCAGATCCGCAGACTCCACACCGGCGCCGGCGACGATTCGAGCCGGCGCAGAAACATCTACCAGGAAATTCTGGCCGAGGGAACGCCGGGGCGAGAGACCATAACGCTGAAGAATGTGGCGGGGATCATCGGTCCGCATCACGGCACCAGATAGTTGATCACATCCGGCACAGGCGTGAGAAGATAAACATCGACGAAGGAATACCATAACCTGAGGTTCTCGTCGGAATACCCCAGATCAATCCGTTTCCCTTTGATGGCGCCGCCGGTATCGGCGGCCAAACCGACGCCATAACCGGGCACGTAGACTTTCGTCCCCAGGCGAATAACCCGGGGGTCCACAGCAACAATTCCATCATCCATTTTCAAGCCGGTCGCCGTATACCCGTAGTGCGGGTTGCTAGGCGACACCCCTGCCGTACCAGCGCTGTAAGAGGTCGCTAACATACGAAATCTCCGCCAGTACTCAACGACGCCGCCCTCGGTCGCCAGCTGGCGAACGACGACCATGGTCCCGTACCCCATAATGCGGTTGGTGGGCGGCAACACCACGCTCTCGCCTTCTACGCGCCGGTCCACGACCTGTCCATTCTCATAACGCAAGCGGCGACGGCGCTCCAGAACACCCGGAGCGCCCTCTTGCAGTAACCCTTGTGTATCGAGTTCCATATTGGCGTCAGATTGCCACACGGTTTCGAAAGGAATGGGAGTCTGTTCGACCACCACACGCTCTACCACGCGCACCACTTGTACGTCCAGACCTTCCCCTAAGGTCGCGTCAAGCGCCGGAATTGTATAGTCTTGCCCGCTCAACATAACACCAAGATCTGCAATGACCTCGCCGACCCGGTTACGATGGGTGCGCGTGCGCAACGTATGTCCATCAACCTGTATCGATACCGGAATCGAGCGCTCCAGACGTATGTGCATCCCGCTCTGCACCGGCGTAGCAAGATCCGGAAACACACGATCGGCCCGGTAAAGAGTAATGCCATTCTGCTGTAAGGCCTCGCCAACAGTTGCAGCGTTGGTATAGAACGTGGAACGCAGCGCGTCTTTCTCCAGCACAACAGGTACCGCGCGCTGCACAACTAGACGGAACCGCGTATCCGCAGGGTCGCTCGCCAAGGGAGGTTTGACCTGCACAATGTCGCGGGGGTCGAGCGAGACTCCCTCTAGAGCCAGAATATCGGCGGCGTGCTCCTCGTGCACGTAGCGCAACCGTTCGATACCGTCCACGACGAGGATCGCCGGATGCGCGTGCTCGACGGCGACAACCATAGCGGATTCCAAAGGTGTATCCAGAGCCGGGGTCGTAATATCCTCTTCCCGCAACGCCATGCCCAAGTCTGAGAATAACAAAGCCACGGTTGGTTGGTGCGTGGAAACCGCGCGGGCCTCACCATCTATCACCAAGGTGACAGTGGTAGCCGTTGCTTCATAGCCGGCAGCAAGCCCTGTCAGCCCTAAGAGGGCAAACAGAATCGCCACAATACGCCCTTTGTATATCATCTACAAAGTTCCCCTGACAATCAACTGCGATTCAGAAAAAGGTGGGGCGATACCTGTAGAATCGCCCCACCACATCAATGAGCCAGTACGGTGGGGGACAATACTTGAGAGGCGCCGAGGCCCAGCTGCACTGCGGCACCCAGAAACCACACCTTACCGTTGCTTCCTCCCGGACCTGGCGGGGTTCGGAGGGTTCTGCTGCACAGGAGCCAACCCTCGGCGCCCATCAAATATCGTACCCGACTCTGACGGCTCATTGCCCTTCATGGTAACGGAAAGCAGAAGAATGTCAAGCCGAAGATGAAGTGGGGCAAACCTTGTCAACAGAGGCAAATCACGTATAATGTGCGGTATATTCAGGAAATGGCGGGAGGTGCAAGCAATGCCGTTGTACGAATATATGTGTCAAGCGTGCGGGCTGCGCTTTGAGCGCCGCCAGCATTTCTCGGATGAACCGGTTCGTACTTGCCCGGAGTGCAGCGGTGAAGTCGTCCGGCTCATTCAGCCAGCAGGTATCATCTTCAAAGGTTCTGGCTTCTACGTGACAGATAGTCGCTCCAAGTCGCCCACGGCGACGCCGGGGACCCGGAAAGAAGTCGGCAAGGACGAGTCATCCACGAGTCACGAGGTCACGAAGGCCGACACCAGCAGTACAGCTGCCAAGAAAGACGACGCCTGAACTCAGCCACAATGACTCCGCGACAGGGGGGCGCACGAAGCGCCCCCCTGTCGCGTGTGAATGACGTACATCGCGGGGCAAACCGGGCCTCAGCCCCCGGTCAACTGCACAATAGTCACCCCGTCTCCGCCCTCGCGTTCCGGCGCCGATTCATAGGAAAGCGCCAGTGGATGATCAGAAAGGAATCGGCGCACCCCACGGCGCAACATCCCGGTTCCTTTGCCATGAACGATTCGCACCCAAGGCAGACGCGCCATGACGGCATCATCAAGATAGCGATCCAGTCGCTGGACGGCATCCTCCACGGTCATCCCCCGGATGTCAAGTTGTATACCCGGTGACACGGCAGGTCGAGAGGGTGCAGTTGTAACAGGCAACGACGCAAGCGACGCAGCGCGCTGCACCACTTCCAAGGAATCCAGAGGAACCCGCGTTCGCACAGCGCCGGCCTGCACCTGGGCGCGTTCCCCCTCGATATCGACGAGCGTCCCTTCGACCCCCAGACTTGAGACCCGCACGACGTCCCCTAATTGTGGCGGTCCTGGCGCCTGAGATTCTGGAACAGCGATCTCCTGAGCCAGGGACGCAGGTTCCGATAGCAAGGAGCGCGCAGCAAGCTCATCAAGAACGTGTTCAGCCTCCTCCACCACGGGAGCAACCTCTGCAACCGGCATTACGCGAAGACGGCGGCGCAGCGCCTCGACTTCCTCCTGTACCGCGGCCAAATCAGCCTGCGCATCGGCGCGCGCTTGGCGAAGCACCTCTGCACGTTCCGCGTCAATCGCCGCCAACCGTTTCCGCAGATTGGCGCCCAGAACTTCTGCCTCACGCCGGGACTGACGCGCCGCGTCGCGCGCGCGCGCAGTCTCGATACGCAACGTATGCAAATCGGAAAGCATATCCTCTGCGCGCAACGCTTCACCGGAAATCATGGCCTGCGCTTCGCGCACCACGGACTCGGGCAATCCTAAACGGTGCGCGATTGCAAACGCATTGGAACGCCCGGGCAGCCCGATGATCAACCGGAAAGTCGGGGCCAACGTCTCCGTATCGAATTGCATCGAAGCGTTGGTAATCCCAGGCGTGTTGTGCGCGTAGAGTTTCAGTTCCGGATAATGCGTCGCAATCAAGGCGGTGCAGCGTTTGCGGCGCAGGGCTTCGAGCAGCGACCGGGCGAGCGCCGAGCCTTCTGCCGGATCGGTTCCCGCCCCCAACTCATCCAATAGAACCAGGGTACGCTGATTGGCGTCGGCAAAGAAGGACATGATATTGGCCAAATGAGACGAAAAGGTAGAGAGGCTTTGCTCGATCGATTGTTCATCGCCAATATCGGCATACACGGCGTCAAAATAGGTCAACGCTGCGCCATCATCCACCGGGATATGCATACCGGCCTGCGCCATGAGGGTGAGCAACCCGACAGTCTTGAGCGTCACCGTCTTCCCGCCGGTATTAGGCCCGGTAATGATGAGCATATGCGTATCGTTATCCAACACAACATCGATGGGCACAACCGTTTTCGGATCCAGGAGCGGATGTCGGGCCCCCATCAACTGCAACATCGTCCCAGGGGCATAATTACCCCCCTCGGAGGGGGGCAGCGTCTTGATGGGAGGATGTATGGCCGGGCGGCTGGCATGCAGATCATCAGCATAGCGCGCTTTGGCAAACGTGAGATCAATCTCTGCCAGCGCTTCGAGGGCCGCATGCAATTCATCGGCCACGGCAGCGATTTGTGAGGTCAATACCGCAAGAATCCGCTGGATCTCCTCCTCCTCAGCCAGCACCAATTCCCGAAGTGCATTATTGAGATCGATCACCGGAAGGGGTTCGATGAACAGCGTCATCCCACTGGAAGAACGATCGTGGACGATGCCTCTTACCTGATTCTTGAAGTTCGCTTGTACCGGAATCACAAAGCGCCCCCCACGGCGCGTGATAAGGGCCTCCTGTAGATAGCGAGCAACATCCGGCGACGTCAACATCCGCTGAAGCTTTTCCTGCACCCGGCTCTGTGTAACGCGCAATTCCCGCCTGATACGTGTGAGTTCGGGTGAGGCGCTATCCCGCACCTCGCCTCGGTCATCCAAAACGCCGGAGATTGCATCGGCCAACGCGGGTTGTGGCAGGATTCGCCAGGCGATATCGGCCAGTCCAGGCCATTGGTTTTCCAACCGCGTAAACAGACGGTGTATCCGACCGGCCGCCAACACAGTGTCCCGCAGTCGTAACAGATCACCGGGTTCGATCAGTGCCCCACGCCGGGCCTGTTCGACCCAGGGGCGGATATCCGTAACGCCGCCAAGCGCGAAATCGGGGCGTTCGACCAGAACGCTCCGCGCCTCTGCTGTCAACGCCAGCAGTGCTTCCGCTTCCCGATAGCTCTCAGCGGGAGTCAAGTTCAAAACTAACGCCGCACCGGCAGAGAAGTCAGTGTACCCCGCCAGCCGTTTCAAGATCTTCGGATACTCAAGTGTTTCCCAATGACGGTTCATGCTTAACCTAACATACTATCTTGGTAACTGTCAATGCCGGCATTTCTCCCGGTGGGTGCGCTCATCTCAGAAGTGAACACCCACACCTGGTAACAGAACAACAAGGCCAGCAGTCGCGACTGCTCGCCAGGGCAGCTGATAGCGTCGTTAACCGATCAACACCGGAGGATAACCTAAAAACAGAAAGGGGAACAGCAATTTGCTGAATATGCGCAACACGCGAGCCAGATAGGGCGCCAGAAAACTGCCGTTATAGGCAGTCGCCAACTGCGACCAGATATCGAAAGGTTGCCAGGGTGTGATCACAACAACGCGCAAGGCATTGCTGAACAGAGCCATAATCACCAATCCCAGAACCGCCCCTAAAAGTCCCCCGAATACATTGTCCCAGAAACCCAGTTTGGACAATCCGGGGTTCGGAAAGATAAGACGGATGGTTACTTCGTAAACCAGGAACAAACCAACACCCAATCCCAGGAAAACCGCCGCCTCGAATAGCCGAATCGAACCAGAGGTCCCCCAAAGCGAACGCACCAGGCTGGCGCCAAAACCATAGGTCCCGCCAATAAACAACACCACCATCCCCACCGCAGTGACGACGAGGTACAAACCAAGCCAGCTGAGAAGCATGCCCACAGTCTGGCGAAATGTTCCCCAAAGCACGACGCCGACCCCTACTACAATCAGCAACCCATCCAAATAGGTCATCGGTACCTCCACAAGTGGAACGCGGCCTAACGGGGCACCAGCGCTGGGGGAAAACCTACACTGAAGAAGAAGGGAAAGTATGCATAGCCCAGAAACTGCATCACGGTCCGGAAAACGGGCCCGAGGGCTGCAGACGAGCGCACCGCGCTGATATTCGCGTAGGTTGCATACGGCATCCATTGCCTCTCCACCATCACGCCCAAACCATTGTACAACACGGCAAGCACGATAAGAGCAACCACAATTCCCAGAATCCCACCCAATACCTGGTCGAAAAACCCCAATTTGGGGAGCGATGTATCCGGATACCCAACCTTCGTGATGATGAAAAACACCATGAAGACGATCAAGAACAGCAACATAAACATGATGCCCTCGAACCAGGCGCTCCCCTGTCCTATCGCTTCCAAACGGAACGCTGCGGGACGATATAGCAACCCGCTGGACAATGCAGCGATGTATGCCCCCACAAGCATCAGTATCGTTCGGATGAAGCGTTGAAGCACCGCGAAGACAACAATCATGAGACCCAACAGCACAAACAGAAGGTCGATTGGGTTCATGGCAGATCCTTTCCCTTAATGCCAAACATGTTCTTGACCTCAGACTCTTTCCAAACCGAACAGCTCACAGTCATTATACCACAAGGCAGCGTGGGGGGGCATCTATTTCGCAGATTATTCAACGCCCGTCTGAGCCACGTTACTCGCCGCCAAAGAAGATGCGGTAGATGATGCCCCCGCGATCTTCGGACACGTATAAGGCTCCATCAGTTCCGACCTCGACGTCAGCAGGACGCCCCCAGCTGGAGCCATCCGGACGTAGCCAGCCAACCGCAAAATCTTGTACAGGGCCGGGTTGCCCATTCTCGAACGGAATATGGACGATCTTGTATCCGGTAGGCTCCGTGCGGTTCCACGAGCCACGGAAGGCCACGAAAAGGTCGCCAACGTAGGACTCCGGAAATTGTAGCCCGGTATAGAAGACCAGACCAATCGGCGCAGAATGAGCTTGCAGCTCTACAACCGGTAGTAAAATGCCATCACACGATCCAGTATTGCCAAAATCCGGGTCGACGATGCGCCCGGCGTGACACCCAGGCCAACCGGCATCATCACCCTCGCGTACCATGTACAGAGTCTCCGGAGGCTGATCATCCCCCAACCAATCCCGCCCATTCACTGTAGCCCAGAGATCCTGAGTACCAGGACGGAACGTAATTCCCACTGCATTACGAAGTCCGCGTGCAAAGATGCGCCCGTTGTCGCCATCAGCATCATACCGCATGATCGTCGCCCGTCGTAGATCCGATTCCATGCAGACATTGCACGAAGACCCAATAGAGACAAACAAAGTTTGGTAGTCGGGACTGAATAACACGGTTCGAGTGCTATGCCCTTCCGAACCGGGAAGACCGTCGACCAGCACCTCAGATTCCTCAAACAGACCGGTAGCGCCGGGAGAAAAGAAACGCAGAATGCGACGTGTGTCTCCTACGTACAGCGAGCCATCGTGGAAGAAAGCCAGACTGCTGGGCGCTTCCATACCCCCTATTGCTGCCACCTCGATACCGTCAGCAAGACCATCGCGATCACGGTCTGGCAGCCGGATAATACGTTGCGCACCCCGTTCCGCCACATAGAGATTTCCATCGGGACCCACTTCCATCATACGAGGATTGGATAGCCCCTGTGCGAAAATCGACACTCCGAATCCCTCGGGAACACGCAACGGTTCTGCCGGCGACAAAACGCGCGTCGGATAGGGAGTCGGCGTCGTTGTTGCCGCTTCCAATGGCGCATCAGCGCCAAGCGTCACAGTAACCCCAGGCAACGTCGCTGAGGGCGCCGGTGTAGCGGATGGCGTCGGCAAAGGAATCGACGTGGGAGCCGGCTGATCAGGAACCTGCCGGTGAAACGGTAAATACCCTCGCAGCCAAAGGCGATAGGTTCCCCACCCCAGGGCGCCTAAAGCAATCAACAGCAATCCCAACAACACCCAACGTATCCATGGCTTGCCCTTCATGATACCTCCGATTCCCCACTGCCAGTCCATGTCGATTATAGAATATCGGGCAGGGCGGGCAAACGCGCACTACCTGAGAGGACGCAAGACACAATGAATCGAGAACGAAACAGCCGCGCCCCCGAATTGGGATGCGCGGCTGACGAAATCCCGGCCTGAGTCAACCCTCTACCAGCTCTGACTCCGGAGCGGGCAAAGCATCCAGGGAAAACTCAGACTGACACGACTGACACTGCGCCAAATCTTTACGAGCAACAACGAGCAATCCACCACAAACCGGACAAGGTTGAGGAAGTGGACGTTTCCAGGAAGTAAACTCGCATGCCGGCCAGGTCGAGCATCCATAGAAGACCCGGCCGCGCTTGGTGCGCTTCTCTACGATTTCACCTTCTTCACATTGCGGACACTTGACCCCAATCTTTTCCAGCCATCGTTCGGTGTACCGGCACTTAGGGAATTCCGAGCAACCAACGAATTTGCCATACCGGCCCCAACGCACGATTAGCGGCGCGCCGCATTCAGGGCAATCTCTGCCGACAAGTTCGACGTGGTCGATCTTGGGCATCGCATCCTCGGCGCGCTGCAAAGCGACAGAAAATGGCCCGTAGAAGTCTCGCAACAATGCCACCCATTCCAGGTCGCCCTTCGCGACGTCGTCAAGCCGGTCTTCCATCTGCGCCGTGAAGTCCACGTTGATCAGATCAGGAAAGTGTTCCACCAATAGATCATTGACCAGGAAGCCGGTTTCGGTTGGAAACAACCGCCGCCTTTCACGGCCCACATAGCCCCGCTGCTGAATATTCGCCAGAATCGCGGCGTATGTAGAAGGCCGACCAATCCCATACTCTTCCAGAGCCTTGATCAACGTGGCATCCGAGTAACGGCTGGGGGGCTGCGTGAAATGCTGTTCCGGCAGAAGCCGTATCAGATCCATCAGCTCTCCTATATCCAAACGCGGAATCGGTTGTGACTTCGTATCACCGTTCCCGTTGCCGTTCTCTTCCAGAGATTCCTCGTAGACAACCAGGAAACCGGGAAAGCGCAACACCGCCCCTGAAGCCCGGAAAAGATATGGCTGGTCCTCGCCGTGACCGGCCAGCACCTCGACACTCCGGGTATCATAGAGCGCGGCCTCCATCTGACTGGCCAGAAAACGCCGCCAAATCAAATCGTAGAGTCGCTGCTGATCTCGCGTAAGGTAGGTCTTGACCGAATCCGGCGACTGAACCACACTGGTAGGCCGGATAGCTTCATGGGCTTCTTGCGCGCCCTTTGATTTCGTCTTGTACTGCGGCGGTTCTGCAGGAAGGAACTTCGCATCGAAACGCTCGGTGATGTACTTCCTGGCTTCCGCCTGCGCGGCCTCGGCAACGTGTGTGCTGTCGGTACGCATATATGTGATCATACCTACAGGCTGTCCATTGCCTAGATCAAGTCCTTCATAGAGCTGCTGGGCGATCCGCATAGTCTTGCTGGCCGAAAAACCGAGCTTGCGTGAGGCTTCTTGTTGCATCGTGCTCGTCGTGTAGGGAGGAGCGGGATTACGACGACGCTGGCCTTCCTTGACCTTTGAAACAACGTATTCGGCAGTCTCCAACTCAGCAAGAATCGGGCGCACATCGGATTCGACGCCAAACGTCGCCTCTTCATCGCCAATACGAACCAGACGTGCCACGAAAGCACTGCGTTCATCTTTGCCTGCGGCGGTGCGTGGCGCCAACTCCGCATCGATCGTCCAATATTCTTCAGGAACGAAAGCTTCAATTTCCCGCTCGCGCTCGACAATCAAACGCAAAGCCACAGATTGGACACGTCCGGCCGAAAGGCGGCTGCGCACTTTGCGCCACAGCAAGGGGCTGAGCTTATATCCCACCAGCCGATCCAACACACGCCGGGCCTGTTGGGCATTGATCAACTCCATGTTGAGACTTCGCGGGTGCGAAAATGCTTCATCAACCGCGTTCTGGGTAATCTCGTGAAAGACTACGCGGTGTGTGTGGGCAGGGTCCAGTTCCAGAACTTCGCTCAAGTGCCAGGCAATTGCTTCGCCTTCGCGATCAGGGTCGGTGGCAAGATAGACATCCCGGGCTTTTTTCACGGCAGCTTTGAGTTCTTTCACCACCGCGCGCTTCTCATTCGGCACCCGATAGCTGGGATCGAAGTCATTGTCGACATCTACAGATAGTTTGGATCGTAACAGATCCCGAACATGACCGACAGAGGCTTTGACTGCATATTTCTTGCCGAGAAACCTGCCGACGGTGCGGGCTTTCGTCGGAGACTCGACAATGACGAGTTTACCTGTGGGCTCCGGCGCTTGGGGTTTTGGAGGTGGAGACATACCTGCGTGAAGCGCTGTCTTTCCCATGCGGAATAGCTTGGTCCCGCATTCCGGGCAATGGCCTTGAACGGCAGCCTGGCCTTTTGCCGTGAAAACCGGCTTGGGGTCAACCATCTCACGTTTGGTTCTGCATTTTACGCAATACGCAACGAATTTGGAATCTTCTGACATTGTTTTCCCTTCCATTCACATCACTCCGTGAACGGAGGAGAATCATAAAGGAAAGTACCTTCCTTGTCAAGTAGGTAAGCAAAGCGCAAAACGCCGTTGCCGGAATTTTGCGCTTTGCAGCATCGCAAGATGGCGCTGGCTACGGTTAGCAAGTAGTGGGGAAACTACAGCAGGTCTGTGCGATTGCGCGCCTTAAGAGCATCGACAACATCACGCACACGTTGGGATTGGTCCCGCCGGGTAATCAGGAGTGCATCAGGAGTATCGACAACGATGAGATCCTCGATGCCGATCATCGCGACCAGACGCCCGCCATCGGCAAGCACCATGGAGCGCTCACAATCCACCAGGAGAGGATCTCCGACAACTACATTCGACGCCTGAGCTTCCCCCAAACTGTTCAGCTCCATGACCGCCGACCACGCACCCACGTCAGACCATCCCAGATCGGCAGGCAGAACCGCTACCCGATCGGCTCGTTCCATGATCCCATAGTCGATCGTTTGCTTAGACAAGCCAGGCCACTGCGCATCCAGAGCGCTCTGATAGGCTGTCGTCCCCAAACGAGGGCGCAAAATCTGCAACGTGTGATCCAACTCGGGCATCCAACGCGCAATCTCTTCGAGAATCCGCTCCGCCCTCCAGATGAACATACCGCTATTCCAGGCATAGACGCCCGCATCCAGAAAACGCTGGGCCGTCTCCAGATCAGGTTTCTCGGTAAACTGCTGCACTTGATAGACTTCGAAACCTAATTCAGCACCCAATGGCTCTCCCCGGCAGATATATCCGTAACCGGTCGCAGGCTTTGTGGGCGCGATTCCCAGCGTAACCAGGAACCCCTGCTCTGCCACTGCGCGCGCAGCCTGAAGCACCGCTCGAAAGACATCCACGCGCCGAATGTAATGGTCCGCAGTGACTACAGCCATGATCGCATCGGGGTCGCGGTCGTGAAGATGAAGCGCGGATAATCCGATGCAGGGCGCGGTTCCGCGCCCTAGCGGCTCCACAATGAAGTTCTCCAATGGCAGTTCGGGCACCTGTTCTGATAGAGGCGCCACCTGATCTGCAGCAGTGACGACCAGGATGCGATCCACGGGCAACAATGGCAGCAGACGGTCCACTGCCAGCTGGAACATACTGCGCTCGCCAAATAACGTCAAGGCCTGTTTGGGATGCGCTTGACGACTCAGCGGCCACAATCGCGTCCCTCCCCCCCCTGCCATGATCAGAGCATAGAAATGCTCATTTCCCATCTGTACCTCCCACGGTGTTTTACACACCGAATTTTTCCAGCCACGCAGCAAACGTACATACCGCGCGGTCTCCGAAGCGCACGACCAGGTCCCGGGCCTCCGCGACGGAACGCTGATACCACACACTCCCCGGAACTTTACTGAAAAAGAGATCCGACCAGCTGATAATTTGCTCCTCTACTGTCGCCGGGAAGATGTCGCGGGGTTCTAGTGGAAGTCCCAGGGCCAGGATTTCTTCCCTGGTGATACCTACACCGATGTGTTCTGCCGCTACCCGGGCATGACGTGGCAGCCCTTCAGCCTCGAGGATTTTACGCCCGGCTTCCATGTGTCCAATGTATGGCAGCGTCCCTGTGCAGTGCAACCATTCAGACTTGACTTCGACAATGCCGATGTCATGCAGCATGGCAGCCTCTTCAATGAACTGCAACTGCGCCTCATCCAATCCCAAACGCCGCGCGATACGGATCGACATCGCGGTAACCGCGGCAACGTGCGGCAAATAAAGGCGGTAGGTATAGGAATCAGGAGGAATGAATTTGTGGATAATCGCAAAATAGTCGACGTGTGGCATGGCAAGCACAGCTAGACAAATCCCTAATTGGATCCCGTAACGTAACCGCTATCCGGTTCCCGGGCCAGAACGTAGTGTAGTGTACCCGCCTGACGCACCATGCCCTTGAGTTCCATCATCACCAACGTGCTGTTGACAACTTCGACCGGCATCCTGATCCCCCGCGAGATGTCGTCGACGTGAGCCGGTTCGGAGGAAAGGTGATTGAGAATTGCCGCTTCTGTCGGGTTGTCCGGAAGAATCTCGCGGGCGACCTGTTTGGCAGCCAGCTGATCCAGATGCAAAACTTCCAGAATATCACGGGCCTCTGTAACCACATGTGCGCCATCACGGAGCAAACGATTGCACCCCGACGACGTAGAACTGAGAATACTGCCGGGAACGGCAAATACTTCGCGTCCCTGGTCGGCTGCAAAATCTGCAGTGATCAAGGCACCGCTGGTTAACCCGGCTTCTACGACCAATACCCCCAGGCTCAAACCGCTGATGATCCGGTTGCGAGGTGGGAAGTTACACGCTTCCGGGCGGGTTCCCAGAGGATAGTCGCTGATGAGAGCCCCGTTCTTCTCGATACTCGCCGCCAGCGCCCGGTGTTCTGGAGGATACACCACATCGACGCCACACCCCAACACGGCGAGCGTACGCCCGCCCGCTTCCAAAGCATTGTAGTGGGCAATACCATCGATGCCGCGCGCCAGACCACTGATAACCGTGACCCCATTTCTCGCCAAATCGAGCGCCAGCTGCCGGGCGACTTCACGTCCATATTTCGTGGCTTTTCGCGTCCCCACCATTCCTATCGCCCATTCATCGGCCGGCGTGAGGCTGCCTTTCACAAACAGTACTGGCGGTGGATCCGGAATCTGACTCAGCAGGTAAGGGTAATTGGGACTCTCCCACGTGAGCACAGTTACGCCGGCAGCAGCAACGTTCTCGGCAAGTCCGTCCAAATCGTTCTGCCGGCGGGTTTTGAGCAGGTTGCGCAGTGAGCGCTGATCGAGCCCGGAAGCCCGCAGCGCCGCTTCAGGCGCTTCCCACGCCGCTCGTATGTTGCCGAAAACATCTAGCAACATACGCAGTCGCACAGGCCCGATGCCGTGCACCCGATTGAACCCCAGCCAGTATTTCAGATCATCCATGAGTATGCTGCTGTTGGAATCCGGTTCAAAAAAGGAGCCAGCGATCTCCAATACCTGTATATGTTCTCAGGCGTCTTGTGGAAGCAAGCCGGGCAGGGGCTTGATCACCATGATGCCGGTATCGAAATTCAGGTCTTGGACGACATCGTGAATCGCCGGGATCAAGACTTCGCCGAGCAGGCCGTGAACGATGTAGACGTCATTGACCCCAGGCGTGCTGAGCACCTCGACGATCTCCCCCAACACCTCTCCCTCGGTAGTAACGACCTGTATCCCTTCGATCTGGAAATGGTAGTATTCACCTTCTTCGAGAGGCATAGCGTCCGCCATAGCGATTTGCACCAGCTGGCCGCGCAGAGCTTCTGCGGCATCGCGATCATCGCATCCGGCGAGACGCAAAAGCATAAAACTCTTGTGAAACCGGACGCCCTCGACCGCGCGCCGCTCCGGATGTTCCCCTATGTACAGGTAGGGAAAGGATACCAGGCGTTCAGGATGATCGGTCAAAATCTCGACGCGAAGCTCACCCGCCACGCCATGAGGGCGCAAAATGCGCCCTACAGCCAAATAACGAGGCTCAGGCTGCGTTTCCGGCATTCCTGAGCCTCCATACGTGAGAATGATAGGCCAATCCGGCCTCGATCATACGATCTCCAGGGTAACCTTCTTGCCCATCTTCGCGCCCAGCACCCTGGACAACGAACGCATGGCATTGATGGTCCTTCCCTCGCGCCCTATCATCCGCCCCATGTCTTCGGGCGCAACCCGAAGTTCCAGCATGATCGTGGTTTCACCCTCGATTTCGGAAACCTGGACCGCACTTGGATTATCCGCCAGCGATTTGACGATGAACTCGACCAATTCCTTGACCTTAGACATTGCGGTTCCTCCTTAGGTGTGTGAAAGGGACAGGTTAAAAAGGTGACGACAGCGCCAGCAGTTTTGTCTTAAAGGTCTACGCTTCTGAAACCGGTGCGTCAGGGGCAGCCTCATTCACTACAGGATTGGTCTTCGAGCTCACCTTACGCTCCGCAGCCATCGCTGCGGCTTCGGACAAGAGCGTTTCGAGCGCTTCGCCCGTCTTCAAACGTGCGAAGCGGTCTCGCGTTCCATTCTTGACCAGCAGACGCTCGACGACATCACTAGGCTGAGCGCCAACCTGTAGCCAGTGAAGCACACGATCTTCTTTGACTTCGATGGTTTCCGGTTCTGTGCGCGGGTTATAGAATCCCACCACCTCGACAAACCTCCCGTCGCGTGGCGACGTGGATTCCGCTACCACAATGCGATAACTGGGCTGCTTTTTCCTGCCAACCCGACGTAAACGTATTCTAAGCATGTTCCTCCTATTCCCCTTGTTGTAGATTATTTGATGTTGATGAAGCAGACGCGTCCAGTTCGAGCTATCCTCGCACTCCGAAACGCGAAGGGTTTGCCTCAATCAAAACAAACGCGGAAAGCCCCGCATTTTCCCCTTCTGCAATTGACTCATCAGTTTCTTCATCTGGCGATACTGGGACAATAGCTGATTGACCTCTTGAACCGTCGTACCGCTTCCAGAAGCCACGCGCCGCTTACGGCTCCCATTGAGAATGCGAGGATCACGGCGCTCCTGAGGCGTCATCGAAAGAATGATGGCCTCGATGCGCTTCAGCTGCCCCTCGGCCTGCACGTCGTCAAATGAGACCCCGCGCATAGCCTTGTTCATGCCGGGGATCATGCC
>JAFGNR010000177.1 GCA_016926915.1 Anaerolineae bacterium
GTGTGGGCCTGTTTGTCTGAAGAGCTTTGCTCAAGGCGTGACGTTGATGCCGTTGATCTTCCCGGCGTAATCTTGCCCCAAGATGACAACGATGTCATAAGGCGCCGAGGGATCGTCCGTCTTGACGATGGCGGATTGCGGCAAAACCAGCAGCATGATGATCTGCTGCGCGGTCAAGGACTTATCGCGATAGAGAATGACCAGCGAGGAGTTGTAATCCTGGCGGTCGGCATTGTCGAAAGCCGCGACTTTGAGGCCATTGGATTCCAGATATTGAACGGTCGACCCGGCAAGACCTTCGACGCCGGCCCCATTCAGCACGGTGATGGAGGCATCTTCCTGGGCGACCGTCTCTGCCGCCGGCGCCGGGTCAATGCCGAAAATGAAATCGCGTTTTTCACGGATACACTCGCGGATGGGGATCAATACCTGGGCTTCGTCGGGGGTGAACGCGAACTGGGTGCAGGTTTCGTCGATCACGGCAAACCGGATCGCACCCACGTCGATTTCCCGCGCTAATGAAGCCAGGGCCATTCCCTGATCCACTTTGAAGTCGGTGGCAATCGAATCAGCAATGGTGTTGTAGATCTCCGGCGTGCGGGCGACCAGCTGGGGCAGGGTGGCCGGATTGGTGATTTTCTTGAGAACTGCACTCACGACCTGTTGCTGGCGCCGGGCGCGATCGAAGTCCCCGTTGCCGCTGTGGCGGGTTCGGGCATATTTCAGCGCAAGTTCGCCATAGAAGTGATGCTGTCCGGCTTCGATGTAGAGGGGATCGTAACCGTAATTGTAGTCGGGATAGAGCGGGTCGTCGATGGTTTCCTCGACGTAGATATCGATGCCGCCAATCTGATCCACAAAGTCCACGAACGCCTGGAAGTTGAGCCGCACGTAATAGTCGATCTCGATACCCAGGTTGCGCTTCACCGTCTCGACGGCCAGGGCCGGCCCACCGCCGGGGTAGTCGGCGATATCCCCGATGAAATGTGCGGTGTTGATCCGGTTGTAGCCGGAGGTGGGGATCTCGACCCAGAGATCGCGCGGGATCGAGAGGACGCCGGCTTGCAGCGTTACCGGATCCAACGTGGCAATCATCATGGTGTCGGTTCGCCAGGCGGGCTCGTCCCACTGGGCGCGTTCATCGATGCCCAGGATCAGCACCGTGATGCGGTCGGTTCCCGTCCAGGTCGGCAGCGTTTCGCCCTCGACGTATTCGATATTGGGACTGGGGCCTTCGTCGTTCATCGTGAACGAAGGGAGCATTTCGGAGGCAGCCGCCATTTGCCGGACCCTGGTGAACACGATCAGGCTACCCACACCCACCACGATCAGGTAGATCAGCGCGATGCTCACCCGCATCAGCACTGACAACGCTTTTCGTTTCGAATCGGTTTTCTCATGCTCCATGTTCGGCCATTATACCATAATTGAACGATTGTTGATGGGGGTAGGGACAAGGCTTTATCACTCTCTGGCTGATGCGATGTGCGGCGCCGGGAATCGATCAGAAAATCGTTACACAGAGATGCACAGAGCCGGATCAGAGATACACAGAGGGAAAAACTGATGTTCATCTGTGGGTATCCGTGCGCCACTTCACAGATGCACAGAAGCGCAGCGCTGAGAAAAAGTCAAAGATGCTTACACAGAGATGCACGGAGTAGACTCAGAGATGCACAGAGGGGGAAACTCCGTGTACACCCGCGCGTGTCCGTGAGCCACTTCACGGCTGGGGGGAGAATGAGAAGCCCCAGGAGTAAGGGGTGTGTTCGCAGCTGGAAAGCGGCGCGATGGTCAGGGCGTCGGGGTCGCCGGCGGCCCGGCGAAGTCGGCGCCCAGGATGATGACGATATCTTGCTCGGCTGCCGGATTCGACCCGTTCACCAGGGCGCTTTGGGGGAGGTTGAGGAGCGTGAGCAGCTGCGCGGCGGTCACCGGCTTCGCCCGGTTCAAGATGATACTGGTGGCAGCGTAGTCGGCGCGGTCGGCATTGTCGATGGCCGTGACCTGCAAGCCGTTTTCTTGGAGATACTGGGCGGTACTGGCTGCCAATCCGGGGCGCGCCGTGCCATTGAAGATTGCGAGGGTAGCTTCTTCTTCTGCGACCGTCTGGCCCGGAATCTCTGCGGCGCCGAAAATATAGTCCCGCATTTCCCGCATACGGTCGCGGATGGGAACCAGCACTTGCGCGCCTTCGGGCGTGACGTATGGCTCGGTGCAGGTGTTGTCAAGTACTCCAAAACGAATCGTGTTGCGGTCCACCTGGATGGCCAGGCTACCCAGCGCCAGCATCTCGTCCAGGGTCATGTTGGTAGTGACCGAATCCTCGACAATGGCAAACACGTCGCCGATGCGCGTCGCCAGCTGGGGTAATAGATTGAGACTGGTGACGCGATCGAGGATCGCCAGCAATACCTGCTGCTGGCGGCGCGCGCGGTCGAAATCGTTGGTATTGTGACGCGTGCGCGCGTATTTGAGGGCCAGCTCTCCGTTGAAATGATGTTGGCCGGCTTCGATGTAGAGCGGATCGTAACCGTAATTGTTATCCGGATACAGGGGATCGTTGATGGTCTCTTCTACGTAGATGTCTATGCCGCCGATGAGATCCACCAGATCGATGAAGCCCTGAAAATTGATCCGCGCATAGTACTGGATGGGGACGCCCAGGTTCAGTTCGACGGTTTCCACGGCCAACCCGGGACCGCCTTCAGGGTGGTTGTAGACCTCTCCCAGGAAGTGTGCCGTGTTGATGCGGCCCTGGTCGTGACCGGGAATGGGGACCCAGAGATCGCGCGGTATGGAAAGCACGCCGGCCTCCAATGTCGTGGGGTTCAACGTGAGGAGCATGAGGGTGTCGGTGCGGGAAGGGCCGGATTCCTGTTCGCGCTCATCGATGCCCAGGATGAGCAGATTGACGCGCTCCGTTCCGGTCCAGGTGGGCAAGACCTGACCGGGTTTGCGATCGACGTAAGGGCTTTCCTCTCCCGAAGAACCGCTCAGCCCGGGGACGATCCCGCTATCGGAAATCATTCCCCGGACGACGGAGATGAACAACAGTATGGCTGCGGCAGCTACCGCCAGAAAGACGATTGCCAAAGCGCCCGTCATCACAGCCGGAATGCGATTGCGTTGACGCGTGTATCGTATGTGTCGGTTTCCCATGACGGCGTTGAACTCCTCGCTCCTATTATACCACAAGGCGAAATTCACTGCCGTCCGGCGCACGGTTCACCCTAATGCGACTGCCGCTGCACGACGCACCGCGAGTGGGTAGCCAGACGCAAGCTGCCGCCCCCAAACGTTACCTCTTCCCACTCTACGTTCGTCGGGTTGGAAGAAGCCAATGTGTTTTCTTTGTCAGCCTTTGGCCAGCAGGATGTAAACCAGCCCTGTTAGCGCCATGTAACCGATATACCGGTCGCCGGAAAGTGGGCAGGTGGCGAAGGTGTTTCTCGAAGCCTGGGTCGCGCAGAATCGTCACGTAGTCGAGGGCTTCGATCAGGGAGTGGAAATCCCGTGTAGGACCGATGCGTGTCTGTAACTCAGTCTTGGCCTTGGGATCGTCCAACATTGCCAGGAGGAACAGTTGCTGGGTTTTGTGTTTGGCCTGGTGCCGCGCCTGTTCTGCAGGAGCGCGGTGACGCAATTCGATTTGCAATACGGCCTAGAAAGCGGCATTGCTGCGTCCTTCCTGATCGAGGTAAGCGGCAATTTGACCTATGGCGTCTACAGCATCCAGGTCGGCCAGGGCTCCCAGGACAGCGCGCCGGGTGGGATTGTCGTACTCGTAACCGTAGTAAGTCATCCAAGTGTTTCTTGATCCGTCCTGCAAGGTGACTAACTGCGCTTGGATCGCTTCGAGCGTGACGGTCTCTGGGTTGTTCATACGAGTGTTGTTACACCTGTGTCGGGTTAGAAAAGCATCAGATTTGCCTTAGAAGCGGCTTAGAACGTCTGTTGCTCACTTTACTAAACGGTTACCCACCTCCTTCCGGCATGGAGCAGCTTCCTGGTTTTGATACTGCCACTCTATGAGTCTGCTCAACAGCGCAAGCTCCAACTTGACTGCTGCGTGGCCGCCAATCTCGGCAAGCATGCCAGGGCTTTCTTGGCTGCTCACCAGGTGGCATGGACAGGCGGATTTAAGAAGAAGGGGGAACGGGGCGGGGCAGTGTTGGTTGCTTCGTGCACACGGTGGGGCGCAATGTTACAAAACCGCTTCTTATCCTGAGTGTACGTCAGGTCTCGGAGCGTGTCGAATTTTTCACCTTCCCGGAAGCCGGACCCGGCTTCCGGGAAGGTGAGAGGGCGTTTGCTCAGTACCAGTAATAGGCTAGCGGGTTGAAAAGCTCATCCCACTGAACGCTGAGCAGGATGGTGTTGTCGTAAAGTAGTTCGGGGTCTTCCTTTCCACCGATTCCAACTTTGAAGACGGCCAGGTCTTCGGTATCATCCCCCGTGCTGGCTGTAAAGAAAATGGACTTCTCATTGGCGCTGAACACGGCGTTAATGTAGTCGTTCTGGTTGTTATCCAACAATACCTGGTCGGCGTCTCGGTCCAACGTGATCGTGTAAAGCTCGGGATCATCTCCTGAGTCTTCAATGGCCGCAACAATGGCCAGCTTTGCACTTTCCGACCAATTCAACAACGAAAGCGAGTGCCATTCTTCCATCAGCCGAATAGGATCGGACTTGTTGTTCGGGATTGCGTAGAGCGTCCAGCGACTATCTTCATCCCGGAGTCGTACGAAAATCATAGAAGTATTGCGCGGGTCAACGATTATCTCGGAGCTGGTGACGTTGCTCTCCTCGAGGATCTCGACCAAGTTATCGCCATTCATGTCCGCGCTATAGAGGGTAATCTCGTCGTCATCCCTGACCCGCAGGAAGATTTTGTCCAAAACGTCTACGACGCGGAAATCCAGGTCGTCGGCGCGAAGAAGCTCCACGTTCTCGTCGGCGCGTGCATCGTAGGCATAGACCGCTTCTTCGCCGTCCGAGTCTTCCGTCAAGTAGATCATGATAGAGCGATTCAGTGCCGGGATTACGTACAGATACTCTGTTTCTGCCAACGCGTCGCTCGCGACCGTGGTGTAGAGCGAAAGCACATTATCTTCATCTCGTACGGTGTAATAGACGATGCTCCCGGCTTCATCCAGGAAGCCGAATTCATCGATGGCAAACACTTCATCCACGATCGTCTCGGCGTCTTCACCGCTGCGCGACGTACACATCAGCTGTTGTTCGTCCGGATCGATCTCCTGCACGTACGCTATCGTATCGCCGTTGTAGGAAACGACCATGTCCTCAACACTCTCTACGGCATCTAGGACCACAGTTTCATCCTTCCCATCAATACCAATCATGGTCAATGAGAATTCATCGTCGTCGTAGTCCCATTCCTTCGCGAAGATGAACGTACCATTCCCGGTTACATCACACCCATCTCCTTTGATCACGCGTTCGGCCTCTTCGCCGAAATCGCCGGCATAGCACCGTTCTTGATCACTACGGGCCTCGCGGAAAAAGACCCGGTTTCGATCCTGGTAGACAACACCATAGATTGGAAACGCATCGCTGGAGATCATCTCCGAGGGCGCTTTTTCCCCCACTTTTATCGTCTCTAGAACCAGATCTTCGTCTTCGTTGTACCAGTAGATCAGCCGCTTGGTGTCGGGTACAAAACCGCCCATGTAGCCGAATGCCTGGGAGCGCGCCCCGACCTGGCGCCGCATGTCTACTTCGCCGTAGAAGCTGAACTCGACCTCTTCTGCCAATTCCACGCCCTTGTCAAAATCTCTCCCCATTTTGAGCAGGTAGAGATCGATTCTCTCGTCGCGGCCAATGATACCCAACAGGGCGTGCTGTCCTTCGGGCAGCAGGGAGGGCAGGGCCAGATTGTTGAAAAGCGCAACATCTGGGAAAATCAGGGGAAGCACGAAGAAGCCGGCGATGAGCAAAACCACGATTACGCCGGCGCCGATGACCAGGGCCAGCCAGGGTCGTCTCTTTTTGGGAGGCGCTTGTGCCACGGGTGCATACGTGGGGACATAGGCTCCTTGATTGGCTTGTGGATACGCCGGGCCATAAGGGCTACTGGAAGGCGTGGCTTCTCCGGGTTGCGGCCAGCCTTGCGGCGGCGGCACGTAGGGAATCCCTTGCTCGGCTTCTGAGGGCGGGGCCGGGTAGCGCCTTGCGGTCGGGGGATACCCCGGTTGTTGGTAAGAAGGCGGGGGCGTTGGCGGCGGTGGTGGAGAGGTGGCAGGGGCTTGAGGTTGGCTAGGTTGTGACGGCGGCGCCTTGTCACCCTCTGAGGTCAGGGCGGCTCCACATCGCATACAGAATTTACTGGCTTCACGGTTCTTGGCGCCGCAAATTGGGCAAATCATGGTAATCCTCCTGATAAAGCGTGAATGTTTTGTCTGCACAAAAAGATGGCAACTATTGAATAGTAACAGCTACGGGACAAATCTCCCAGATCACTGTGCTGATTTGGGGGCATCGTTGGACCTTACGATTGCGCCGCAATCAGGACAGAAACGAGATTCCGAACTCACGGTAGCGCCGCATGAGGGGCAGATCAAAGGGCCGGCGGCTATCGGCGGCATCATCACCGCCTGTGCACCGCAGACCGGGCAAAACTGGGCCTGGGCCGGAAGTTCTCCATGCCCATTGGGGCACAGGCGCCCGAGCTGCGGCTGTTGCACGGGTTCGATATATTCCTCTTCGCGGATGTGCTCGATTTCGCTGTTGCGAGCCTGGATTTGTGCCTGGAGCATGGCGATATGGCCGCAAATCTCGAGTAATTCAGGCTGTGTGATCTCGCTCTGTTGAAATAGCTGGAATGCGATATGTCCGGCATGTTGAATTGCTTTGGCAACCTCAGCCTCTAAAGATTTGACGATCGATTGCACACGATTCACGCGGCGCAGTTTCTCGGCTTCGAATGCGACTTGTCCAGCGCTGGACTTGATACGACGGAAAAAATCGCTCATGACACCTCCTTACGGAAATAACGGATTTGTGGATGGTAAATGTGCGAGTTGCTGTTGCTCTGGGTCTGAGATCAAAGAGCGCTCATGGTATGCGTCAGTCGGTCAATCTGTGGTTCCGATTCTTATCCGGTGCACACTCCCGTGATGTGTCCGTGTTGTTGGGAAGCCACTGAACTGGGGGTACACATTTTGCATGTTAGGGAAGTCGTGTAGCCCTCAACGCATAGTATAGGAAGCTTTTCGGCGATGTCAATTTCGCACTTGAGCCGATAGCTCGATTTGTATTGCCCAATTTCTCGAATTCAGGTATGATAAGAGCAAGACGGAGCGCAATGTTCGTCTCAGGCGACATCACAGAGGAGGCTGGCTATGGCAGTGATCACCATCTCCCGGCAGTATGGCAGCGGGGGCGATGATATCGCCCGGCGTGTGTGCGAGATTCTTGGGTACAGGTATTTCGACAAGAAACTGATGGCCCAGGTAGCCCTGGAAGTCGAGCTGTGCGAGGAAGAGATCGTAGATTTCTCCGAAGAGAATTACAAGGTTCGGGGTTTCTTCCAACGTCTTTTCGGGCCTCGAGGCGTGGTTGAGATGGAGAGCCGCGAACCGGGTACTGAGGGAGTCGGTTCCGTGGCCCAGCTGGACGAGGCCAAGTGCATCCACATGGTGCAGGAGACGGTCAAGGCGGCCTATGAGCAGGGTAATGTCGTGATCATGGGGCGCGGCGCCCAGGCCATTCTCAAAGACATGCCCGGCGTGCTTCACGTGCGCGTCGAGGCGACGCTGGGAGCGCGCGTTATGCGGGTACACCAGCAGCAGAGCATCACGATTGCCCGGGCCGAGGAGTCGACCCGTATTAGTGATCAGGCCTCGGCGGCCTATCTCAAGAAGTTCTACGACATCAATTGGGATAGCCCCCTGCATTACCATCTGGTGATCAATACCGGAAAATGGGGCGTCGAGGCATCCGCTCAGATCATCGTCAATGCACTGAGCCATCTGCGAATGGGGCTTGGTATCTAACACCGCTGGCCGGCTGACCTTCTGGGGATACCCTGGCGTCTGGCTGTCGTCTCAAAATGGAAACCTGCCGGTGAATCCGCGGCCTTCTGCATACACGTGTGCGCGGCTCAAGTGGTGTGTTCGGGCGGCGGATTCCTTTTTCGGATATGCCTTGCTATCGGGATGAGAATATGGAAGTTGAACTGATTGGCATTACGCACTATCTGCGCGGTGAAAGCGGCCCCGAGGGACTCATCGAACACGCGGGGCGGATCTGTTATCGCAGCGAAACACGCGGCGATCCGGCGACTTTCCTGCGCGCGCGTCTGCGCGAGGGTCACGAAAGCATCATCGAACACGCTGTCGCTACGTTTGATATCCGCGGCATTAGCCGGGCATGCAGCCACCAGTTGGTGCGCCACCGGTTGGCCTCCTACAGTCAGGAAAGCCAGCGTTACGTCGATCTCTCGGAACCCGAGTGGGTATTGCCCGATAGCATCGTGGGGGATCCGGCTTCGCTGGCCGTGTGGGAGCAGTTTTTGGATCAGGTGACGGCGGCCTACCAGGCCTTGCGAGAACGCGGTGTGCGCAAAGAAGATGCGCGCTTTGTCTTGCCCAATGCCACGGCAACGCGCATCGTTGTGACGATGAATTTCCGTGAGCTGCTCCATTTCTTCCGTCTGCGCATCACGCCGGAAGCACAATGGGAGATCCGCCGGCTAGGGATTCGAATGCTGGAATGCGTTGCGCCCCATGCCCCCACGATCTTTGGCGATTTTCTGGATACGCTGCGCGAGCAACATCCTGCGTTTTTTGTGTAGCGCCTGACGGCTTTATGCGTACCAAGACCTTGTGGATCAAGGATCGTTATTTGGAGCTGATCCTTGCCGGTCGCAAGACCCTCGAGGTGCGGGTAGCCTATGCCAACATCGCCAGATTGCAGGTCGGAGATCGCCTGCTCTTAAATGACCAGCACCCGTACATCATCTTGCGCGTTGCACACTACGACGATTTCGAAGCCCTGCTGGCGCACGAAGAGGCTCGGGTCATTGCGCCGGATATTCCGCCGGAACAGCTGCTGGCCTCAATCCGGTCGCTCTATCCGCCGGAGAAAGAGGCGCTGGGGGTGGTTGCTTTGGAAATCATGCCGGAATAGCAAACGGGCGACCCTGGGTCGCCCGTTTGTCTTTGTTCACAGATCACCCGCCAGGGGAGCCGGCAAGTTTCAAGGCGGGATCGCCCAGAATCACGAATCCCCAGCGCACGTCGTGAGAGATATCAGGGGCGCGAAGTGCGGTCAACCACGCCTCGCCGATGCGATCGGTTTCCAGCAGGGCAGTGTAGAAAGCTTGAACCAGCGGGCGCTGTTCGAATGTCGTCGTTTCTCCCACCGGTCCCACGAAGGCAACAGCCCCTCCGCCGGGCGTTGTGAGCCAGGCTTCTGCCATCGAGACTTGCCGAGGGTGGGTGAAATGCGCTGCAAGACAGGTCCAGGCGAAAACCAACGAGGGGTCTTGCCAGGCGTTCCCATCCTCCACGGTCAGGACTTCTTCGTCACACAGGCGCGTCAAACTCCCGTGACCGTTGTAGTTGAGCCACGTTGGGCCGAGATTGAGCGCTGCCAGCAGCTGCTCACGGCTCTGTGGATCGCTGGCAGCAATGCGTTGGGCGGTCTCTCCGCCGGGCGCCAGCGCCATGACCTCATCGACCATCGACGCGAAGCGCGGTTCATCGTCGTTGAAAAAGAGTGGGATCGGGGCGACGCCTGAAGTCTCCCAGGCGAGGGTTTTCTCCACCAGAGTCTTGACTTCGGCCGGCGTCGAGACCGGAAAACGTCCCACGGCTACTTGGGCCCGGTTCTCGGCGTCTGCTCCCAATAGTCCCTCGGCCGGCGTTTCTCCCAGGATGATGGTCCGCGTAAAAGGTGTGACCACGTGGGGGGTCGCGGGATCGTCGTAGCCGCCCGGTTCCACTACGGCATCTCCCACCAGCAGCAGATAGGCCAGGTCCGGAAGTCGCTGTACCAGTGCGCGAATGGCCTCCGGATCCGGTCGCCCGTCGCCGAATGTATCATAGATCGCCTGCGGGGTGACCAGGGCAGTCACGAGACCCTCTGCTTCCCGGTGGTCGAGCAGGGGCTGGAGTTCTGTGTGGAATGCATCCGGCGCCACCACCAGATAGGTGGCGCCGGTCAAATCCGGGAGAGTCAATGTTTGCCGGGGTCGAATACGGAGCGGCTCGGCGGCCATTTCCGGGTTGCCGATCCAATACCGGCGATCCGCCTCGGTGTGTAGGGTGCTCTCCACGGCGCCGAGATTCAAGGGCCGGTTGGCGGCGGTCACGTCGAAAGCCCAGACGCCGTTCGTATCAACCTCGAGCGTGCTGCCGGTGGCTTCGTAGGTAGTCTCCGTTTGGTTGACGCGACGGGGGTAGACAATATCCCAGCCATCGATCCATACAATGGCAACGCCGCTTTCGGAAATTGAGGGGGTCTCGATGGTTAGTGTATGTTCGCCCTCGGGATTGGCAACGTCTACGGTTGCCTTGAGGTGTTGCATCTGTTGCCCGCCCCACTCCCACTCGCCGATAGTCACCCCATCCCACTTCAGGTTCAGCCGGTGGTCGGGATGTGGGCGAAAATCGGTGTGACTCCATAGGTTCACGGTTACGGAAACAGGACCGGGTATGGCATCGGTTAGGACGATTGTCTGCTCTATCTCGCCCGGGGCGTAAATCGGCTGCCAGAACCACGGCACATCCGCTGTTGCCTGGGGCAGATAGCGGGTATTTTGTTCCTGGCGCACCTGCACGCGTCCTACGCCGGGGTCTCCACCGCCCGCGATTGCAACGGTGTCCGAAATTGTGCTCCCAGGTTTGCCAATTTCCAGGAGCACACTTGTGATCTGTGAAAACCGCGCCGGCGCCGGTGAGGCGAAGAAGAAGATACCCCAGCCCTCGGTTGTTGCTACGGGGAGCATGGGCGCTACTTCACCTGACTGGGAGAGCCGTATGTCTGGAAGCGTGCCTACCTGCGGATCGATGCCTAATGCCTCCAGCGTCGCGGGGGACAGCCAGACGCCGCCGGCCTGCGCCACATCGACAAACCAGGAAGTGATGTCCTCGTTGTTCCCGGCATTAACCACGGGCGTTGTCGATTGTGGGGCGCAGCCGGCGAGTAGAAGGAGGGTTGCCGGTAGGAGAAACCCCAGAAGACGTTTCATCGTTGTCTCCTGGTCCACCAGATACCCAGGCCTCCCAGCAGGATCAGTGCGCCGCCCGCACCTAGCACGCCCCAGATCCAGCCCCCGTTCGTGGAACGCCCTGACTCACCGGCAAGCTCCACGGCGGGCCGGGTGGGCGTTAGCGTCGGTAGGGGGGCCTCTTCCGTCGTCCCGCCTTCCTCAGGCGATGCGACTGCGACCTCGGGTGTGGATGTGGGGGTGCGATCTGTGATCAGGGTGGCGGCCTCCGTCGGCTGTTGTTCCTCCGCTCGCGGCGTTGCCGTGGCGGTTGGCGTAGGAGGGACCGGGGTCGACGTGATGGGGGGGACCGGTGCGAACGTGGGGGTAGGTGAGCTGTTGGGCGGCGCGGGGGTACATGATCCCTGTGTGGTGAGGGTGATGGTGAAATCTTCACTCGTCCCATTGCGATAAACAACGCGCAATACGTGGGTCTCCGGAGAACACGGGCAGAACGTCTGGCCGCTGACCCCGGGTACCCCTTGTCCATCCAGATAGACGGCCTCGATGTTGGACGTTTCCCATTGCAGCGTTGCACATTCACCAGCGGGGAACTCCGTCCGGTTGGCCTCAAAGCGCACTTGCGGCGTGGGTGTCGCCGTGGGAGTCCCGGGCGCCGTTGTCGGTGTGGCTGTGGGCGTCGCTGTTGGGGTCGGAGTCAGCGTGGGGGTCGGGGTGCCTTCCCCAGGCAGTGGAATACGCACGGATACAGGTCCATGGAACTCCGAAGACCCGTTAGTCTCGACCGCTTCCAGCTTGTAGTAATAGGTAGTCCCGGCTTCTACATCCTCGTCAATGAATTCGTAAGCCGCGCCGCCGATGTCTCCTTCAGCCGGGATGAAAGTGGATACACGCGCAAACCCGCTGTTCTCGTTGAGCGAGCGCAGCACGTAGAAGACCGACATATCCACCTCGCTGGCGGTCTCCCACTGGACGTAGATTTCGGTCTCGCCGGGGATAGCCTCGAAGAAGACCAGGGTCACGGCCGCCCAAACGACTGTGGTCACAATAAGGGACAGCGCCAACCCCAGCAACAGCAGGCTATGAAGGTTGACTGATGTCACTTTGAAACGACGAACGACGCTCCACGCGCCGGAAATGAATTGATGTAGCATCGTCTTCATCCTTTCACGCAATGAACGTGTATTCACGGGAACCGGTTTCCCTTTACGCACGATGGCGGCGGCTCGCCCTACGAGTAGACTTGGGGGCCAGGGAGGATCGGGGGCGCGATGGGCATCGCCCTTGGTGCGCAGGTCTCCGCCTGGCGTGAAGCCCAGAAACCGGTGGATCACCGGACCGGAGCCGGTTTTGATCACTGCCCAATCTCCGCGTCGCAGTTGAGAGGGCGCCGCCGGTTCTACGAGCACTTCATCGCCAGGATGCAACGTGGGCCACATACTGCGCCCTTTGACCGTTAGGCGCAAAGGGCCTTCCCACGGCTGCTGCTCGAAGGCCGTCCAGGCAGA
>JAFGNR010000029.1 GCA_016926915.1 Anaerolineae bacterium
CCCGCTTGCTAACGCGACAATCCAGGTCACACCCTATGGAAGCACCGGCTATCCGGTGCAAACGTCGACCGGCGGAAACGGTAGTTATCAGGCGGCGCTGCGCCCTGCCTGCTATCAGGTCAAAGCATCCGCGTTTGGATATGCGAGCCGGATTGTCAGTGCGGTCGACATCATAACCGGCGCCGTTCACCGCCTTGATTTCACCCTGAACCCGTTGCCGACCGGCATAGTTCAGGGCACAGCCTCGGTGACCCCCACGACCTATCCCCCAACCTTACCGGTAATGATCAGTGTATTGAACACACCGGTCACACAGACGCTTACACCGGCAGGCACATATGCACTCGAACTTCCCCGGGGGCGCCATGTACTCGAAGTGCGGGGGAATGGATATTACGTGATCACCGCAACCGTTGACGTAGTACCGGGCGAGCTTATGGAGCTCGATTGGATGTTGGAGCGCGCCCCCAGGCTAGTGTTGGTCGACCAGGGGACTCTCTACTACGCCAGTGTTGTTCAGTACTGGAGAGAAGGTCTGGACCGATTGGGGCATGCCTATGACGTCGTCCCCATCTACGATACACCCTTGTCCGCCGGCTTCACCACTCGCCTGCTCGATTATGACGTGGTTTTGTGGTCGGCGCCTCTGGGTTCGCCCGGCTTGATTGGCGCCGGTCCAGTGTTGGAAAGCTACCTCGCCGCCGGGGGAAGACTCCTGTTGAGCGGACAAGACGTCGCTCTATTTGACAGCGGCGGCACTTTCTATGTCCCTCCCCAATCCTATTTAGTCGAAGATCTCGCAGTTAAATATCTCAGCGATGACGCACCAACACGTGATCTCACCGGCCTGGGTCCTTTCCGTCCCCTTTCTGTAACCATCAGCGGACACAATGGCGCCGACAATCAGGAACACCCGGACACGATCACCGTCGGAGATGCAGACAAAGCCACCATCGTATGGGAGTATGCCGGCGGCGCAGGCGGTGGACTTGGCGCACATATCTGCACACCTTATCGCGCACTCCTCTTTGCCTATGGTTGGGAGGCTATTGCGACTTCAGACATGCGCAGTGAAGTCCTCGACCGGGCTATCGACTGGCTGGTAGCTTCTCCACCGGTATCGGGGATCACCCTGGAACATGAGCGCGCCCCCATGATTGCAGAACCAGGCGCCACCATTACCCACGTGGTACGCATTCGGCATACCGGCGCAGCAGGCCCCCTAGACACCGTGACCATTTCAGTCATGGGCCACCGGTGGCCAACCCACTTGTCGGAGACACAGTTCGACATCCCGCCCTGCACTGACCGGTATCTGTACGTGCAAATCGACGTACCTGCCGATGCCGGTGTGAACGAGAGCGACAGCGTCCGGCTGCATATCGCTTCCACGCTGCTTTCCCAGCCCTTGACAACAACCCTAGAGACAAAGACACCTGCCGCCCTGCTCCTGGTCGATGACGATCGGTGGTATCCCGTGGAAGCAGCCTACCTTTCGACCCTCAACCGGCTCGGCGTAGCCTACGATGTCTGGGATACCCGTCATAATGGCGAACCGCTGACCGGGACCACATCGGTATCTACAGAAATGATGCACCGCTATCCTCTGGTCGTATGGTTCACCGGTTACGATTGGCTTGACCCCGTGACCGAAGCAGAAGAAGCCACCCTCCTGCACTACCTGGATGAAGGAGGGCGCCTGCTGCTTTCTTCGCAGGATTTCCTGTACTACGGTGAAACACGCCCGCTCGCAGAACGCCTGGGCGTTTTGGTCAACAATCTGTATCTTACCACAACGATGGTCTCAGGTGTCCGTGCTCACGCAGCCGGAGGGACTTGGGGGCCGCTGGCTCTGGACTATCCTTTCCCCAATTGGAGCGACAGCCCCGAGCCCTTGCCGGCAGCAGAGATCATCACGCGCGGCCAATTCCGGCAACCGGCCGCACTTGCCGGAAGTGGAAGCACGCCGAATAGATGGCGCAGTATATTCTATGCATTTCCGTTGGAGGCAGTCCCAGACGAAACACGCGACCGGTTGGTCGATCACGCACTAGGTTGGCTATCCCCATTGGGAAACAGTTCGTGGGCGATATCCCCGGAGAATCCCGAACCTGGGGCCATCGTGACGGCTACCCTGGTCATCCGCAATGATGGCGATAGCACGCATCCGTTTACAGTCGCCCACTTCATCCCCGCATCGCTGATCCTCTCCGAGGCATCCCTCCCTCCAGATGTGACCTACGTGCCCGAATCCCGGTACCTGCAGTGGAACGATAGCATCTCGGCCGGGGAAGTATTGACGCGCAGCTGGCGCGCGCAACTCGTAGAGGATGCCGCCCGCGGTAAGCGCGTCGCTGCAGATGTCCAGATCGAACTCCCTGAATGGGATCTGGGTTTCGAATACGAGACAGTGATCTGGGTGACAGGCCCCAACCTCGCACAAAGCCAGTGGTTGGCTCCAGCGGGAGGTCAGATAGAAGTTGGCGAACCCGCCTCATTGACGCTTGCCTTGATCAATGGCGAGCAGGGCGGCGCTTTTTCCGGCGTCGTGGATCTGTGGCTGATGCCGGGTCTGGCTCTGCCCGGCGCAACGGAAGCTCCTACACAGGGCACATCATCGCGACTTTGGGAAGGGAATATAGCGCCGGGCAAAACACATTACTTGACCGTGGTAGTTCAAGCCTGGCGCAGCACAACGCCCCTACGCATCGATGCAGTATTCACCAGCGATTCCGGGCAGACATGGGAACGGAGCTTGTGGCTGGCAGTTGCGCCGAAACGGCTATACCTCCCCCTCGTGATGCGGAATTGAGGGTACAGATTCACGAGGGACTACGACACGCGCCGGATAACCAGGACGACCTTGCCCTGGATTTGAACATCGGTTGCCGGAACGTAGAAGGGTTCCATGGAGGGATTGGCCGGTTGCAGGCGCACGCGTGGGCCTTCGTAGTAGACCTTTTTCAACGTCGTTTCGCCACGGTCGGGGAGCCACACAGCAGCCATTTCCCCATTCTCGATATATTGCTGGGGCTTGAAGATCACCGTATCGCCATCGCCAATCAAAGCGTCGATCATGGAATCGCCACGCACCGTAAGCGCAAAAAGTTTACCGGCCTCACGCCCAAAGAGGGCCTGATTCAGTTCGATAGTTTCCTCTCCGGAGAGCGGTTCGACCGGAATGGGTTCACTGGCGACGATATACCCCAGGTAGGGAATCGATAGAAGGCCATCTTGCCCAAGAATGCCAGGCGCCGAACTATCTTCTTCGATAATACGAATGCTACGAGGTACGCCTTTTTCTCGGGTAATCAAGTTTTGAGCGAAAAGCCCGTCCAGGTAATAGGAGATCAGGGATGTCGACTGGACCCCGATGGCTTTGCCGATATCCCGGACGCTGGGTGAAAACCCGTGCGCATCAATATACCCCTTCAAGAAATCGAGTATCTGCTGCTGCCGCTGCTCCAACTGGGCGGTCATTTGGCGTCCTCCTCATAAAACCGTCAGCCTCAACTATCCCAACTTATCCCAATTATAATCGAACATTTGTTCTGTGTCAAGGGGGCGAATGGCGAAGAAAGACCACAAAAGCCCCAATGGATATACTTCAGAGACTGCCTCAGGTTTCCACCAGGACCGACGCCCCCATCATGCTTAGGCCCTGGCCACAGGTAATCGCAGTGTAAAGGTGCTGCCCTCTCCTGGCTGGCTTACAGCATCCAGTTCACCCTCATGCAAATTGACCAGAGACTGCGCAATGAACAAACCCAGGCCGGCACCCTGTTGTTCCATTGTATCCCTGTCAAACTGCTGAAAACGTTTGAAAATACTTTTCAAGTCTGCATTGGCGATTCCCACGCCTCGGTCGATCACTACAACTTCGACCCATTTGTCGTTGCTGCGCACCTGCACGGTCACCGACTTGGGAGACTTCAATGAGAATTTGATTGCGTTGTCGATAAGACGTCCCAGAGCGTTACAGAAATACTCGTCATGAACCCGAACAGGAGACATGTGTTCCGGCAGAATCACCCCAAGGGTCACACCACTCTCTTTGGCGCGAGATTGGTAAGTCAGGACAACTTGGCGCACGAGAGCCCCCAGATCATCTCGAACGGTGCTGAATAGAGAAAACTCTTCAGCTGCGCGTCCAGTGTCGATCTGAACGACTAACAACATATCCTTGACCAATCGGGTGAGCCGGTCAGCCCCGCGCTTGATGCCCAACAGAAATTCCTGCAGCTGGTCGGGGGTGAGCGATTCGACATCATCAAGCGCCAGGTCCGTGTAGCCGGAGATATAGGTGAGAGGTGTCCGCAACTCATGACTGAGCACATTGAGAATCTGCTGCTTGAGATGCTCGAATTCTTGATCGGAAGCCCGTTGGATAGCCTGCGCACGCCCTAATCGCGAATCGATCGCCACCAACAACTCCTCCGTATCGAACGGCTTGACGATATAATCCTCAGCCCCCAAGGCTTTTCCTTTGAGCACATCCCGCCTTTCCCCACGCGCGGTCAGAAAAATGAAAGGGATGCGGATCCATTCAGGATTCTCCCTAACCGTCTCATAGAGCTCATAGCCATCCATTTTGGGCATGGTAATGTCAGAAAGGATCAAATCGGGCGTGAACCGCCGCATGAGTTCGAGAGCATCGTTCCCGTTAGCTGCAGTAGAGACCTCATATCCCGCTACCTTGAGAAGATCTTCGATAGCCTCCAGAAGCAGTTGATGATCCTCAACAACCAGAATATGCCTTTTGCGCATGAGCTACCTCCAAACCTGCTAAATACCAATGGGTTGTTACAATTGAACGGCACTGACGCGTGAACATCCAATGGCCTATCGAGCCAGGCATCTCACGCGTATGCTGAACGAGTGACAAGATTCTTCGCAGATGCATCATGATTGCGCTCGCGGCAAGAAAACCATGAACGTCGCCCCCTTTCCCACCTCACTCTCCACGGTGACCCACCCTCCATGCAGCACCACAATCTCTCTAGCAATCGCCAAACCCAATCCGGTTCCTGCAATCTGGCGTTCACGTGGCTCCGCCCCACGGAAAAAACGCTCGAATACCTGAGACACTTCTTCAGGAGGAATCCCAATTCCGGTATCTTGCACAATTAGCACCACGCAGGCCCGCCCCTTGGCCTGTTGCGTTGTTGTCGACACCTGAACCGAACCGCCCTCAGGAGTATACTGGATAGCATTGACCAGTAAATTGGTAATGACCTGCCGGATTTTGAGCTGATCCAGGTTAGCCATCAGGGCTTGCTGTGGCGACACATAGGTCAACGAAAGCCCTTTGCTTTCCGCCAGAATCTGGTAACTCACAACCATAGACTCAACCAGAAGATTGAAATCGGTCAAGCGCATCTGCAGATCCAGGCGCCCGGCGTCAATGCGTGAGAATTGAAGGATGTCTTCGATCAACCGGGCTTCGCGCTCGATTTCCGAATCCAGAGCGACCAAATACTCATTGCGTTTCTCAGGCGGACCTTGTCGCAACAACTGCGCATAAAGTTTGATCGTAGCCACCGGGGTTCGCAATTCATGCGAGACATTGGAGACAAATTGGGACTTCATACGGTCCAGGGCTTTCAGGTGACTCACATCATGAACCACCACCACCGCGCTGGGATCACCTTCCTCAACAGATCCCCACCCCAGCGCGTGGGGATCCGTAGGCGTGATGGGAGCTGCACTGAGTTGGAGATCCAGACCATGCAATTCCAAGACAATGTCAGGTCGACGGACCGCATCCTGAGATAACGCGCGAACTGTATCCCGCAACCGGTCCGCGTCTTCCGGAGTAAGCCCCTCGGAGAGCAGGTGTTCGGCAACGGGGTTCATCTGGAGGATGTCGCCATCGCTATCTGTTACAATCACACTGTCCGACGTGCTGCGCAACACAGCATCGAGTCTCGCGTATTGGGCGCGCAGCTCGGCAGTGCGCAACTCCACACGCATTTCGAGATGCTCAGAATACTCGCGAAGCGCTTGAACGAGGCGCGAAGTTTCGATAGCCGTTGCTGCGTGATTGGCAAATGCCTGTAGCCGTTGCGCATCATTGTATGTGAAACGATTGGGAATCGCGCTGGTCACATTCAGAAACCCTACCGTATCCTGCGTTGTACGGATGGGAGCCCCGACGTAAGAGCGCCGCCATTCCGGCCCTTCAGCACGCACCCATGCAGCATCTTGTAAAGTATCGGAGATGAAAACGGGGGCACCGGTGTCAATCATCTGCAACAAGACGGGAAAATTCTCAACCAGAACACGGCGTTGATACAGATTCTGGTCCGGAAGATAGCTGTAACCCCGCCAGCGTACGACCACGCCTTCCGGACCAGCGACCAACATGATATTGAAAGCGTCGCCGGCCACGACCCGCTCAACCTGACTCAAAATGCGATCAAGAACCTGGTCAGGATCCAAATCACTACGAACAGCGGCGGCGGCTTCTTCTAGCGCCTCGGCCAATTCTCGCTTTTCACGCTCAGCCCGGAACAAGCGACCGTTCTCCACCGCAATAGCCAGCGCATCGGAAACCTGCTGCAAGGCCGGAAGTTGATCGAACCGCAAATCTTTGGAAGCGGCATACCCTAGAACCAACATACCAATGACACGATTGCTGGAAATCAGGGGAAGACTGACCGACGATTCGATACCTGCCTCATAGAGGATCCGCGCCGTCTCGAAGTGCACGACTTCACGCATGTCGGTAGTCACACTCGGATGTCCGGCCAGAATATCGCGCCAGGAAGCCAGGCTGGCGACCGGCAACACCGTCCCGCTCCCCAGAGTAGAGAACGGGGAAACGAGATTGGTAACGGTGACGGTTTGCCCCCCCGGATCGAGCAGCAGCACACTGATGCGCACACACCGCGTCAACTTCTGGAGACCTTCGACCAACATTGGAAAGGCCTTTTCCACCTCAAAGACGTTCAATGCACGAATCGTACGGCTGATAGTTTCCTGATCCCGGGCCCGGCGTTGCGTCTCTTCGAAGAGCCGGGCGTTATCCAAGGAGATCGCAATGGTTGCCGCAGCCGATTCGGCAAGACGCAGGTGTTCGAGGTTAAAAAACGCGGTCCGGTCGCTATATAGACTCAACACCCCTACTAACGTATCGCCAGCCACGAGCGCGACACTCAAGGCCGACTTCACCCAATAATCCCAGTCGGGAATAGGATGCCAGCGAGACTCGTTTGCGATATCCATGACCAGGGCTGACTTACGATGCTCGGCTACCCAGCCGGCCAACCCCACACCAATAGCGAGACGAATCTGACGATCGCCGACCGGAGCAGCTTCAGCCTCGTGGCTTGCGGTGGCAACAATCGAAAGGCCACTCCCCGTCGCTGCTTCAAGCGTCAGGATCACCCCCTGCTTCGCCCCCAGCGCTCTCCGCAGCTCCTCTAACGCATTTCGAGATACCTCACGGATTCCGAGAGGCGCCGCCAGATGCTGTCCCAGACGATAGAGCAGCTCAAGCCGGGCCTTCTCCTGCTTCAACGAGGCCACCAGATTGAGGTTCTCTAGACTGGTCGTCACCTGATCGGCCAGGGTCATCAATTGCTGAATATCTTCTTGGGTCAGACCCGGCGTCTCCTGCCGGCTTCCCAACACAACAAAACCATTATTACGACCGTGGATCGAGAGCTCCAATACAAAGATACTACTGATGCAATACGTTTCCAGGAGCTTACCTAAGTCCTGTGGCAAATATTGAACTACATCAGCAAGCGCCGATAGTTTCAAAGTTCGGAAGGGTTCAGAGGGAGGATCTTGTAGGATTCCGGCAATCTGCGAAATGGGGAAGTTTTTGATTTCCAGGAGTTCCCCGGCTCCCTGCGCGGACTCCGAATAAGCGTATACCTCGCCAGTGCGCATCCCCCTCGCAGTCGGCGCAACCGTCATAAAGACGAGCGTGCAAGTGGCAAATCCCAACAACCTGGCCACCGGCACAATACCTTTTAGGATTTCCTGTGGCCGACTAGCCTCGCCAATGATGCGACTGGCGACATAGAGAGCTTCTGTCCGTTGGCGCTGGCGATGCTCGAACTCAAAGGAACGCGCATTTACAATAGCATTGGCGCTCTGCTGCGCCAGGGCCTCCATAAACGCAATTTCTTGCGCATCGAACCGGCGGGGATGGCGATGCCCCAGAACGATCCCCCCGATAGGATCCTCTTCATCATCCTTGAGAATGGGCACGACCAACAACGCCTGAAGATGTTCCATGCGGGTCAAGGCATCGAAGTCTGTTCCTGTGCCGCCCAGGAGATTGGAGTCACTTATAGGGATGCGGCGGTACATGGCGCACGCAATGGGGTTGTCCTCTACAAAGATGACTTCACTCTCCCTGAAGATACTGAGATAGGCATCGCTAACCCCATGACCGGTGACTACGAGCCGCCCGTTAGGCTCGAACGCAAAAACCGTGCAATTATCCACCTCAGAGAGCCTCGCGGCATGCTGGGCAATCATGGTGAGTACATGGTTGAGATCAGATACCGATGTAATCTCGCGACTCACACGAGTGATAGCCGCCATCTCCTCGGCGCGACGGCGCAGATTCGCATTGAGGTGGGCCTGCGCAATCAAATCCGCAATCTGACTGGCGAAAGTGACTTCATCCACCGTCCAACCACGAGTCCCCCCTACGTACCCCAGGCAAATAGTTCCCACGACCTCCCCGCGCAGTCGAATCGGAGCACTCAGGAATGCACCGATGCTATTGGGGACCAGGTAGATCTGGCGCAAACCGTCGACGCGTGGATCTGAGGTAACGTCGTTGACCGCCATCACCAACCCACTCGCCAGGGCAGTGAAGAACTCGGGCGCCTGTTTCTCCGAAATCGTCTCCCGTGGCAACTCATTATCCGAAAGCCCGGGCTTTCGCTCTCGACACTGCAAAACACCTGCGCCACGGTCCAGGTACCAGAGGTGCACACGCTCCACACGCAGCGATTGGACGGCAGCGGCGATCAAAGTACGTAAAGCCCGATCCATGGGGCCTTCCGAGAGCACAGCGCTGCTACTCAATCGAATAAGGGTTTCGTGTTGTTGCCTGAGCCGTTCCTGAAGCCGGCGAGTTTCTGCCTCGACGCGTTTGCGTTCGCGTATGTCGCGCACGATCGACAACACGAACAAACGACCGCGAAGTGAAAACCGCGTGTTGGTGATTTCAACAGGAATCCGTGTCCCATCACGGTGAAGATTGACACCTTCAAAGGGGGTATCGCCGAAGATACGCGATTCCTCTGCAATGACCCGACCTTGGCGGCGACGGACCTCCGGGGCCTGAATCTCCGCGACGGTCATAGAAAGCAATTCCTCACGAGTGTACCCCAACAGATCGCATGCCTGCCGGTTCACATCAAGAATGCGATCCTCGTCATCTTCCAGGAAAATCGCATCATTCGCCTGCTCGAAAAGCATCCGATAGCGCGACTCGCTCTCCTCAAGAGCAGCCATCACCTTCTTGCGATCTGTGATATCCAACCGCACCGAAACAAAATGGGTCACCTTCCCTGTGCTATCGCAAACAGGGGTGACGGTCAAATCTTCGTAATACTTGGATCCATCCTTGCGCCGGTTCACGATCTCCCCGCGCCACATCTTGCCCGACCTGATCGCGTCCAAAAGTTCGGCATAGAACACATCTGAATGGTATCCGGAGCGCAGAAGGGTGATAGGCTTACCCAAGGCCTCTTCAGTCGTGTATCCGGTCAGATGTGTGAAAGCGCGATTGATCCAGACGATAGTGTTCTCGGAGTCCGTAATGGCCACCGCGACTTCAGCATTTTCCAGCGCGGTCGCTTGTAACAGAACCTGCTCGGCGATTTTCGAGGGTAAGGCATCGTCCAGCCTGATCCCGGAGACCCCCGGCTCTTCAGAGCTCGTAACCACTACTAACACCGGACAATTGGGACAAACCAGGCGAATAAGTCGCAGGATCTGGGGTTCATCCGCCCAACTCAAAGGAGGAACGACGACGATCCCATCAAAGGCGCCAGGCCGAAGTGTCTTCGTAAGTTCCTGCTCTCCGGTTACCCTATGAATACAGGCGCCGGAAATCAGGCAATGCACGAAAAACCCGTTATTCTCGGGATTCTCCTGTGTTTCTTGAATCAGGAGCAGACGGAGAGGTCGCTCGTTCACATTGTCCTCGTTGATTGCTTATGCTTTCACATGTCGCGATACATTCAGGAAGCATCCTCACGGCTCTCAGTGTACAGAGTGTAACATAGAGTGATACGAAGCGCAACTTTTCCAAATACGATCCGGTAATCAAGTCAAGATATAGGTTCGCGCGCTGCAATACAGCCGGTTGTCCCATTATCACGAAACAGATCACGACTCCGGTACCACATCCACAAAGCTTGCGCCAGTCCGGCACACTCGTACGCAATCAAACCTACGTAAACGCCCGGCAGTGTGCCTAAGAGCACCCCCAGAGCTAGACAGGCGCCGTGGAAGCCCAGCGATAAAGCGACGGCTTCCGAAATGCCGCGAGTGCACCGACCGTTCACCATCAGCCCCTGGAACCAGCTCACCATCACTGCCAGGTTGGGGAGCAGAAGCACCATCCACAGGCTGTTGCGCGCCAACACAGATAATTCCGGCGAGAGCCCGGAAAGTGTTGTGAACCAGAAGCGGGAAAATGGCGTGGCAGTGACCAGCAAAGCGATTCCTGAGACAGAACCTATCAGGTACCACGTGAAGCGGCGCAGTAACCGCAGACTGCCGGGATAATCCAGAAGCGCGACTACCGTCTCGGTGTAGGCAATGCCCGGGCTGCGTAAGATAAAAACCAACCCGTTGACCACCGGCCAGATAGCCAGGGAATCCAGAGCCCGGGGCATACGCCCCAGCGCGGCACTGACCAGCGAGGGGACGATAAGCGTGAGAACCGAGGTCAGCGCTAGAGGGACGTAGAAGCCCAAGAAACTGCGAAAAGCCGGAGGCGCTCCACCGCCGGGCAGGGGGCGCAGCTGGCGCCTGAGCACCGGACGGACGCGCAGACCGGCGTAGATAGCCTCGGCGATAACGCCGGTTGCCACAGCGCTCGAAGCCACGACAATGCCGGGCAAGGCGCCCCACGCATACCCCAGCGCCAGAAGCAAGCCATTGGCAGCCAGGCGAATCACGGTGCCCGTCCCCACAGCTTGTGAATGTCCGAAGCGAATCAACACGCCCTGGTAGAAGCGCCGGTAAGCAATGGACCACGTCCAAGGCGTCATAATCATCAACCCTAGCCGCGCCGGTTCGATGATCTCCTCCGGAGACCCCATAAGATCCCTGACCACGCTATAGTACAATGGCGTGAAAGCGACTACAACGTGCACAGCCGTTAAGATAGCGCCGGCATACATCATAAAACGGCGGAGCTGGCGGTAAGCGCCCCAATCCTTGCTCCAGGCCGTGGATGCAGCAAGCAGCATCACGATAGGGGATTCGATCATTAAGGCCAGGGGAAAAACGATGCCGCCCCAGGCAGCCAGATTGATCTCCGGGTTCGCCAGTCGGGCGCTGACAGCGGCGTGGGCCGGCCCCTCGACGCTCATCAACACCCAGCTCAGGGCCAGCGGCCACCAGGTCTTGAAAACCTGCCGCAAGGTAAGGGGGGGAGTCTGATGCCATACGTCCATCAAGACTCTGCCTTAACTTGTGGGAGCCGAGGCTGCCAACGGAAGACCAGTTGCTTGATCAATAACCCCGTGCGCCAGAAAGCGACAGCGGCCATCCCGTGCGCCAGAACGGCAAAAAGCGGGGGCGTCTGGCGCGTGTAATAGATCCAGCACGCCCGCGTTGTGCCCCACAGTTCCAGGAAATATCCCAGACCGGCGCCGGCAATAAAAGTCAACAGCGCAATGCGATAATCCGTAGGGCTGAAGATCATCAATCCGCACGCGGCAATAGCCAGCAGGGTCAAAGACCGGTCCAGCGTCGGCCAGGTGAAAACCAGTAACAAACCAAGAAAGACCGTAAACGTGACCCAGTAACCCCGGCGGATCCAACGATCCGGTACGTCGAGGAGCAGGCGATTCAGCAGGCGGAAAAGCCGGTCGATACAGAGACTGGCCACCGGCCACGCCGGGATAATCCACAGGGGTGGGCGTTCCAGCGTGTAGTAAGTCCAGAGCTCCGTCTGAGTTCCCCACCCTTCGATAGCCAGCCCGCCGGCCAATCCAACCAGCACGATGAAACTATCGGCCTTGAGATCGGGATTCCCCATGATCAAGACCGACATGACCAGGAAAATCCCCATCAGCAGCCAATCCAGCTGCACCCAGAGGGGACGGTGTGGATCGTAGTAGGCGAAGGCCTCTTCGGCCAGGGGCCGCCACACCACCACGATAAGAAAGATCGTCAACAAGAAAGCACTCAACAAGACGTAACTCGCCCGCGTCCACCTCAATACCGGGACAAGACGACGCCAGAGATCAGTAATTCGGGTTCGCATGGTAATCCATCCGAGATCATCCTTCGCGTTGGCCATACGTTCTCACAACGACACATTTCCTAGACTTGGAGTATAGCCCGGCGCCAAAAGGAAGTCAACGCGCCCGCGGGCGCGAGGTGTTTGAGGAAATCCGGTGCGCAGCGTATAATGAACTCGTCGTGGTGATAAGCTGTGAAATCGAGGAACGACACCTATGGCAACATTAGAAACCTACCGCACCTTTGTCGCACTTCCCTTGTCAAGCGCGCTTCACGTCTGGCTCACTACCGTGCAACGCCAGCTCAAACGCACCTGTCCAGAGGGAGCCATCCGCTGGGTGAACCCCGAGGGGATTCACCTTACGCTGTTCTTCATCGGCGATATGTTGGTCTCACGGCTGGAGCCCACGCAGGAGGCGCTGGCAGCAGTGGCCCGGAACGCCGCGCCGGTCGCGTTCTCCGTGGGTGGGTTGGGCGCGTTTCCCAATCTACGCCGTCCCCGCGTCGTCTGGGCCGGAATCCAGGATACCTCACGAGGCCTGGCCATTCTACACGGGGGCGTCAATGAAGCCCTGGCGCACGTGGGCTACACGCCGGAGGTGCGCCCGTTCTCTCCCCACCTGACGCTGGGCCGCATCAACCGCCGCGCCTCCCGGGAGGAAGCGCAACAGGCCGGAGAAGTCGTCGCCGAAAAACGGGAATTGGCCTTTGGGGGAGAAAGCGTGGAAGAACTGGTATTGTTCCGCAGCGTGCTCAAAGCG
>JAFGNR010000454.1 GCA_016926915.1 Anaerolineae bacterium
GCCTGTCTTTGCGGCAACCCCTTGACCGCCGCGAGATAGGTGAGAAAGTCCACCGCGCTCAGGTTGGGATAAACGCCGAAATCCTGGGGCAGATAGCCCAACACCCGGCGCAAATCGTCCGGCTGCGCCGCGATGTCCACGCCGTTCCAGAACACCGCGCCGCTGCTAGGCCGGGTAATCGTGGCGATGATGCGCATCAGGGTGGATTTTCCCGCCCCGTTCGGCCCGAGCAACCCCAAGACGCCCGGCCCCAACCGGAGGGTGAAGTCACGCAAGCCCCAAACCGCTTTGCGGTACTGTTTGCTGACGTTTTCGATGTGGAGTTCCATTGAATCTCTTTAACCCAGGTTCAGAAGCGCGACGACGACATTGACGATAAAGAAGCCCACGTGCCCCGCGGCGTGCGCGACCATTGCCGTTTCCAGATTGCGCCGCCAGAAGAGCCAACCGAAGAGGACGCCGCCGAAGGCGTTGAGCAACACGGTGCGGATGACGATGCGCGGCGTCAGTGTGACCATAGAGGCCATCGCGGGCAGATGGCCGATGCCGAACAGCAGGGCCGCCAGAATGATGGCCGTCCAGACCAGCGCCGGGTGGGGCGCGCCCTGTCCTCGTTGCGCCACGCGCCAACCGATCCAGACGAACAGGACCATGACACCCCAACGTAGCAGCAGCTCTTCCACGATGCCGCCGTAGAGCACGCCGAGCAGCAATTGAGCGAGAAGCGCCCCTATCGTGGGGGATTCACCGGCCGCCGTGGCGTTGGCTAACTCCGTGCCGGCGAAGGGATTGATGAGCGCATCCAGCCCCAGCACCACCACCGCGAAGATGATTCCCGCCACAAACGCCATCGTGATGTACGGTCGCAGATGCGGCCAGATCGCTGTGCCGTACCGTACTTTCTCCGCAACCAGCGAACGCAAGCCCACGCGATGGGCGAGCAGGGTCCCGACAGCCACGGCAACTGCCAACAAGAGCGAGGCATTGAACAAGGCCAGCGCCACGGTCAGCGGGACAGGCAATTCGAGCATTTCTGGCGGCAGCGCCTGCACTTGGTTGAGCGCCATCGGGAGCGACGCTAATATGCCGGGCACACCGAGGAGCACGAGCGCCAGAAAGGTTTTGCCAAAACGGGTCTTGCCGGTTGCTTCTGTAGGTGTTTCGTTTGTCATCATATTCACCTCCATATAATCATCAATGATAAATCAGCCGATGATGAATCCGGTAATGATAGACACACCCACCACGATCACGTTGCTGAAGCTGTGCATCATCATCGGGTAGATCATGCTCTTCGACCGTTCGTAGCAGACGCCGTAGAACAAGCCGAGGATCACCGCAACCACGACTTGTCCCGTCTCGAAAGACGCCGAAAACGGCGCGAAGGTGAAGCGCACGTGGGCCAGGCCGAAGATGACAGCGGCAATGAGGTTGGCGACGCTGATTTTTCCGCCGAACATGGTGGCGATGACTTTGCCGGGGCCTTTTTCTCCGTCGGAAACTGCGCCTTTCACCAGCAAGCCGAGCATCGTGATGGCGAACACGCGAAAGATCAGCTCCTCGGATGGCCCCGTAAGCAGCAGTTGAAAGCTCAACTGCCCGATGATGTTGCGTGCGGTCAATTGATACCAGAAGACCGGCAAGGAGCCGGCGAGGAGGAGGAAGATGAGCCGGTGAACCACGACGTACCCGATGTAGATCAACACAAACAGGCGCAGATACGCTAGCCCTTCCTTGCGATCTCCCCAGCCAAATCCAAAGCGAATGGCGCTGACCTTGCTGATGGCGAGCATCAGCATCAGGAAAACTACCGCCTGGGCAATGTGATGGACAGAAATCCACGCGAACGCGCCGTCGGGGTCAATCGTTGAATAGTCGAACAAATCCGCGAAAGCGCCCGCCAGGCGCGGTACGCCCAACAGCAATACGGTCAAGAATAATACCCATAACACTTGTTTCAAGAATTTCAGTAGGCTCATCTTTCGACACCTCCTTTAACGCTAAAGACGGATCACAATCTGCCGTCCTCGCAGCGCCGGATTGTGATCCGGCGCAAGCAGTTTCGTAAGTGATAGTCAGGGTGATGGCTACTATGCTGAAGCCAGGATGTGCAGAACTTTCGGCACAAAGCGGAACGGCGCCGCGGCTGCCGCGACTTGATCGACGGTTCCGGCAAGGTACACATCCAACTCCGGGCAGTAGAAGAGCCAGGACCCGGTCGCGCCGCTGTGCCCGATCACCGGCGGGGTGGGGCGCAGCGGGGAGAAAAGCCGGGGAATCTGAAACCGCATCATCCCCAGGCCGTACTGGATGGGCCAGCCGGGCGAGGTGCGTACCGGGTTGAGCGAGAAGCCAAAGGTATGCCAGCGCTGCGTCATCAGGTTGACGGTGGCCGGATCGTCGAAGACTTCGCCCCGGATGAGGGCGCGCATGAACTTCAGCAAGTCAGCGACGGTGCTGCTCAAGTCGCCGAAAGACTGCATCGCCAGTGGGATGTGCAGCGGCTGTTTATCGATCCAGAGCGTCGCCGGCGTGACCGATTCGGGTTGCGCGGCGGGGTGCCAGGTGTGCTTGAGCTTCAGCGGTGCGAACACCAGGTCCGCGAGCGCCGCGTGGATAGGTTGCCCGGTCACAGCCTCGATGATGGCGATGAGCAGTTGGAAGTTGGTATCGCTGTAGCTGACCTTTGGGTGTGGTGTATCCAGTGGCTGCGGCGGGAAATGCGGGGTCAGCTTGTGGCGCACCGTGTCTAGCGTATCTGCGATGGTAAACGCGAAATCCCGCTCGATGACCTGTTCGATCAGGGTCTTTCCGCCTGTGGGACGGGCGTCGAAGTAATCCGGCAATCCGGTGAGGTGGCCGAGAAGGTGGTGGACGGTGATCTGTTCGGTGTAGTCCACGCCGCCCAGACGGTGCAGCCCGCCGATCAGCGATTGCGGGAGGTAGGTTGACATCGGCGCGTCGAGGCGGATGAGGCCGCGCTCGACCAGCTTGAGGACGCTGCTGGCGATGTAGAGCTTGGTTACGCTCGCGATCCATATTGGGGTGTCGACGCGCATCGGCGTCCCGTCCGGATGCGCGTCGCCGACCGCGCCGCTCCAGCGGAAGCTGCCGTCGCCTTTCTCGATGGCGACGACGGCGTGGTGGATGGACTGCGGGGCCGCGAGTTGGTGCAGGAGTTCCTGCAAGCGTCCGGCAAGGGACGCTGATCCCGCAGTAGGGCTTTGGTTATCTTTAGTCATAACTCTCTCCTGTTGAACCTTGTTGTCGTGATATGCTTTACACTATAGCGCGACTTTCACCCTGGCGCATCGGAACAAGGGATAATTTATACACGGACTTTCGCCCGGTCTTGGGCTACAACTAAAGTCGTATTTCACAGTGCGTAGACTACTCTCCGAATCTCCAGTTGCCGCACTCGCTTCTCAGCAACGCCAGGTGACGCCGCCATTGCGCAATCCCTGTCGTCACAAGGGGATGAATTTCCACCTGCCGCTGGCCGTCCAGATCGTACTCGGTGTAGCCCCACCTGAACCCGGCAAGGGGCGCTATCGTGTTAGCATTGATCCGGCTCGGCATCGTCACCAGAAATGTGTCGGCCAGCCATTCGAGTTTTCCGCAATCGCCGAGGTTGTTGCAGGGGGCGTCATAGATCTCGGCCGGATAGCCCATTGCAAAGAACGGCACGCCCAACTCGCTCATCGTATCATTGACGTCCACGCTCGAAACGATGGCGGCCGGCGCATCCGCTTCCACGGAGACAAACTCCCGGCGTGTGATGATCTGGATCCAGGCCGAGGCCGTGTAGTAGCCCGTGCCTTCGTAAGCGTGGACGTAGGCGTGCATTGTCGGGTAGCCGAGGCACATATTCACATCGAAGCCACAGCCGGCGAGCAGGTCGAAACCGGAGGCGGTGAGGCTCTGATTGGGCGCGTAGTCCACTTCCAGAACGCCCGGCTTCCCATTCAAGTCGAAAGGTATCGTCGTTATTGTCATAGCAATCTCCTCGTATAGAATAAACCACGAATTGCACGAATCTCCACTGATACAAAATTAGTGAGAATTCGTGAGATTATGTAATCGACGGGATCATGCTGAACACTTTCCCAAAAATAGAGTATCATAACACCATGGACAAGAAACGAACATACTATGGTTACACAACTTTTCAGCAACGGCAGCTGCTTTTCGAGACGTGGGAAGCTAGTGGGAATGTGACATCTGCCTGCAAGAAAGCAAAAGTGAGTCGCGGCACTTTCTACACGTGGAAGCCCCGCTATGAGACGGAAAGCTACGCAGGGCTGCGGGAGTTCAAGAGCCGCGCGCCGCACAACCCCCGGAAGAAAGATGAAGCGATCGCGGCGCGCGCGGTCGAACTGCGGCGGGCGCACCCGGACTGGGGGAAAACGCGCATCTCGCAGGAAATCGCGAAAGAGCACAGTTGGGTGCCCACGGTGAGTCCCGGTGCGGTGAGACGGATTTTGGAAGACGCAGACCTCTGGTCGGACAGCGTCTCGGAAAAAAAAGGCGGCGTCTGAGGAGCGCGCGGGCCATGCCGAGTTGCCCGGACAAACCGTGAACGTTGACATCTGCTACATTCCTGTGGCGCACACCTCTGAGAGTAAGCTGCCTGCGGTGAGTGGTTCCTCTGGCCATTTGGTCGTGGAGCACGTCTCCGAAATCACTGCCGAGTTACCGACTTGGCCGGGCAAAGTCTTTGGCGATGAGACCCTGGAGTATGGCAGCGCTATGGAACAGTATGTAGTTGCAACCCGCGACCGTTTGCGCCAGCGCCATGAGCCGCGCGCTATCGCCGTGCAGGCCCCGCGCCTATGGCGACTCCGCGAGGCCATTCAAACCGCGCGTTACCAAGTACGTGAGCGCCGCAAACAAGAGGATCTGGACTGGAAGAGCGCTAAAGAGCAGTGGCGCCAGACGCGCGCGCAGCAGCCGGCGTTGCCGAAGACGGAGTTTGCAGAAGCACAAACCGCTTGGCAGCAGCACCGGCGAGAACACCAGGTGCTGTGGCGGCACCGCACCACAGAGGACCAAGCCTGGCATGCCAGCCTAGCCCAACTCCGCATGCAGGAACACGCGGAGGCACCCCAGCGGGAGTGGATCGCCGTGCTGATCGTTACAGACAACTGCACGCGGCAGTGTTTGGGCTTACCCGCCTTTACCGCAGGCGCTCATCTTACCAGTGAGGAGATGATCGGTGGCCTGCGTGAGCACTTGCCTCCCGATTTGGACTACCTGATTAGCGATCAGGGCACGCACTTTCGGGCTAAGGCATTCGCCGACTTCGCCGCAGAGACAGGTTTCATTCACGTGCCGGTCTACCGGCATCGACCGGAAACCAACGGCAGTGCGGAACGCCTAATGCGTACCCTAAAAGACTGGTTGCGCCCTGCGACTTGGGACTGTAATGAGGCGCTGGTTTCGCTTTTGGCAACCTTCCAGGATGAGTACAATGCCCGCCCTCATCAAGGATTGCCAACTCCGGGACTATCGCCCAACGAATTTGCTAACCGGGCCTGGGTTATGTAACCTGTTAATGTTCAATATGATTCGGATGATTACAGAATTCGTGAGATTAGTGGTTCTGTTTGAGCGCCCACGTTTCGACGCCGTTGAAGAAACGAACAGGCCGCGCGGGCGTGACGCTGTCATCCAGCCAGACGGTTTGGTGGTTGCCGAAGGCGACTTTCCAGGCCTGGAACTCACCGGCCGGAGTGGTGATTTTCTCCCGGCCCGTCACCATCACCAACCACTGCTCCGCGACCGGGCCGTTATCTTGGGTGGCTGGCCGCCACATAAAGGGATGAAACCGCGTCGTTTGCCCCCACGTTCCCATTCTCAGGTCGAGGGCGGCCAGTTGCCAGGGGGCGGCATAGTCGGTCAACAGGGGCAGGGCGGCGCCATCTGCCAGCGGAGTCTCGCTCCAGGGTAACGCAAAGACGCGCTCCGGTTCGCCGCGCACGTTGATCTGCACGTGGATGCCGTCCGCGCCGGTCGTCCAGCCGATGTCGGCGTGATACGCGCCGTCTTGCAAGTCCATCACCGTCTGCCCGGAAATCAGGCTGCCATCGTCCGCCCGCCACCGGAAGTGATCCCGGCGTTCGCCGCCCGCGCTGCTCCAAAAGCTGTTGCCGATCTGTACCTCGTAGGCGCGCACGGTGGACGTACACGCGAGGTCGATCAGCGCGCCCTCCGGGGTCAAAAGACATTCGCCGTCTCCCACCACCTCATCCGCCGGATTGTAAATCTCGTACTGCCACTGCACTGCGTCCTCCCATTCCGCCGTAGGGAGGGCGAGGGGCGCGGCAAACAGACCCGGCCCGCTCACGATCGTGTAAATTTCAGCGCCGATGACCACCACATAGAGCAGGCCGGCGATCAGCAATGGCCACACGGCAGACATGGCGAACGCGCGCGCTTCTGGCAGCACAGCGGACGGCGGCGCATCTGCTTCTGGGGACACGCGCCGGGTGATCCGGGTAAAGGCAATGAGCGCGAGCAGCGCCACAATCGGGCTAATGATGAGCGCCGGCGCAGAGAACAGCACGCCCGGCGCGCCGAGGGGGAACACCGTGTCGGTCAAGACCAGGGCCGCCAGCGCGTTCGCGCCAAAGTGGGTGAGGATGCTCGCCGGAAGGGAACGCGTGCGGTAGTTGACGAAGCCAAGCGCCAGCGCCAGCGGGATGATACTGATCCCCTGGAGCAAAGATAGGTGGAAGATGACGAACAAGCCGCCGACGAAGCCCACGCCCCAGGCGGGGCCGCGTCGTTCGTAGACCGGCTGGAGCACGCCCCGGAACAGGAATTCTTCGCACAGGGGGGCCATCACGGCGTAGGCCACGATAGCCAGAATGCCCATCAGCGCCGTAGTGGGGATGATGTCGTCAAGCAACACAGGGCTATATCCCAGAAGTTGTTGCAAGACGCTCCCGCTCACCGCCGCGAGGGGATAGAGCGCCATGCCGATCAGCAAGGACAGTGCGGCAATCTTCCACCCCGGCCACGTCCAGCGTACCCGCTCGCGGAACGGTTCGCGCGTCAGCCGCAGGTAGAGGTAAGCCGGCAGGAAGACGAAGAGCAGTTGGTTGAGGATCAGGCGGACGTATTGCGGCAGCCACAGCAAGAACGCATTTGCGATTTGCAGCAGCAGGACGAGCAAGAAGAGGATATGAATTGTTCTAAATGTCGATTTTCTTCGTTCACCCACTGGCTTTTTCCTCTCGCAGCACCATCGCGCGACCGGCGAAGGCGAACGCAATCAAGAGCACGCTGCCCAACCATCCGCCCAGACTGAACACCGCCGGCCCATAGAGCGCCAGCCCCGCGCCCGCGACTACCAAAAGTGCGGCGAGTATACCAAACATCTTCATCCCATACAAGGTGATAAATGGCAGGTAATGCGAACCAACCACGATCATCGCCGCCGGGAAGAACCAGGTCTCGCGGTACAGCGTGGCCGCCCCTACCAGCAGGAAGTTGAGGGGCACGGTGAACGCGATCTGCGGCCCCAGTTCCCATAGTTTGTTTGCAAAGCTGACCTTGCCGGGCCGTCCCATCAGCCGCACGCCCAACTGCGTGAGCGGGAAGATGCCCATACTGCCGAAAAAGAGCGCGGCCATCCCATAGCCTGGCGCGACCCAGGCGCCGAGCGCGGCGGCGATGAGCCAGATCAGGCCGGAAACCAGTTGCCCGGCAAATCCGCCCAAAAAGGCGGAGCGCATTTCGCGTTGAGCTTCGTGAATGTCCATTGAATCGACTCCTTTGCAGATAGTCTGATAGTCGTTAGTCTGATAGTCGTGCGGTTCCACGCTTTTATTGCTTCATTCTGCGCCATGCTGAACGCATGGTATACGCGCTGGTCTCTTGTACTTGAAGATGCGCCGTCCATTCGTAGGTGGCCGGCCATTTTTTGAAAACGCCCGCCACTGTATAGAGGAAGCGCAATGAAAACTTTGTTGGGCGCGGCAGCCAGCCTTGCGCGGGGATCATTTTGACGGTGATATGCCCATCGTTTTTCTCGACGGTGTAAGTCCCGGCGATGCGCCCGGTGGAAGGGTGGCCCTCGATCTCGAAGCTGCCTTCGACGTGGGTAGCCTCCGCCATCGTCTGGAGGTCGGGGAACGCCGGCTCGAAGCGCAACGCCAGTGGGTGGACTTTGTTCAGACGGAGCACCCGCTTGAGCGCCGGTCTGTCGGCGGTCCACTCCAACGCGAGTATGGTTTCGCGCACCTTTACTTCTGTCGCCCCGACCTCAACGGCGACCGGTTCGAGTTCGCCATCGAACGCCGGATTGAGCGTAGCAATCAGTGGCCTGGGGCTGTAGCGCGTGAAATACATTCGCGTGAAATCCATCGGGACCGGCAGCTTGTCCGGCTGATGCCGTTTGCCGTCAATGCTGATTTCCAAAGTTGTGTGCGGCTGCCTGACGAAGTAAAAATCGTGCAGCAGCACCAGCGGCATAGCCGAAGGCGCTTCTGCGGCGTCGCCCATCGGCGCGAGCAGGCCAAACGGCTTGCGCGTTTTCGGGTTTTGTTCGTTGATGCGAATTATGACCGTCCGGTTGTGGATGTCCTCGAATTCGTAATGCGCCTGCACGCCGAAATCAGTTACTTCGTAGGTCGCCCCAGACAGTTCCCGCGCGACCATGTGCGCCAGCCCTTTACCGGCGATGTCGTACTTGGCCGCGTCCAGATGCAGGCCGGGCTGGTGGAAGACGTCCACCCGGCCATCCTGCCGCCACCCGATGACGAGTTGCCCTGTGCCGTTGACCGGATCGTCGAACACCTGCGGCTCGAACCCGACGTAAGTGGTATCCGGGTCTTGTTCGAAGTTGACCAGGAGTAACCGCTCCATCGGGTCAATGGCGATGCGAAATGGATTGATGATGTGTTTCAGATTCATTGCGCTGCCGCCCATTGCGCTATGGTACGAAAAACTTCGATAGTTTCGTGATCTTGCATCTTAAAATCAGCATCGGCGCTGGTTTTGGCAATCACAACGCCGTATCCTGGATGCACGTAGACGTATTGTCCCCAAATGCCAATGGCCGTGAAGTCTCCCTGGGGATTCTCCGGGATCCACCACTGATACCCATAACCAAAAGTTGAATGGCTCTGGGTATTGTCACCGGGCTGCAAATGCGCCTCTTGAGGATTCACGGAACGGGCAACCCAGTCTGCGGGGATGATTTGTTCACCATCCCGTTGCCCCTGGTTCAAGTAAAGCCGCCCAAACCGGAGATAGTCGCGCAAAGTGGCCGAGAGAAATCCATACACCAGGGTGTGGCCCTGGAAATCGGCGCCCCAATAGGCGGGATATTCCATCCCGGCCGGCTGCCAGATAGCTTCTTCCAGGAATTGCGCCGGAGACATCCCGGTCGCGCCCTCAAGGACCAGACCCAAGACCAGCGTGTCGCTGCTGCTATATGCGTTGTAGATTCCCGGCTCCCGGACCATTTCCACCTTTTTTAGGAGAGCGGGCAAGCTGGTTCTGAAGACGAAAATCTGCATCGGCAGCCTGTTGATGTCGGAGCGCGGATTCGCGTAATCTTCGTCGAAATCCACGCCAGAAGACATCGTCAGCAGATGATGCAGCGGGATCGGGCCGTACCC
>JAFGNR010000178.1 GCA_016926915.1 Anaerolineae bacterium
TCGCCCAGCGCACCATCGGCGTGGTTGTCCTCGAAGTAACTATCCCTGATCTGCATCGCGCCGACCACCCCATGCACCGCGCCGCCCGTCTCATTCTGGGAAGAGTTATCGACGAACTCGCAGCTGTCAATGGTCAGGGGACCACGAGCATACACTGCGCCGCCATGCCTGGGTGCAGTATTATCCTCGAACCGCATGTTGGTCAGAGTCAGCGTGGTATTGTCGTGGGCGTAGATGCCGCCGCCATGGGTAGGGCCGCCCCAGGAGAACACGCCGCCGCCGCCAGTGATGGTCATATTCGAGAAACTCGCCGTGAGGGACCTGGGGGGGTTGAAAACGCGGAATACACGGTCGTTGTTATTGCCGTCCACCACGGTGGCGCCGATCCCCGCACCCTGAATCGTCAGGTTTTCACGGATCAAGAGCTCGCCGCCGGTCAGCGTGATCGTGCCAACACCGGCGCCAATGGTAATCGTATTTGACGCGTCCGCGTTATGATTGATCTGTTCGATGGCCGCGCGAAGGGTACAGTTTCCCGACCCATCGTCACAGACGCCATCCAACAGATTCGCGTCGCCCGCGTCCCCGTTGCTGTCGACGGTGAACGTCGCGGCCATTACCGGGCGCGGTTCCACCGTCAGCATCGAGAACAACAAGCTGAAAATGAGTACAACTGCTGGTACAACAAGCTTCCTACGAGTCATAGTGGCTCCTCCTCTGTGGTATAGACATGGAACATAGCCTTTCGGGGTCTTGACAACGCGCTTTCTGCTTTGAGATCAAGGCGGGCGCCTTGACCGTACACCGACCTGCATTGATAACTTCACCACACACCTCTCTCCCCAACGATTGTGAAGGCACAACTCCAGTGACGTCAAACAGCCGCTCCGGATCACGGGACCAACCAATTGGCGGAGCAGCTACACTCAAAACTCTGTTTACAATCAAGCCATGATCTCCTATGTTGACTCCATGACCTGCAACGCTAATGTCTCCTGGCTTGCCATGGTAACTATAGGGCATTCCAGTAGATTGTCAAGACAATCGACTTCCCGGCTACCATCCAACAATAAATAAAACAGAAAACAGTTTCTCAAACTCCACTCTAATCTTCGAGGTCATCCGTGGGCGCAAACGTAGCGTCAGGAAGCTCCATTTGCGTCTGGAGGAAAGAGAGCAGCGCCTCCAGATCTACGAACGTGCTGCGCTCGCCCGTAGTGGCATCTTGTAACAAGATGCGCCAGGGAGCGCCGGGGGTCTCCTGCCAGATTCGCAGAAGATAGGCCTGATAACGCGCATTGACCGTTATCAAAACTTGATCGAGACCGGATAATGACATAGAACTCCAGCTGGAATAAGAGACAATACAACCATTACCATCATACCGCGAGAACGTTACGAGAACGTTACGAAAGGTTACCATTTCCGGCATTTTGTGCTAAACTTGGCCCATGCACAGGTTGGAACTGCACGTACTGGGCGGCTTTCAAGCGACCCTGAACGGAACCTCTATAGACAGACTGCGCTCTAACAAAACGCGAGCGCTGCTGGCCTATTTGCTGGTGGAGCCCCCTGTTCCACAAAGGCGCGAGTCTTTGGCGACGCTGTTCTGGGGAGAAAGCAGCGAACATAAAGCAAATCTCAGCTTGCGCGTGGCGCTTTCTAACCTGCGCAAAACGTTAGGAATCCAAGATGAGGACGATGAAGCCCCGGACTCACTTCTGGTCATTACCCGGCGGACGGTGCAGCGCCAAATAAGGGATGAGAATTGCTGGGTTGATGTGCGCGCTTTCGAGTCTCGGCTACACGCGTGCCAGATTCACACGCATACCGCACTGGAGAACTGTGCGGAATGTGCAGGGCGCTTGGAACACGCTGTCTTACTTTATAAAGGAGATTTCCTGGCAGGCATTACGTTGTCGGATGCACCCTTGTTCGACGAATGGCGCCTGCTCCACCAGGAACAATATCACCAACGCGCGCTGGCGGCCCTGGACATCCTGGCCCGCTATCACATGGGGCAAGGGAATTTCAAGACGGCCCAGCAATATGCCCGGCGCGAGCTGGAACTGGAACCGTGGCGTGAAACCGCGCATCGCCAGCTGATGCTCGCCCTGGCGCGCGACGGCGATCCGGAGGCAGCCCGGGAGCAATACCGGCTTTGCCGCAAAATCCTCAGGGCAGAATTGGGCGCCGAGCCTCAGCAGGCAACGACTGCACTCTACCAACAAATCCGCACCGCCAAGAACCGCAGCCGCACTAGAAGCGGGGGAGACCTCCCCTCTCCTCGTGCGCACGAGGAAAGCGCCCCGGCTCCCGCGCCGCGCCACACTTTGCCCGCCCCTCTGACTGCTTTCGTGGGTCGAGAAACAGAGCTGGCGCAAATCGACGAGACACTAGATGATTCCAGTTGTCGTTTGCTGACGCTCGTGGGACCAGGAGGCATCGGCAAATCACGCCTGATCCTTCAGGCAGCCGCTGCACAGGCGGGGAAGTTCTACGATGGGCTCGCTTATGTGTCACTCAATGCCGGCGACGAACAGGCCTCATTCATCACCAGGCTCGCACAAGCCCTCAAGATTGGGACGACCAGTTCCCAGACCGTACCGGAGCACTTGCAAACCGCCTTACATGACAAGCAGCTCTTATTGATTTGCGACGGCATGGAGCAACACCTGCCGGCTGCCGGCCTTATCGATGACGTATTGCGCGCAGCTCCCCGCGTGAAAGTGCTCGTCTCGTCACGCCAACGTCTCAATCTACAAGGCGAGTGGTTGTTTCACGTGGGCGGGCTGAGCTACCCTCTGACCCCTATGGCAGCCCATCCAGAACGCTATAGCGCCGTACAGCTGTTTGTACAGAGCGTCCGGCGCGTCCGGCCGGGCTTTACGCTAACCCCGGAAAATCAGTCTGACATCATCGAGATTTGCCGCCTGACGGACGGGATGCCGTTGGCGCTCGAGCTGGCCGCAACCTGGATGCGTGTCATGCCGTGTCACGATATCGCGAAACGCATCCGGCACGATTTTAGTTTCTTGTCCACGACCTACAGCAACGTGCCCCGGCGTCACCGCGATATTCGGGCGGTCTTCGATTATTCATGGAGTCTGCTTTCGCCCAGGGAACGTAGCGCTTTCTTGAGGTTAGCCGTCTTTCCCGGCAGCTTCGATTGGGAGGCCGGCGTGATGATTACCGAAGCAGAGTTGCCAGCGGCGCCGACAACAGGGCTGCCAGTAGGGCTGCCGATTCTCACGGAATTGGTCGACAAATCGCTATTGCACCTGGAGGCGCCGGGGAGTAGCACCGGCGCCGTCCGTTGCACACTCCAAAGCCTGGTACGCCAATACGCGTTGGAAAAGTTAGCCGAGAATTCTCAGGAACTGTCCCGGGCCTTGCAACGGCACACCGAAATCTATCTACAACGTCTCGCCAACCTGCACCAGGCGCCGCCGGATCTGACTGCAGCCGAATACGCGCGATTGGAGGTCGATCTACACAACGTGCGGGCGGCCTGGTTATGGGCCGCTCAGAACGGCAGCGTTCCGCAGCTGATCGAGAGTCTTCCCGGCTTTCTGGAACTCGTGATACGGCGCGGGTTCATCCGGGAAGGAGAACAGCTGGTGCGTGAAAGCATTCGCCAGCTACAGCAGCGCACTGCGCCAGCTCCCGCCGAAGCACTAGGGCGCTTGCTCGTCGCCCACGCGACCATACTGAATGCCCTGGCACAGTACAATGCAGCACGGGGCGCAGCGCAAACGGGACTGGCGTTGGCAGAGTCGTGTGACGCTGTCTATATCGTTTCTCAGGCGCGTCTGGCACTGGGGACCGCATTGGGCCGAAGCGGCGACCTCACGGCAGGCCTGTCGCACCTCGGTCAGGCCCTCGCCGCCGCCCCACAGCTGGCAGACCCCCGAATACACGGGCAAATCCTGCTACGCATCGGCGAATTCCAGATGCACAGGGCCGATCACGAAGCAGCGCTTGAAACGTATGAACACGCGCTGGCGCTCTTCCGCGAGGCCGGCGATGTACGGGGAGAGAGTGAAACCCTCGGCGCGTTAGGAAACGCCTGTGCCTGCTCAGGCGATGATGCCAAAGCCCAACACTGTCTTGAGGAAAGCCTGCGGCTCAGCCAGATAGCCGGCGATATCTTCACCGGGTATCGGGTCCTACTCAACCTGGGAATCACGCACAACGAGCGCGGCGACCACGAAAGAGCTGCACAGCATTTACGCACTGCACTGAAGCATTTCCACGAAAGCGGCGCCCGTCTGGCCGAAGGGACGGCGCTGCTCCAGCTCGGACGGGCCAAACTGGCCACAGGTGCGCTGGCCGAGGCCCGCACCGACTTCGAGCAAGCGTATGCTCTGGCCCAGACCATCAACAGCCGCTACCTTGAAGCAAGTGCACACATCGAGTTGAGCTTGCTGGCAAACCAAGAATGCAACGACGGCACAGCGCGATCGCACGGGGAACAGGCTCTGCACTGGGGACAGGCGCTCGACAATGTGCATTTGCAAGCAGAGGCGTGGCTCTGTCTGGGGCATGCAGACTTTGGCCTGGAGCGCCTTGAAGAAGCCGCGTCTGCTTACCGCGAAGCCCAAGCCGCGTATGCAAAAGCGCGCGCGGGACGCGTTCATCCCGAACCGCTGGCAGGACTTATCCGCGTAGCCAGCGTCCGGGAAAACGATGCCAGGCACATTCGCCCTTATCTCGAAACCCTTCTTACCCAGCTGAGAATCGATCCGGAACTCACCGGAACCCACGAACCCGGACGTGTTTACCTGACGTGTTACCGGGCGTTATGTGACGTGCAGGATGAGCGCGCCGCGTCTCTACTTGACGCGGCGCAGACCTGGCTCCAGAATCGCGCGGCGAGGATCCAGGACCCTCTCCACAAGCAGTCATTCTTGCAGGGCATCCCTGCACACAAAGCCCTGCGCGACGCTTTTCACCGTGAACACAATGTGGTTTCCAACACGAACCAACTGTGAGAGCTTTACATAGTGCGGCGCCGCGCGTCTTGCTGCACAAAGCCGGTGTGGTATGATGGGCGCGTTCTACACGATAGTGTAGGTCACGCGCGTGTCTGCCCGGTATTGCCTTGAGGGCAAGGCGCCCGTGAATCGCCAAGGAGCTGTGGCCGACTCATGAATATTGCCATGATTACCTCCTCATATCCCCGGTATCAAGGGGATGGAGTTGGATCTTTCATCCACTCTTTCAGTTGTGGATTCGTTGCATTGGGACACCAAGTCACCGTATTGGCCCCCGATGATCCGGAAGTCGTCCCGGGATGGCAAGAAACGGTAAACGTCAAACGGGTGCGTTTCATGTGGCCGCGCCGGTGGTCCCGCCTCGGACACGCGCGCTCTCTCGAGAGTGACATTCAACTCAAGTGGCATGCCTACCCCTTGGCGGCGCTCTTCAGCATTGCCGCCGTGATAGCATTGCTGGTCAGAGCAAAACGCGAGGCCAGCGACGTCATCCACGCCAACTGGCTGTTACCCGGGGGATTCATCGGCGCAGTAGCCAGCCGGCTGACAGGGATACCACTCGTCGTGAGTTTGCACGGTTCCGACGTCTTCGTGGCAGAGCGTTACCGGATTTTCCGACCCCTCGCGCGTTTCGTTTTCCGCCAGGCCTGCCATTTGACCGCGTGCAGTACCAATCTCGCCCAACGGGCTGTGGCGTTGGGACTGCCGCCAGAACAAATCGAGGTGGTACCTTATGGCGTCGCCCTGGACCGCTACGCGCCGGACGTCGCGAGCGGTCTGCAAATCCGCGACCGATTGGGGTTGCAGGCCGGACAACCGGTCGCCATGGTTATGGGGCGGTTGGTCCACAAGAAGGGCTTCGCGTTCTTCATCCGCGCCCTTCCCGCCGTCCTGGCTCAATTTCCTGACGCACGGTTCATCATTGGCGGCGAGGGCGACCTCCGCTCCGACCTGCTGGCGCAGGCGCGCGAACTGGGCGTTCAACGTCACGTGATTTTCACAGGCCACATTCCCTGGAACGAGACGCCGGCCTACCTCGCAGCTGCCGACGTCGTGCTGGTTCCCTCCATCCTCGATGAATCGGGCAACCTTGATGGCCTGCCTAACGTCCTGCTGGAATCGTTGGCAGCCGGACGGGCCATCATCGCTACAGACGTGGCCGGCATCCCAGAAGTGATCACAAATGAAGAAAACGGCCTGCTGGTTCCACAAAAGGATCCGGAGGCGTTAGCCCAGGCCATGTGCCGGCTGTTCGACGACCCGGCGCAGCGCCGGCAGCTAGGAAATGCAGCGCGGGCGACCGCTACGGCGGGATTGGGATGGGAACGCATCAGTGAACGCGTGGCCGGCATTTTCGCGGCCTGCATCCAGGAGCGCCATGAGAAACCATAGACGGTCGGTCACGATTCTGATCGACGCCACCGACATCGACCGGCCTTCAGGGGTACGAACGGCAGTCCTGGAGCTGTTCCGTGTTCTTTTCGCACTGGAAACCGGCTGGCGCTTCATTATCCTGGTCAGCCAGTTCGAACCGGACTTCGATTTCCCACACGTGGAACAACGCCGTATCCCGGTGCGCAACCGGGTTCTGGAACGTCTATGGGTTCAGAGTGTTGTCCTCGCCACAACGTTGACCCGACGGGTGGATCTGGTTCACTTTGCCCGTTCGCTGGGAGGGTTCACAGGACCGGCAAGAAACGTGCTTACCATCTTTGATGTTACAACACTGCGCTACCCCCAACTGCACGCGCGCTCAGCAGTATGGTTCTGGCGCCACATTCAACCACAGTTTCTCCACGCTGCCGACCGCGTCATCACAATTTCGCAGGACGTTAAGGATGACCTGGTCCAGGATTTCGGAATCCCGCCGGAGAAGATGACGGTGGTCTACTGCGCACCGAAGGCCGTGTTCCGGGAGCGAATCGTAACCGAGGATGAGCGACGCGCGCTGCGGGAAAAGTACAACCTGCCCGATCCATATCTCCTCTTCGTGGGCATGGTGGCGAAGAAAAAGAACCTGCATACCTTGATTCAAGCCCTCCACATCCTCAAGGAGCGCAGCGGTCCCAGGCTTGCCCTGGTCATCGCGGGCCGGCGCTACCGGCAGAGCGACGACGAGGCAATTTTCGATCTGATCCACGACCTGGACCTGGAAGACGACGTCCACTATATCGGGCCGGCGCCCGACGATGAGCTCCCGGCGCTCTATCGTAACGCCGCCGTTTTCGTGTATCCCTCGCTTCACGAGGGCTTCGGTATCCCCTGTGTAGAGGCCATGGTGTGTGAAGTTCCCCTAATTGCCTCACGCAGCGGAGCCATTCCGGAGGTTGTAGGAGAAGCCGGAGTATTGATCGACGACCCTCTCAAGCCGGAGCAGTTCGCAGATGCAATTGCCCAGGTACTCACCAACCCCCGGCTGAGGGAGACGCTACTTGTGAAAGGGAAAGCCCGCGCCACAGTCTTCGATTGGCAACAACTGGCGCATCAGGTGCTGACGATCTATCGTCGCACCTTGGAGGATGCAGGATGAACGTACCCGACGAACGTCCCACTATCACCGCAGACGCCTATACAGAGGAATACTTCCTGACCGAATGCGATGGATTTGCCGCCTATCTCGACGGTGCAGAAAGCGGGCTTACGACGCGGCTGGAGACGCTGTGGCGCTTCCTTGATGCGGCTCCCGGTATGCGGATTCTGGACCTGGGGTGCGGGCGGGGCGAAATCCTCATCGCGTGCGGCCAACACGGCATCGAGGCCGTCGGGATCGACTATGCACCCAACGCGCTCACCCTGGCCCAACAGGCTATCGCGCGCGCGCGCGTGCACACGCTGGATCGCTGGATCTCCCCACACATTCTGCTAGGAAATGCCCAACAGCTGCCCTTTGAAGACAAGACCTTCGATCGCGTGATCATGAGCGATATTGTCGAACATCTCTACCCGCGCGAACTCAAACGCGCACTGGCAGAAGTCCGGCGCGTCCTGGCGCCCGGCGGCGAACTACTCATCCACACGATGCCGAATCTCTGGTACTACCACTACGGGTATCCGGTATTCCGTTTCGTGCAGCGTCTGCGCGGTATTCGCCTGCCCACCGACCCACGAGAACGCTTCAAGTTCTCGCACGTCCACGTCAACGAACAGACCCCACGCGCACTGCGGCGCATGCTGGCACAAATCGGGTTTGCAAAGTGGCGAGTCTGGCTGCACGACTACCGGGACTACGCCGAACAGAGCCCCGGACTGCGCCAGGCCATGCACCTGCTGACGCACACACCACTTATCAAAAAGGTCTTCTGCGATGACATCTTTGCACGCGCACACAAATAACGCCGGCGGGACCGGTGTACCCGCCGGGCTTTTGGAGAAATACGAATACGACTCACGCTTCCAGAAAGCCCGAAAAATCGAGAGCATCCTGAAGCACTTCCTGGGTGGGGCTGACGCATACCCGGACTTCCGGTGCCTAGATGTGGGCTGCGCAATCGGCGTTATCACGGCGCAGCTGAGTCGCACCTTCGGTCAAGTCGCCGGTCTCGATCCGTTGAAAGAAGCCCTCGACGTCGCCCGCGCCTTACATCCCGATACGCAGGCGCAGTTTCTCCATGCCGATGGGCTCCACCTGCCCTTCGATGATGCGACGTTCAACCTGGTGATCTGCGCCCAGGTCTACGAGCACAGCACCAATCCCGCGCGCCTGGTCAGAGAGATTCGCCGCGTTCTGAAACCAGGGGGCATTTGCTTTTTCAGCGGACCGAACCGCCTCTGGCCTATCGAGTACCACTACCACTGGATTGGACGGCATTGGCTCCCCCGCCCCCTGGTGGATCGTTACGTGCGCCGCCAACATGGGCATCCCTACGATCTCGAGCTCTACACCTACCGGCAGCTCCGCGGCCTCTGGCAGGGTTTCGAGCGGCGCGACTACACCCTGGACCTCATCTACACCCCAGGACATTTCGCCGGCGCGCCCGATGTACCTGCATGGGCGCGCCTGATTCCGCGCCCGGTCGCGCAGGCCCTGCGGTTCTTGCTCCCCAACTTCAATTGGGTAGTGCGGAAGCCGGTCGCCCCTTGAGACAGATGTCACCCGTGCTCACATCCCTTCTGGGAAAGCTACGCGCGCTCTACGATTGGTACAAGCAGCACAAAGATTCGGCAGCGCTGCGGTGGGTGCGCCGGCTGTTTTCGGCCAGCATCATCGGGGTCTGCGGTTGGTTTATCTGGCAGCAGCTGGCCAACGGATACCAGACCCTGAGCGAGGCGAGTCTGGACTTCAATACCGGCTACCTCATCGCCGCTTGGGCTTGCATCACCACAGCGACGGCCCTGGGCGCATGGGAATGGGCGCTTCTCGTCCGCGCGCTAGGTGGGGTCATGCCCACACCACGCGGCCTGCAAATCGCCCTGACCTCGAACCTGGCCAAGTATGTACCCGGCTTCATCTGGACCTATCTCGGCAAGGTAATGGGAGCCACACGCGCAGGCGTCGCAGGTGAAGTAGCGGGATTGAGCGTGATCCTCGAATTTGCCATGGTACACCTGGCCGGCTTCCTGCTCATCCTGGTCGCCCTCCCCCAGAGCGGCCTGGGGGCGTGGTCTCCCGACGCCCGCCGGCTCGCGACCCTCTTCATCACACTGGCAGTCGTAGGCTTCCTGACCAGCGTCCCACGGCTGGGACGGGGACTCGTTGAACAACTGAACAAGGCCGGAATCGCCCGGCAAGCGTGGGGGAAAATCAATTGGACAGGAGTCAACGGAGTCCTGATTGCAATCCTCTTGACGTGGCCCTTGTTGGTGTTGGGATTTTGCCTCTTGGACGCCTCGCTCACGGGCGCCGTTGCCTGGTCGGAGCTGCCGCGTCTTACTGTGGCATTAGCCGGTGCACTCCTGTTGGGCCAGCTCGCCGTTTTCGTGCCAATGGGGCTGGGAGTACGTGAAGCGGTCTTCATCGCGCTGATGGCGCCGGCCCGCGCTGCACCGTTCACCGTGCTGCTGGCTCTGATGTTGCGCATCACTTCCCTACTCGGAGAGGTTCTCACAGCCTTGCTGGCTGCGATTCTGGCAGGAAAACCCGCTACTACACCGGATTACTACTAATGGGTGATTGCTTTTTGCCCCCCGGATTGGTATACTGTTGACAGTTGACAACCGGTCTTTGTGTAGTTTTGTCGTTTTGACAGCTTGAGCAGTACAGTTTTGATTGAAGGAGGTTTGAGAAATGAAGAAGCTAGTTCGCGTGTTGTTAGTATTGAGTGTCCTGGCAGTCGCACTGATGGCCACGGGCAACGTATTCGCTTTCCCAGGTGGGACCTGGGTTTCCGGCGTGACAGTCGCCAACCTGAGCAGCAGTGTTGCAACGGTGAACATCAAGTTCTACAGCAGCACCGGCAGCCTGGCCCTGGATTTCAACGGCGGCACGATTGCGGGTAACGGCTCCAAGACCTGGTACCTGCCCTCGCACGTTCCGGGCCTGGCCTCGGGATTCATCGGCTCGGCGGTGGTAAGCTCCGATCAGGAAGTTGCAGCCATCGTCAACACGCAGTTGCCCAGCGGCACGGATCCGGCCCGCGTCGGCACCAGCACGGGCGTCGCCGCTCCTATGGAAAAGATCTACGCCACGCAGGTCATGCGCGATTACTATGGATGGAACTCCTACTGCGCAGTCCAGAATACCGGCGACACCTCCGTAACGGTCAACGCCACCTACTACAACAGCGCCGGCACGGTCCAGGACACGGAGAGCAAGAACGTTCCTGCCTACTCCAGCTACATTTTCGATCAGTCCACGAATGCCGACCTCGGCACGAAATTCTCCGGCTCAGCGAAGTTCCAGGGCGATGCGACGCACCCGCTGGCCGTGGTCTGCAACTTCTACAACTCCGGCGACTCCGGCAGCAGCGCCCAATTCCACAGCTACAACGGCCTGGGCGAGGGCGGTACAAAAGTCTACATCCCCCGCGTCGTGAAGGATTACTACAGCTACCAGAGTGGTCTGAAGGTCCAGAACATCGGCACCGAGTCCCTGACCGTTAACGTGACCTACAACTTCGGCGGCACCCAGTACACGCAGACCTCCACCAACATTGGCCCTGGTCAGTCCTGGGGTCCGTACATGGGTGACGCGAGTCAGCTTCCAGGAAGTATGGCCGGCGTCAGTGGCAGCGGTTCGGCGATTGTTGAAGTGAACAGCCCGAACGCCAACAAGGTCATCATCGTCACCGTCAACGAGGACAACCGGACCAATCCTGCCGGTCGTGGTGTGACCTACGAAGCCTCCCTGGCAGCCGAAGCCTCCGATACCATCGTCTTCCCGCAGGTGGCGTCCGAGTACTACGGGTACAGCAGCGGTATTCAGATCATGAAGATTAGCGCGGGCACCGCCAACTGCACGGCCGCCTACTCGGCCATGGGCAGCATCGCGGCCTTCAGCGACAACTTCAGCATGACCGATGCCAACCCCGGCTGGAGCCAGTTCGCGCCTAACGCTTCCGGCATGACTGCTGGCGGCGCCAACGACAACTACAACGGCGCCGTGACGGTGACCTGCACTGGCGCTCAGGTGATCGGCATCGCCAACCTGTCCTACCGCTACGACGTCGACCCGCGCTATGGCAATCTCACCGGTGACTCCTTCACCACTGCGCGCGGCATCAATAAGTAGTGCTCCTTTCGTCAAGGTAACCAACAGCCACCCGCTAGGACTTAGCGGGTGGCTGTTAATTCGAAACGACAGGAAAGGAGAGACATGAAAACCCCTTATCGACGGTACATCAAGGCGCTGGCGTTGATTGTGCTGGCATTCCTGGTTGGTTGTACCCCAACCGCAACCGATGAAGCATCACCGGCGCCTACACAATCCCCACTCACGACGCCAGACACCCTGGATAGTCCACTTCCCATCGTGGAAGATGCACTACCGAACTGGGATGATGAACCAGCAGAAGGCAAATCCGTAATTCGCGGGCAAATCGAACTCACCAGCGGCGGGGTTATCCTGGGGGAAATCCTGCTGGCGAATACCATTCCGACCAACAACCCTGACATCGAGATGCTGGAGATCGATCAAAACAACCAGATCAAGGCGGCGTTCGACCGTGACACCATGCGCTTCATCTTCCCCAATATCGAGCCGGGTAAATACGGGCTGGTTGCGTGGGAACCCATGAGCTCGCAGCCGCTCAATGATCCGGAAACCGGGGAAACCCTCTTCGTCGAAGTCAAAGCCGGAGAGGTGGTTGACGTTGGTACGCTGCGGTTTCCCTGATCGGGATACTCCGGGGGAAATCCTCCGCGCAATAGACAAGCAACTTCTTTTCTGAGCCGCCGGTGGGCGGCTCAGATCGTTTTAAGGCGACGACCTTCCCGCGCCTCTCACAGCACTCCCCCCAATCATGCCGCCCACCTCACGTTGACAACCTCGACGTTGGCGCTATGATGTCCGGAGAAAATATGCCGCGTGGTGTGGTACACAGAACCATGACCAAGGACAAATGGCTTACCATTGAAGACGTGTTGAATCGCCTACCTTCCGGCGCCGTGGGAACGGATGCCAGGGCGCTGGTACGTCGCGCCTATGAGGTAGCGCAGCAAGCACACGCCGGACAGCAGCGGGATTCGGGCGAACCCTACATTCAGCACCCACTCCACGTCGCCGACCTACTGGCAGAAATCAACTTCGAGAGCGAAGTCGTTGCTGCGGGCATGCTGCATGATGTGCTGGAAGAGACCAAAGTCACCCCCATGCAGTTGGAAGAGCAATTCGGCAAGGAAATCCGGATTCTGGTCGAGGGCGTTACCAAGATCGAAGACGTCGAGGAACTGACGACGCAAGACGACATTCGCGACCTGGATCTGCAAGAACTCGAAAGCCTCCGCAAAATGTTCCTGGCCATGGCAGAGGACGATATCCGGATTATCTTCATCAAACTTGCCGACCGGCTCCACAACATGCGCACGCTGGGCTTTCTTTCCAAAGAGCGACAGAAGCGTATCGCGCACGAGACACTAGAGATCTTTGCGCCATTGGCAAATCGCCTGGGTATTTGGGCCTGGAAAGCCGAGCTTCAAGATCTGGCGTTCCGTTATCTGAATCCCGCGATGTACGAGGAGCTGGCCGGTTTGTTGGATGCACGGAAAACCGAGCGCGCCGCCAGGGTGGAGAAACATATCGAGATGCTGCGCCAGGCGCTGGCCAAAGAGAACATCGCCGCCAGCATCAAGGGACGGCCCAAACACCTCTATAGTATCTATCGCAAGATGCAGCGCAAACAGATTCCCTTTGCGCGCGTATACGACACAGAGGGTTTGCGGGTCATCGTAGCTAGCGCCCACGAGTGCTATCAGGTATTAGGGGTTCTACATCGCCTGTGGACGCCGGTTCACGGCGAGTTCGACGATTATATTGCGAATCCCAAGCTCAACGGATACCAAAGCCTGCATACAGCTGTCATCAGCGAAGATGGACTGACGACCTTCGAGGTTCAAATTCGCACGCGCGAAATGGACAAAGTTGCCGAGCTGGGGGTTGCCGCTCACTGGCTCTATAAAGAACAAAACGCAGTGGTAACCGATCAGATGCGCGACTACATCGCGCGGATGCGGCAGAGTGTCCGCGACCTGACCCAAGATGCACAGGATACACGCGCCCTGATCGAGGGAATCCGCTCCGATGTATTCGAAGAACGCGTCTATGTCTTCACTCCGCGGGGGAAAATCGTCGATCTGCCTGAAGGCGCAACGCCGCTGGATTTCGCCTATCACGTCCATACCGAAATCGGACACCGCTGCCGGGGTGCACGCGTCAACGGTAAATGGACGCCAATGGATTATGCACTAAAAACCGGAGATCAGGTTGAGATCATCTCCGGTCGTAAGGGGGGTCCCAGCCGGGACTGGCTGAATGCGGAATTGGGATTCACCAAGACCAATCGGGCACGACAGAAAATCCGGCAGTGGTTCCGGCACCAGAGCCGGGATGAGAACATCGCCCGAGGCCGGGGGCTCGTCGAACAAGAGCTCAAACGTCTCGACTTGCGGATGACGCTGGACGATGTGGCGGAGCTGTTCACCAAACACTATCAGCGGGCCGATGATTTCTTCGCTGCAGTCGGCACCGGAGACGTGACCAGCGACCGTATCGTCAATCGCATCGAAGACCTCATACAAAAACGTTCTGAGCAAGCACTGACCATTGCGGATCTCGAGGAAGAGAGCGAAGATGAGGCCGACGCTATTGAGAGCCCCTTGCCTGAAGCCGTCGGGCGGGTTGACGTGCAGGGCGCCGGCGCGCTGCTCACCCGCATGGCGAAGTGCTGTAGTCCTCTACCGGGAGAAGAAGTCATCGGCTACGTCACGCGAGGGCATGGCGTGACGATCCACCGGCGGGATTGCGCCAATATATTGCGACTCGAACGCGAAGAGCGAGAACGCTTGATCGAATTGGACTGGGGAGTCCAGCAAGACACCTTCCCGGTCCGCGTCCGTGTCACAGCCTATGACCGCGCCAAGCTCCTACACGATCTCTCCACCGTCATCGCCAATGAGAATGTGAATCTGGCCAAAGTCTCCATGGGCAAACGCGACCGTTATAACATCATCACCATCCACATGACGCTGGATGTGCCCAATCTGAGCAAACTCAACCGCGTTCTAGGGAAGATGGAGCAGATCCGCAACGTGATTGAAGCGCGGCGCTTCGTCAAGCCATGAAAAGCCAAGCCCGCACTGAAAAAACAACAGCGACCTCCCCGTCAGGTGGAGGTCGCTGTTCTTTGCATGTTACTATCGCTACTAAGGTTCGGTCGGTGTATAAGGATCCCACTCGAAACGTTCGACCAGAACCGCTTTCTGCTCCTCTAGCCACTCGTTGAAGGCAGCTTCGCGATTCTGCTGAAGCGTGGTAGCATCCAGATCACGCACCTCATGGCCAAGTGTATACACCACGTAATACCTGCCATCCTGGCCCAAAATCGGAGCGGAAGCCGCGCCCACAGTGAGATCAAAGGCTACGCCGGCCAGCTCCTCGCCAAAGAAAGTCGTGAGCTGGTCTTCGGAATACCAGGAAAGTGCATTTGCAGCACTGTTTTCGTTCTCATCCGCGTTGAGTTCATCAACCAGCGCCTGCAAATCCTCCCCTGCGTCCAGGCGTTGTTTGAAGAGCTGGGCAGCTTCTTCGGTCCCGGTGATCAACAGAGTTATCTGAACTTGATCGGCCTGGGTCTCCACATCTTGGGTGACAGCTTCGACCAATTGAGGGCGCAGAAGATCTATCTCCAAAATGCGGCGGAAAGCCTCTTCGGATAAGCGTGCTTGCCGGAGATATACGGTCTTGAAAGACTCGTAGATTTCGCGATACTCTGCTTCGGTCATGGGAGCCTGCGTGTCCGTCAGTGGATCGGTAACTTCCACATCGGCCGCCCGGTCATAACCGATGTATTCCTCAAGGCGCAAGTCGACTTCGTCCTCACTCACAGAGAGGCCTTCCGCAACGGCAGCCTGACGAATAATCTCTTCTTCAATCATCGTCTCAAGGACGCCGCCGCCAAAAGCCGAAGCAAAAGCCGGCGACAGTTGAGTTTCAAGCGTCTGAAGCTGGCTCTGGAACTGCTCGACGAAGGCCGTGTTTCCTTCCCCGCCCTCTGCTTGCAGTTGTTGAACGAGATCCTGGTACTGGATGACGGTAGCACGGGTGTTCAAGCGCTCCAGCCGCACGCGGGCCTGGTAATCCTTCACCGGAATCTCAACCTCTCCGACCTTGGCAACAGGCTTGCTGGCTGTCGTCAAACCACTGACGAGAGCAGCCACAAGCAGCACGATAATCACAACACCGACCCCCACTGCGGACCAGATCAAAATCCGTTGCAGTTGTTCATCGCGCTTGCGGTGGGCCAGCTGTTTCCGCGTGACCGTTTTCTGTGGGCGATCCGTTTTCTTTGTCATGCTATGCACTCCCTCGTGACACAAGTAAAGGGCATAGGAGGTTCCCTATGCCCAACATTGCATTCCGTTTATCTACCGGCCGCGCAGTTCTGCCACAAAAGGCAACAGCGCAATATACCGTGCACGCTTGATCGCAACCGCCAGACGGCGCTGATGCTTGGCGCAAAGCCCGGTCTGGCGCCGGGGACGGATCTTCCCGCGGTCACTAACATAACGTTGTAACTTGTTCACGTCTTTGTAGTCGACGTATTTGACTTCATCCATACAGAACTCACAAACCTTCCGCCGGGGCGCAAAGCGACGACGGGAGGATTGAAACCGTCTTCTTTCACTACTCACGCTGTTTTCTCCTGAAACTTGATTCTCAAGTGGGTATACAATTACAGTAAAGCAGCCGGGTCTTCATCGGAAGAGAAAGACGCCAGTTCATTACCCAGGGGCTCGACCGTGTCTTCCTGGGCATCCAGGAAGATCATCTCCTGCGCTACCAATTCCGTCCGGTAATAGTGCTTTCCTTCCGGTCCTTCCCACGAACGGGTTTGCAGACGTCCCTCAACATAAACCTGAGAACCCTTGTTCAGCCGCTTCTTGCATAGTTCGGCCAGGCCCCCCCATGCAACGACGTGGAACCACTCGGTCTCTTCCTGGTTTTCACCCTCATTATCGGTCCAACGCCGGGACGTAGCCACGTTAAAGGCAGCTACCGGCTTACCGCTTGCAGTGAACCGCATCTCCGGATCACGCCCCAGATGCCCGATAATCATGACCTTGTTGAGTCCACGCGCCATCGAATGACTCCTCGTCAGCTATGGGGTTCCGGTTATTCCTCTTCAGAACGGGGTTGCTCAGCTACCGGGTGACTTGCCGCTTCGGGAACAGGCCCTTCGTAGATGGTAATCAGTTCGCGAATGACACCCTCGGCCAGACGCAGGCGTCGCTCAAATTCTTGAACCTGCTCTGTCTCCATAGTGAAGTGTGCCAGATAATAGCGCCCTTCACGCTGTCCCTTGATGGGGTAAGCCAGACGCCGCACGCGCCAGTCTTTGAAATCGAGGAGGGTTGCTTGCGCTTCCTTGAGATAGCCACGGATACGTTCGAGCAGGCTCTCGGTGGCTTTCTCATCCAGCTCCAGGCTGACAATAAACATCAACTCATAGTTACGTGTTACCAAGACGGATATACCTCCTTTTCATGGGTTTGCCCTCGATCGACGTCGAGAGCGAAAGGCCCGTCTGGGCTCGCGTGTAGACTATACCACAATTCGCAAGGTTGGCAAGATTGTGAGGCGTTGTGCGTTTTGCAGTGAGGGTGCAGGACCGTCAACAAGCCTGAGTCAGCCTATAAGCCGGATTCTGTCTCCCTTGCCCGGCATAGCGAGAAGGGATGGCGATCATCTATCTAGGGCAGTGATCGCCCACTGCCTCATGCAGCCTACCCGAAAGTTGCTCCCGCAGGAGAGGGAACGGGCCGCTCCCCGGTCAGACCTTCCTTCCTGCTTGGCCTTGCTCCCAACAGGGGTTACCTGGCCGAAATGGTTACCCACTCCGCCGGTGGTCTCTTACACCACCTTTTCACCCTTACCCGGCATTACGCCGTCGGCGGTCTGTTTCTGTGGCCCTTTCCGCGAGTCGCCCCGCCCGGGCGTTACCCGGCGTTGCGCCCTATGGAGTCCGGACTTTCCTCGTACCGCAGTAGCCGGCACGCGATCCCCCGGCCAACTCAGGCTTGTTTTTATCTTACCACACTTTGCCGGAACTGCTCAGAGAATCCCCACGTTCTATGGTCCACAGGACGATTTCCGGCGGGGAAAGGAACCGCGCGCGGGGCGCCCCAAGTCCCTCCATCCCCAGACCTCGGGTCACGTAGAGAGTGGTCTCCCCTTCCTCATAACGCCCCATCTCGTAGCGCTTTCCCCAGCGGGAGGCGGTGAAGATCGCTCCGAAAAACGGCAACCGTAACTGCCCGCCATGGGTATGTCCTGCGAGATACAGCTCGATCCCCAGTTCCACAACCTCAGGCATCAAATCCGGCATGTGGTACAGCAAGAGCCGGTATGCACCTTCCGGGATACCCGCCGTTACCGCGCGCAAAGCCTCACCGTCGTGCTCCGGTTCGCTGGAACAACGCACCCCCACAAGCCAAAACGCTTGATTGTGCCATACTACTTCTACCGCTTCGTCATGTAGCCATCGAATCGGCAAATCGGAGAACACCCGGGGAACGATATCCGGACGATCCACGACCGTGCTTCCAGTAACGGCGTAGACGCCCAAAGGCGCCTGGAATTGACGCAGCACTTCCCGCGCGCCGGATTGTGACGCTGTGTCTGACACAGAAGAAAGATTCAGATAGTCGCCTGTAAGCACAATCAAATCCGGTGCGAGCCGCTTCACCTCTTGCACCAGGGTCCGTTCACGCGGCGACATACGTTCGAAGTGCAGATCAGAGATATGCAGAAGCGTCAGCGGAGGCCCGGACCAGTTGGCAAGCTGTAGCCGCTGGTAGGTGATTCCCAAACGAAAAGGCTCGATCCAAGTAGCATAGACCGCCGATATACTGAGCAACGATTGAAGCACAAGCGCCGTCCAGAGCAGCTCCCGAGATGGCTGAATCAGGGCAAGCCCCCACAGCAACCCCACCCGCACAACCGTCAAGGCCAACAAGGGAGGGGAAACCGGTCCCCACGAGCGTCCGGACGCGGGCAACAACCCGAGCATCATCCCGTCAATAACGAGAAACACTCCCGTAACCAGCGAGGCCGGTATCCAGAGAGTATCCCAGAGCCATCCCGACCCGACCACGAACAGCGCCCACAATGGTAACAGGAATAGAGGGTTGATGGCGCTCAAACCAAGCGTGGCCAAAAACAACCGGTGCAGGAAAGTGCTTTTCCCCTCGCGGTCAGCAGGAATCTCAAGGTCTCGATAGTCCATCGTTCACTCGAACAGGCGCGCAATCTCATCACGCGGAAAAGGTTCCAGACGGCGCTTCTCCTGTCGCTCCTCGAGGACTACCCCCCCGGCTCCGGCGACCTCGCCAATGATCGATACAGGAATCCCGGCCCGTTCCAACGCGGCGCAAATTGTCGGGCCATCTTCCGGGCGTATAGAGGCAAGGAGCGAGCCAGAAGCAATCAGCCCCAGTGGATCAAGATCGAGCACCTCGCAAAAGAGACGCGTCTCCTCCAAGATAGGCAGCGCTCCGGCAGCGATGGTAGCCCCGCATCCCGCCGCCGTGACCATCTCCCAAATCCCGGTGGCCACACCGCCTTCGGTAGGATCATGCATGGCATGCACCTCTCCGGCTGCTACCATGATCGCAGCATCCTGGACCACACTAATCCCGGGATCGTGCAGAAAGCCGGCGGCGCGCTCCAGCATCGCTGCGGGCGCCTTTCCGACAAGCCGCTCGCGAGCTTCCCGGGCCAGAATTGCCGTCCCTTCCACGGCGATCCCCTTGGTCAACAGCAGTAAATCGCCTGGTCGCGCACCATCGGAACGAACCAGACGCCCAGGCGCCACCTCGCCTATCATGGTTCCAACAACGAGAGGCCGATCCACCCGGTAAGTAACCTCTGTATGCCCTCCGACAAGGACACATCCCAACGCGGCACACGCGGCGTTGATTTGCGCGAAAATGTCCGCCACGAGATCATAATCGGTCTTTCCGGCAGGCAATAAGAGCGTCGCAACAAACCAGCGCGGCGCGGCGCCCAGACAGGCGACGTCATTAGCGTTGACATTGACTACATACCATCCAATCTCGCCGGTTGCGAAAGTGATCGGATCGCTTTTGGCAACCAACAACCGCTCTCCGAAATCGATGACCGAAGCATCATGTCCCAGCCCAGGGCCCATGATCACGCGAGGATCACTCCCCGTCGCAGTGTGCAGCAGCTCCAAAAGGTCCGCGTGCGGCAACTTCCCCACGGCATAAAAACTGTCACCAGGCGTCTGTGCATTCATACCCCATCAAACTCCATTCACAGCTCCACATAAGGAAACGGTAGACGCGATCGACATCCGTCTACCGTGAATTGTTCCAACCGGAAAAGAACCGCCGCCAGAACTAATCCTCGATCAGCAATGAGATTTCATCCACCTCTGCTACGAACGAGTGCCCCGACGCATAAATATCAATAGCCTGGATCACCGCCGGCTCGATATCCCGCTCGCGAAGCAGAGCGATGAGATCGGGGGAAGAGTAGGCAAACCACGCGCCTTGAGGCGCTTGAATGTGTTGCGGGCGGCTTTCACAGATCGAGATGGGACAGATATCGGTGTAATCCCCTCCCGATTGCGCGTAGAATCCCTGTAGCCATTCGTGGGCGCCCCCCTGTTGGTCAAGATAGGTCAGGCGGAGCATAATTGGGCATTCGGTGCCGTTGGCGCCACAGACCGGGATGCTCTGACTATCGACTTTGACTAAAGCCGTCAAGTAGAGGGCTTGAATGCCGCTCACATCCTGGTTCAAGCGTTGCGTGATTCCGATTTCTATGTGTCCCACGCCAATGCGCTCGAATTTCACCGTTTTGCGTTCGCCTGACGAACGCACAATACTCCCGTCGCTCTGGTCGGCCCGCTCTTTCGCCAGAGAATAGGTAGCCCAATGCGTATCGATATCTTGATCGAAATCCCCATTACGCACAATGTTGCGCTGTCCTCCGGTGAAGATGTTTTCGATCCCCTCCGTTGTGATTTCTGCGCGTTGTGAGTCCTCCAGCATAAGGACGCCAGCCTCACCATCCGGAATTCGAGCCAACCCCTGGCGCACGGCGATCTCAGCACGCAAGCTATCAACACTCAGAGTGTAGGCCCCATCCTCCAACACCAGCTCCGTCTGCGGGATTTCAACCAGAAGGCGCGTGGCGCGTTCTCCCTCTCCCCCCACAGTCGCCCGTACATCGCGACTGGTTGTGACCTGTATCGAAATGTGGTGCGGCAGGATGCTGTAGCGCTCGAAACGTGGGGTTTCCGCAACTGCAAAAGCCAGGTCTGTCTGCCCGTAGAGCTGAACGGCACATACCGGCGCTTCGGGTTGGGAAGGTAAATAGAAGAGCAGGAACGCTTCAGCGTCATCGGAAGAAAGAATGATCCGGCTCTGCGGCGGAATCTCCCGGGACTCACCGATGAGGGCGACATCACCGCGCCCTTTTTCTTGTACGCCAACGATGCCAGCCCGGGGTTGAATCAAGACTTGTAACGGAAACGTGGCATTGAGGATATACCACCGCGTCAGCAACGGCCCCCCCACAGCCAACGCCAAGCAGGAGGTAAAAGCGATCCACAAGACTATCCAGGCCAACGTCTCTGGTTTTCTTCGCATTGGATGTTAGCGCGCTAGTCGCGCGCGTGGAAGCTACTGAATTCACCGGTGGATAGCTGCCACTGCGTATCCAAACGGTCCACCCGACTGTATGATGGCCCGCGACGCACAGCAACAATCAGTTGCTCCAATCGCTCCCGGGGCCCTTCTGCCCAGATTTCCACCGTCCCATCGTATTGGTTCCGCACCCACCCCGCCACGCCGAGACGCATAGCGTTATTCACCGTGTAGTAACGAAACCCTACACCTTGTACAATACCATAGACAACGATCGAAACAGCCTCTTGCGGCTTATCTTCTGTCACAGATACTCATCCTTTACCTGTTCAATGCAACACTTCGCCATTGTAATGCGGAAGGCGAATGTGACAAGTAGCCGGGCGCGTTGTCATCCGGCTAAAGCAGGCTATAATGAAAGCTAATTATGGCAACGAAAGGCTCGCCCACAGTGGCCATTAATGCCCACCTGGCATCTGGGGCATCTTCTTACCGCAGTGCCGGGATTTCGGCTTACATTCGCAACCTGCTTCACGCCCTAAAAGCAGAAGATGGATTGTACTTCAAAGTCTTGGTAGGGCGTGATAGCAATCCGGAGGGGGCGCCATTACCTCTGGTGCGATCAACCATTCCCACTGCCACACCGTTACCAAGGATTCTCTGGGAACAGTTGGCGCTCCCGGCAGTTCTCCGGCGCATCAATGCGGATTTGCTGCATGCGCCGGCTTTCGTCGGCCCATTGCTGAGTCACAAGCCTCAAGTCATCACCGTACACGACCTGAGCTTCATGCGCTACCCGGCATTCTTCCGGCGTGGAAACCGCCTTTATCTGCGAACGATGACCGGCATTGCCTGCCGCCGGGCCAGCGCGGTCATCGCCGTCTCGGATTTCACCAAACAAGAAGTCGTGAATTTGCTCAAGGTGCCCGATTCCCGCGTACACACGATCTATCACGGGGTCCAACCCCGATTTTGCCCCCGCCCCCGGGAGGAAGTCGCCAGATTCCGGGCACAACAAGGGCTGCCCGAGCGCTTCATTCTCTACATGGGCACACTTGAACCACGAAAGAACCTACTGACCTTGCTGCGCGCCTTTGCACGCCTTCACGATCCGACCCTACACCTCGTCCTGGCCGGCGGCAAGGGCTGGCTGTATGATGAGATCTTCGACGAAATCGCGGCGCTGGGCATCAACGAGGTCGTCCACCTGCCAGGATACGTCCCGTCTGATATGCAGGCGCTCTGGTACAACGCAGCCATGGCATTTGCTTATCTCTCGCACTACGAAGGCTTCGGGCTCCCCATCATCGAAGCACAAGCCTGTGGCACCCCGGTATTGACAGGGAACACGACCGCGCTGCCGGAAGCGGCCGGCGACGCGGCGCTGCTTGTCCCACCGGAAAATGTCGAAGCCGTCGCCGAGGGGCTGCACCGGTTGATCCGCGATACGGCCCTGCGCGACACACTGCGACAACGCGGACGCAATCATGCAGCACAATTCACCTGGGAGAAAACGGCGGCACAGACGACCCGGCTCTACAGGAACATCCTAATGGAGAAGCGAGGCTCCTAATGCAACCGACCGGGAATGGCAAGCACAAAGAGTCCGGCCCCTGGTGGGTCGTTCCCCTGGATACTCTGGTCATCAATGCAGCCATGCTGATCGCTTACCTGCTGCGCTATCGACTTCAATGGTTCGTAGACGTCGTATACGACGCACCGTTACGAGCTTATCTGCCCTTCGCCCTGGCATTCACCATCCTCATCCCGATGATCCTGTGGTTCGACAACGCCTATCATCAGTGGCGAGGCCGCGCCTGGATAGAGCATGTACACCGCATCATCAATGCAGTCACCACCACCCTGGTGTTGATCCTGGCGTTTGCATTCATCACCCGCCCGTTGGTTTATTCGCGCCTGTTGCTCCTCGAAGCCGGCGTCGGCATGATGATCCTGCTGTCGCTCGAACGCAGCATTGTGATGCTGATCCTGCGGAATCTACGTCGCAAAGGGATTGGCGTGCGGCGGATCATCATCGTGGGTGCCGGCGAGGTCGGACGACGGGTGATTCGCACCCTGGTTGCCCAACCGCAATTGGGATATGAAATCGTCGGTTACGTCGACGATAATCCGGACAAAGCGGAAGGAGAGATCGGGAGGATCAGAGGATTAGGGGCCATCGATGATCTGGCGACCATTATCAATAGTGAAAGCGTCGACGAGGTCGTGATCACACTCCCGTGGACCCATCACCGGCGGATTTTGAGTGTATTACGGGAATGCGAAAGACGGCGCGTTCTGGCCCGTATCGTGCCGGATCTCTTTCAGTTGAGCTTGCGCCAGGTTGAAATCAGCGACCTGGGCGGCGTCCCCCTCATCAGCGTACACGAGGTGGCGTTCAGCCGCTGGGCGCTCGTCTTCAAGCGCGTCGTAGATATCATCGGCGCGCTGGCGGGGTTCATTATCGGCGCGCCGCTCCTGGGCATGATTGCCCTGGCCATCAAGATAGATTCCCCCGGTCCCATCATTTTTACTCAAGAAAGAGTAGGGAAAGACGGGCGCCGGTTCATGATTCGCAAGTTTCGCTCGATGCGAGTCGGAGCAGAAAAGGAACGGGCGCAACTGGAGTTCCTCAACGAAGCCAACGGCCCCATCTTCAAAATTCGCGATGATCCGAGACTTACCAGGGTAGGAGCGTTCCTACGGCGAACAAGCCTGGACGAACTCCCCCAATTGGTCAACGTATTGAAGGGCGAAATGAGCCTGGTGGGTCCCAGACCTCCCATTCCTGCGGAAGTAGAGCAGTACCAACCGTGGCACATGAAGCGGTTATCCGTAGCCGGCGGGCTCACCGGCCTGTGGCAAATCAGCGGTCGCAGCGAGTTGACCTTTGATGAGATGGTCCTTCTCGACATTTACTATATCGAACATTGGTCTCCGTGGCTGGATCTCCAGATCCTGCTGCGAACAATCCCTAAAGTCGTTTTTGGGGAAGGCGCCTACTAGAACACAGAAACCAACACCGGCGAGGCGTTTTGTCACCGGCTCGCCTATACACTGATGAGGTAAGCAAGCAATGAATGTCTGGCAGCTGACACCTGGAGAGCGCGAATCGCTGCTCGCGTTTTTGCGCACCATAATTCAGACACCAAGTCTTCCTGGTGATGAGGGACGGGTCGCGGAATTGATCATGCGGGAAATGCAGGCGCTGGGCTTTCCCGAAGTCTGGATGGACGAGGCCGGCAACGTGATCGGGAGCATCGGAGATGCAAGAGGGCCAACGTTGTTGCTGAATGCCCATATGGATACCGTAGAGGTTCCCGATGAAAGCCAGTGGATTGTGAATCCGTGGAGCGCCGAAGTCCGAGAGGGGCGTCTCTATGGATTAGGCGCCTGCGATATGAAGGGGGGGATCGCGGCCGCGATCTATGGAGCAGCGCACCTGCTACGTACTGGCACACCGCTCAAAGGCCAGCTGGTCGTCGCCAATGTCAGTCTCGAAGAACCGGCAGAAGGCACCTGCACACGTATCCTGTTCGAGGAAGACAAACTAGCTGCGAATTGGGTTGTGATCGTGGAACCCTCCGACCTGCAAGTGATTCGTGCACAACGCGGACACGTCGAATTGCGCCTTTCAGCCAAGGGAACGTCGGCGCACTCGGCCGCTCCCGACCTGGGAGAAAACGCGATTTACGCGGCGTCAAGGATTGTATTCGGACTGGAGATTCTGGCAGAGCAACTCGCCGAAGATGCCTTCCTGGGCAAAGGGGCGCTCGCCGTCACCGATATCCACTCCCGGGCCGTGAGTCGCAATGCAATCCCGGAACGCTGCGATCTCATCATCGATCGCCGGCTAACCCTTGGCGAGACCGAAGCCCTGGCCCTGGCGGAGGTTCAGCGGATCATCGCGCGGGAAGGGGTAAAGGCTACCGTGAGCGTCATCGAGGAGGACGTTCGGACCCACACCGGGAAAGAATGCCGGGTGCGACGTTCTTCTCCGCCCTGGGCTCTCGACGAACATCACCCACTGGTGGCGACGATGCTGCACGCCGCACGGGACGTCGGTTTGCGCCCGGCGCTAGGCAAATGGGATTTTGCAACCGAAGGCGCCTACACGGCGGGAGTCGCCCAGATTCCCACAATTGGCTTTGGCCCAGGCAAGCCAGCAATGGCCCACATGTGTAATGAATATGTCGATTTGCAGCAGGTATATTCGGCTGCCGGCGCTTACGCGGCGCTGGCAGTCCGCCTGCTGCGGGGTTGACACGCACAGGGATTCTTCTGCAAGGGAATCCCCCCACGACAGCACAGCGCATAGATGAGAACA
>JAFGNR010000179.1 GCA_016926915.1 Anaerolineae bacterium
AGCGCCTCATCCAGCAGCGTAAAATCCCCTGTTTCCTTGAGATACTGTGTGGTGGCAAGAATGATCCACAAGTGATCATCCCCGTAGAAATCGGGGCGATCTTCCAGATCGGAAGATTCGCCCGCCGAGGCGATCATCGTCAGAGGGTTGAACTGGTGCATGGCCGAACCGTCTCGCCGTTGGACGTGGAGTAGTTTGGCGATCAAGGCCCGCGCCCGGTCAGGAGCATTGCTCACCACACCCATCACGTCTTGCGACGTATCGCGGAAGCCGATCCCCCGCGCACCAAGGCCCAGCTGGTAAAGAGAGAGATAGCGTGACCAATTCATGGTGATGAAGACCTGGCGCGGATTGTGGACGTTGAGCATGGCGTTCATTGCCGCATCCGGCGTCTGGACCTGTAACCGCGAGAGATAGTCCCGCCAGAAATCGGCCATTTCCGCCAAAGCCGCGTCAACCTGCCGGGGGTCGCGGTATCTTTCGATGCCGGGCTGCGCCGCCTCGAAACTCGCCGCCTGGCCCAGTTGCGTGATCAATCGCCGGCTCTCTCCCGGTTGAAGCATCCCCAGGTGGTGGAGCAGCGCACCAATGCTATCGCCCCGCATGGCTTCATAGTTGCCCAGCTCCGGCTGTTGCAACGCCTGCGGGGCAGCCCAGGCGCCGCACCGCCCCAAGAAGCGCGTCCGATCGGTCTCGAAAGAGGCTACAGGATGGTTCGAAGTGAAATAGTTGACACTAATATCCCGCAGCATGAAGGGATATTCGATCAACGTCTTGAAACCGGCGTCCTCGGAAACCACGCGGCTGGTCATGGTCTGGGGCACCCAGTCGGCGTTGGTGAACTGCTTCAATGCATCGGGATGAGTATACTCGACCACCGGGATGACATCAAGAACTAGCGGTGCATCCCGGAGATTGGTAATGCAAATGTCCTGCAACAGCTGTTCTCCCCAGGGGGGAATCAGAACGGTCACCTCGGTGCGGATGCCATAGAACTCTGTGACAAACCGCGAATAGCCCAGACCAACGTGGCACTCATAGCGGTCGTAGGAATCCAGAGTCGGCGCAAAGAAGGGCGAGAAGCTACGATATCCTGTGTCATCGACTATCCGCACATAGAGCGTAGTCCCTTTGAAGTCTCCGTCGGGCAGCTGGGGAATGTACTTGGTGATGCGATTCAGCGCCGGGTCGCCCTTACACAGCAGCACACCGCCGGTGTGGTCCACAAACCCACCGAAAGCCAGCGTACCCACGTAATTGATCCACTTCACCGGGGTTTTGGGGTTGGTGATCACATATTCCCGCGCATCGTCATCGAAATAGCCATAAGTTCCCATAGTGTGTTACCTTCCTAATTTTCGATTTCCCATTCAATCCGACAACGACCGGCAGGTAGCTGCACGGTCCCCTGTTCACGTAGCTGTGCCGCGAAACCCCACCCGCTCGTTCCAGACTAATGCGAACCGGCGTCACAAGTGGTACAAATGGCCGTGGTTTCGGGAAGCACGAACAGGGTCGCCGACTGTCCGGGCAGCGTAACGGCGCCCCCGCTCTCCAGACGCACATCATCCAGTCGGTCAGCCTGGTATTCCGCATCCAGACGCCAGACCTCCACCGGCGCAGAGAGATAGCGTCCCTCGATTTCGAGAGGTTTCGTCTTGGCGTCTGCACTCAGGTTGACGACCATGAGTGTGATAGCGCCATCCTCACGCCGGGCTGCATAGATCGAGAGCCGGGGGTCATCGGAAGAAGCATACAGGCGCTCGGTTCCAAAGTTCTGATAGAGGCGATACACGTAGTAAGCAGGACGCGCTTCCCAGGGTGAGAAAAGCCCCCACCCTCCCAAAGCTGCAGAGCTCTGAAGTGCGAAATGCGCGACGATCTCCACATCCTGAGTGATCAAGCGCCCCAATACATCGGCCCACCAGATTGCGCTGAAGAGCGAGTCCGGCGTAGCCTCTCCGCTCAGAGCATTGTTCCAATGGGAGTTGATCTCGGTAACCGCCAGCGGCAGATCGCGTCCCGTGAGCTCGCGAACCACAGCCCGCAGTTCCGGAATGATGCGCTCCCACTCCGGTGGGTTTGCCGCCAGTTGCTCCACAGTTGCTTGCCCACCCCCCAGGCCCGCTGGGAATGGATAACGGTGAATGGCTACGACGTCCACCAGATCCCCATTCTGTGCCAGGAACTCCCGCAACCAGTCGCGCCCGGCGTCATCTTTGGGATCGGAGCTCGGGTTTCCCGTCCACTGCGTCACGTCCGGCCCGATGAATACCAGGTCGGGATCGACCTCCAACATCGCCTGGGCCATGGCGCGCCATTCGCGATTGTACCGTTCGGTATCGTAATCGCCGTACAGTTCCGGCTCGTTGCCGATGCTCCAATAGCGAACCCCGTAGGTTTTCTCGATATTCGTGTACTGCACCAGCGCGACGGCCTGTTCTACAGTTCCCCCCTGGAGACGCACGCTGATACTGGGCTCTGCCCCCAGTTGTGCACATAGCTGTATGAACTGATCGATCTGGCGCTCTCGTAGATCATAGTCGTCGCCGTAGTTGCCGCCGGGAAAACGCAAATAGGTGAGACCGGCCATCTCCGCCAGCGGCATCAACTCCAGCGGGACAAAACTCCAGGGACCGGTATTCGTGCCGAAAACGTAGGGACTGATCTCCCCCAGGGAACGTTCGGGATCGACAAACAGCACCCCCGGAACCGGCGTAGGCGCCGTCGTGGGCGTGGGAAAGGGCGTTGCAGTTGGCGACGGGGTCGCAGTAGGCGTAACAGCAGGGACTGTTGCTGTCGGAGTCGTACACGAAGCCAGCAGCAACACGACTGCCATCAGTCCATACCACCGGTGGAAAGTAGGACTAGACTTTCCTGTGCACCCACCCTCGATGTGTAACCTTGTAACCATACGTTTCATAGCACGTTCACCTGCCTCGAGACGTGACACCCCACCAGATGCGCACCTACGAAAGAACGACCCGCACACGCACCTCTGACTGCGCGCTGTCTACCAGGGGAATGACATCGCCAGCCACCGGAAGCCCGTCGACGAAAAGCGCTGCCTGGTTACCCGATCCGGCCCGCTCCACCTCGATGTGGTAGGTAACGCCCCGGAACTGCCGCGTTGCCTTGAATCCAGCCCAATCCGTTGGGATGACCGGCGCGACCTGCAGACCGGCATACGTGGGGCGAATTCCCAGAATCCATTGGGTGATGGCGACGTAGTTCCAGGCCGCCGTGCCCGTGAGCCAGGAGTTCTTGGCCTCGCCGTGCGTCGCCGCGTCCTTGCCGGCGATCATCTGCGCGTAGACGTAAGGCTCGCACCGGTGCACATCGCCGATCTCCTCGCGGGCTGCCGGATTGATCCGCAGATAGTAGTCGTGCGCTCCATCGCCGTTCCCGGCAGCGGCCTCTGCCGCCATGATCCACGGGTTCGTGTGGCAGAAGATCCCGGCGTTTTCCTTGTAGCCGGGTGGATAAGACGAGATTTCACCCAACTCCACGTGATAACGAGTGTAAGCCGGCTGAAGCAGCACGATGCCGTGCGGCGTGGCCAGCTGTTCGCGGACGGAAGCCAATGCCTGCGCGGCGCGCCCATCCTCCAGACCGATTCCCGCCATGATGCACATTCCCTGCGGCTCAATGTAGAGCTGGCCTTCGTCGCATTCATGCGAACCGACCTTGTGGCCAAAATGGTCGTAGGCTCGCAGGAACCAGGCGCCATCCCAACCATCCCGGCGCACCGTCGCCGTCATCTGTTTGGCAGCATGACGATAGGTCTCGGCCCACCCGGCGAAATCGACGCCCGCAAATACAGCCTGCTCAGAGACCGCCTCGCACAGCGCCGCCATCTCCCGGGCAGCCAGGACGAAAAGCCCCGCAATGAAAATCGATTCTGCCGTCTTGCCATCCTGACTCTGCAAGACCTGGAAAGATTGGCCCGGCTCTTCGGAGAAGGTGTTGAGGTTGAGGCAGTCATTCCAGTCGGCGTGACCGATGAGCGGCAGGCCATGGGGGCCAAGATTGCTGAGCGTATACTGCAAAGCGCGCAGCAAATGCTCGTAGAGCGGCGTCTCGCTGCCGGGTCGGTTGTCATAAGGCACAGACTCATCCAAAATGGACCAGTCCCCGGTCTCCTTGAGGTAGGCAGCAACTGCCAACACCAGCCACAACGGATCGTCGTTGAAGCCGCCCCCGACGGCATCGTTGCCGCGCTTCGTCAGCGGCTGGTATTGGTGGTAGGCGCCGCCGTCGGGCAACTGCGTCGCCGCGATGTCGAGAATGCGCTCGCGGGCCCGGTCTGGGATCATATGAACAAAGCCCAGCAGGTCCTGGTTCGAATCGCGGAAGCCCATTCCCCGCCCCACGCCCGACTCGAAGTAGGAAGCAGAACGCGACAGATTGAATGTGACCATGCACTGGTAAGCGTTCCAGATGTTCACCATCCGGTTGGTGGCCTCCACCGGGGTCGTAACGCTGAAGCGCTCCAACAACGCTTCCCAGTAGGCGCGCAGCGCGTCGAACGCAGCGGCAACAGCTTGCGGTTCCAGATAACGGGCGATGACAGGCTTGACTGTGGCCTTGTTGATCACACCGGGCGCCTCGAATTTCTGATCGCGAGGATTCTCGTGGTATCCCAGGATGAAGATGACCTGCTCCGACGCTCCTGGATCCAACGACACCTTCACGTGATGCGATCCCATGGGAGCCCAACCATGCGCCACGGAATTGCCGGAGACGCCGCGCGCGACCACGATAGGGGCATCCCAACCACGATACGGTCCCAGGAACGCCTCGCGCTGTGTGTCGAAACCCGCCAGCGGGTGCGAGCAGGCGAAATAAGAAAAATGGTCACGCCGCTCGCGGTACTCGGTCTTGTGGTAGATAACGCCATCCACAACTTCGACCTCGCCAATGTTGAAATTGCGCTGGTAGTTCGTGGCATCGTCCTGGGCATCCCACAGTGCGAATTCAACGCTGGAAAAAAGCGAGAGAGCGACCGGCGTCTCCCGGCGATTGGTGAGGCGCAGTTGCCAGACCTCTAGGGTCTCGCCCAAGGGCACGAAATAACGCAGGCTGGCTTCAATCCCGGCATAGATGCTACTGATCGTGGTGTAACCCATGCCGTGACGGCAGCTATAATTCATCAAGTCGGTTTGGGTTGGCTGCCACGTGGGCGCCCAAAACGCCCCGTCCTTATCATCACGCAGGTAGATGTAACGCCCACCCGTATCCAATGGTACGTTGTTGTAGCGGTAGCGCGTGATGCGGCGCAGCCGCGCATCCTGGTAGAAAGAATAACCGCCCCCGGTATTAGAAATGAGACCAAAGTAAGCTTCACAGCCCAGATAATTGATCCAGGGGAGCGGCGTATCCGGCCGGGTAATCACATATTCACGATTCTGATCATCAAAGAAACCGAAGTTCATAGTTGGCTCCCTGTACATTGTCCGTTTGTTTGCATGTTGTCCTCCAGATGAGTGTTAGTGCAGTCAGTTGATCATCCGACCCGTCTTTTGCGCACGAGCATAATCAAGCCAACAACGATCCCCCCGCCCACAAGAAGCATCACACTCCAGGGTAGACGAGAAATCGCAGGAGCAGAGGCGTCTTCCTGAACTGATTCTGGAGTTGCAAGAGCAAGGGCTTCTTCCTGAACTAATTCCGGAGTTGCAGGAGCCGGGGCTTCTTCCTGAACTAATTCCGGAGTTGCAAGCTCGCGGGCATGCGGCGCATCCAGGAAGGCAGTCACCCATGCCAGGGGGGCATTCCAGTTGATCGCGACTTCATTGGTGGAATAGGATCCGATATCGTCCACGTAACGCTTTGCTGGGGCCAGATCGCGCAAGTTAGCAGCATTGGCCGCCGGGTCATTGGCGTTCTCATTTGGCCCCCCGGCAATGACGCCCGGCGGCGGCGCGGGCCAGCCGTTTTCGGGACTGTTGGCCCAAAAACGGTGGTGTGGATGTGCCGCCGGATCTGCGCCATAGCCCGAGACGTAGCTCTTGCCAAGAGGATTACGCCCCAGCACATAATCCAGGCTCTCGATCATCCCATCGAGAAAGCGCGGCTCACCAGAGAAGTCATAGGCCAGGCCCATGATGATCATATTGTTGAGCAGCGCCGAATTTGACCCCCATTCGAACGTCAAAATGGGCATCCGGTAGCCTTGCTGGTTCAATACAGCCAGATACCAATCTGCCAACTCAACAATAGCCGCCTGCGCTTTTTCAATCTCCCCGGCAGCCAACGTATTGGGCGTCATGGCCAGCGTGATCGTCCCCAACATGGCCGTATTGTACCAGGACATCGCATCGAGGCCTTTGGAAATCTTCAGAAAATTGGGGGAGTCGTGCAGGAAATCCCGGTACTGCGATTGCTGCGTGGTCACGAACAACTCGGCAGCGGCCCAATAGAACTCATCGCGCACGTTCCGGTCGCCATAGTCCCCCCCGCCCGTTCCAGGCACACCTTGAACATAGATGTCGGGATGTGCGGTTGCCGCCTCCCAGGCGCGTTCGGCGGCAACCAGACAGCGCCCGGAAAACTCGGGATCGATCTCAGACCAGATGCGGGCGCACTGCGCTGCGGTAGCCGCCAAGTTTAGCGTCGCCGCTGTCGTGGGGGGATAAACATACCGGCCTTGAGTCTGGTGGGTTTCCGGCAGAGATGGCAAGGCATCCCAAGTGCGGCCGTGGAGTTTGTGATGCACCATACCGGCCAGCTCCGCCCCCTCGGGAACCTGCATCCCCAAGATAAACTCCATTTGCCAGCGGGCCTCGTCCAGGATATCGGGAATGCCATTGCCGCTTTCGGGAATCTCGAGAGAACCGTCGCCGAAGGTCGCAGGATTGTGCTCGTACTGGTTCAAGAGCGTCCAGAGCGTGATGCCGCCGTTGACGACATATTTCCCGTAATCGCCGGCATCGTACCATCCCCGGGAAGCGTTGAGCACATAGTCACAACCAGGCCAGTATTTACCATCCTCGGACTCCCCCTCGAAGCAAGTAATGGCGCCGTCGGAAAAGTGACCGGCGGGCCGCTCCCACACGCCGGCATACTCAGGAACCAACTCTATGCCGCTACGGGAGAGGTAGAAATACCGCAGCGCATCCACTTTCAATTGGGTGTAGATATCCAAGCCGATGGTAAACGGCGGGCTGAACAGGCCCTCCGCTTCCAGATAATAAGCCTCGCCGGGTTGCGTGAAATCCGAAAAATCGATCTGATGCACAAAGTCTCCGGAAGCCTCATCCTCGCCGTGAATAGTGGTCACGCCATTGGCAACAATTGTATCATTGGCAGCGTGCAAATGCCAGGCCAGCGGGCTATCACCAACGGCGTGAAACGCTGCGATCTTGGCCCGCTCCGGATAGTATCCCAGCTGGTTAACGCGGATCACCAGGGAGACATCGGCCTGGGCACGGACAAAATATCGACCCGGCGCCAGAGCAAGCAAGACGACCCATAGGATCGCGAGTATTTTCCTGCTAACAGACATGGCTTCACCCGTGTTCTTCAATTTCCAGCCGCGCGCGAAGGCGAATATCACGGGAACTGCAACCAACAAGAATGTCAAAATCTCCCGGTTCGAGTACCCACCGGCTCTGATAGTTGTCAAAGAATGAAAAGGAACGCTGCGTTAAGGGAAGATTCACAACCCGCGCCTCGCCTGCTTTGAGGAAGACTTTCTCGAACCCCTTGAGTTCCTTGAGCGGTCTGAGCTCGCTGCACGCCAGGTCGGATACATACAACTGGACAACTTCCGCACCGTCAACGCCGCCGGCATTCTTGATCGTAACGCTGGCCATCAGGTTATCCTCTGCCAGGCTGCCGGTAAGTTGCAAGTCTGAATAGTCAAACCGGGTATACGACAAACCATGCCCAAAGGGAAACAACACCTCTATATCCTTGAAATCGTAATAGCGATAGCCCATAAACACGCCTTCGCCATAGGCGTGCACCCGGTTGCCGGGATAATAGATATAGCTAGGATTGTCCTGGTAGCGTAGCGGATAGGTGGTAGTCAACTTGCCAGAGGGATTTACCCGGCCATCCAAGACGGCAGCGATGGCATGGCCGCCCTCCTGCCCGAAGAAATGCGCCTGGACGATAGCAAGCGCCTGATCGACCCAGGGCATTTCGACCGGCGCGCCGGTATTGAGCACCACCACCGTCCGGGGATTGGCCGCGCAGACTGCGGCGATCAAGCGATCCTGGGCGCCCGGCAAGCGCAGATCAGGGCGATCTTCATCTTCAGATTCGTAGCCAACGGGATGCCCGGCAAAAATCAGGACGCAATCAGCTTCCCCGGCCACTTCTACTGCCCGGGCAATTTCTGCGGCCACTTCCGCCTCGGAGAACCGGTATTCGGCCTTAACAATCATTGCCTGACGGTCATGATTGAGCGTATTACGGAACTCCAAACGAAAACTGTAGACCTGACCGGCTTCCAATGTGAAGCTCTTCTTCATCTCTGTGTAGAAAGGATAAGGGGGGAGGTCTTGCCAATGGGCCTGCGCCATTACAAGTTGGTCATCGATGTAGAATTCGAAGTCGCCCTGATAGCGCAGGTGGAATTCATAGCGCCCGCTTTTCTCCACCTGCATGTCGGCGCTCCAACGAACGGTCATGTTCGATGTGGCGATACCATCCGGTGGGAAAATAGTCCAGTAATCAATCGCCGGCACAACCTGAGATGCAACCGGCCGGCCCGCAAACTCGCGGTTGTCGTAATAGTCTTCGAGCAGTCCTTGTTGGCCCTGATAAGTCACCTTGACGCCAACATTGGAGAGTGCATCAGACCCTACGCGCGCATTACACCCCTGAACGTGGAGAATCTCAAGTTTGTCGTCATAGAGTGCCTTCAACCCATCCAATGGACTGACGCTATACTCGCAATGGACAAACGCACTGCCGCCGCCGGTATAACTGGCCTTGTCGGCGCAGGGGCCAATGACCGCCAGTTTTTGCATTTCTTCAACCTTCAAAGGCAAAAGGGTCTGCTCGTTTTTGAGTAGCACGATGGATTCGGAGGCAGCTCTCTGAGCCAGCGCACGATGCGCCGGGGTGCTGAATGCGCCCTGGTCGGCAGGCTGTGTTTGCTTATACGCTTCTACCCGTTTTACCAGCCGCAAGATGCGACGAACAGCCTGGTTCACAACCTGCTCATCGATCTGCCAGGTCTTGACGGCCTCTTCCAAGTATTTGCCGAAATACAACGCCGGACCGGGCATTTCCAGATCCAACCCAGCGGCGATGCTTTCGAAAATCGTGTGATTGGCGTTCCAGTCGGAGACCACCACGCCATCGTAGCCCCATTCCTCTTTGAGAATGCCGGTCAGCAGATGCCGGTTCTGGCTGGCATGCTGCCCGTTAATCCGGTTGTAGGAACACATCACCGTCCAGGGATTGGCTTCCTTGACAATCATCTCGAAAGCAGTCAGGTAGAGTTCACGCAAAGTGCGCTCATCAAGGTTGGAACTGCCACGGGTGCGCTCGAATTCCTGGTTATTGCAGGCATAATGCTTCAACGAAGCGCCAATGCCCCGGCTCTGCAATCCCTGCACGTAAGCTGCGCCGATTTTACCCGCCAAGAAAGGATCTTCGGCGTAAGTCTCGAAATTGCGCCCTGCGACTGGGACACGGACTAGGTTGACGCACGGCCCTAGCAATACATCACAGTGGTTGGCGCGAGTTTCCTCGGCCAGGGCAACGGCCACTTCCCGAATCAAGGCCGGGTTCCAGGTGGAAGCCAGCGCAACGCCGGTGGGGAAAGCCGTGGCCGTGCCGCTTTTCTCCCGATCGCTAAATTCGTTTCCAATCCGCACCCCGTGCGGGCCATCGGTCACAATCACGCGCTTCACGCCCTTGGATGGAATCGGAACTGTTCCCCAGTGATCTTTTCCTGACAAAAGCGCCACTTTTTCCTTGAGCGTCAATCGCGCCAGGAGCGCGTCGATTTCCGCTTCTGTTTGTGGCGTAGTTTGCTTGTATGCTGTCATTCTCGTTCCCTCACATGTCATCAGATAAACATAATAGCTAAACGCCTGACCAACCCATCAAGATGCTGCTCCAGGATGGCATGCAGCGCACTATCCGTAATGTCCGGCAAAGCTAGTACATCCGTCCAGATCTCCGCAAAGGTTTGAGCGAGACGCTCTTCAACGATAGCCCAGAGTGGCGGGGTGATGAATGTGCGTCCATTTCGCAGAATGTGCCGCAAGTAACGACTGAACTCGCGGGAAGGCGTATCCACAACATCCAGCGCGGACAATCGCGCCGGGAGCTGCCAGACGTGAAATGAACGGTAATTCTGGATTTCCGGTCCGGCAAGGTATCTCACCAGTTGCAACGCCTGCTTAGGATGGTGGCTATGTTTCCAAATGAGCAAGTGCGAACCGCCAACAAAAGCCGGCCCCGGCGGTGAAGCGATGCCCACATTGACCAGGCGCGCCTCATCCATGCTCAACAGCCAGGGAGTGCTAATGGTGACGGCAGCTTTCCCCTGCATGAAGCACGCGTCGGATTCACTATCGGAAAGGCCGCGCGCCTCCTGAGTGAGATAGCGTGCAGTTCCGAAGAATGCGCTGAAACTTTCCAGGGCTGGAGGTTCAGCAAACAAGAAACGTCGTCCATCTGGACTGACAAAATCGCTGCCGCTTCCCCACAGCCAGGAAGCCACGGTATGGAGCGTACGCCATAAGGTCTGCGTGGGGATAACCCAGGGAATGGCAACGCCGTGCGCCTGGAGTGCGGCCAGGGTTTCGAGAAGAGCCTGCGGCGTGTTGAAGGCAGTGCGCTCGTCAATACCGGCGCCCGCCAACAAATCACGGCGATAGAAAAGGATGCGCGTGTCAAGAATCCAGGGAATCCCCCACACCGTCGTATCATGAGGCAGACTCACACTTTCCCATATCGCGGGGACGAAATCTTCCGGTGCGCCGATTTGCCGCACCTCCTCAGGCATAAACGGGCGTACGGCCCTCATGGTCACAAAATCGCGCAGCCAGGTACTTCCAATCTGCGAAACATCCAGACGCTCCTCATAAAGGGCAACCTGCCTGAGCCTTTCACGTGCTTTATTCCATGTAAGACTATGGGTACGCACGGGTACACGTTGTCGTATCGCGAATTGTTCTACGAAAGCTTGCACCGAGGTCATTTCATCGGTATCGCTTCCGATCATCGAGAATTCTAAGGTTGATACAGTCATGATTCCCCAGTCCAAAACTCTGAACCATTCACGGATGGCGCTTGAGTGCACAAGGTGGGACGTACTCAAAAATCCCGTGAAAAGTGCGTCCCACCTGAGAGACCTGCGCCGCCAACCCGAATGCAACGGTCAGGTTGCACTCATGCTCTGGCAGCCAGGCTTAATACCCCAGGGCCTTTAAGGCGTTTCCAGGCCATAGCCAAAGGGGAACAAGACCTCATCCGCGCTCAAAGCAGCGAAATCCAACGGCAATTGCTCGACGCTCAAGGGCCAGGTATAGGCGGTTTTGCCCGTAAAGGGCTGGATGCCAAATACCACGTCGGCAACGCCCTGCCCCTCGGTGCCCGGCAACCAGGCTGCCACCAGTGCATCCCAGTCCGCGATCAGATCCGTGATAATGAGAGGCCGCCCGGAAATCAGAATGACGGCAAGTTGATCGCAGCTCTCGCGCATACGGCGCATGGTACGGATGTCGTTCACCGGCAAGCGCAGGTCGTCGCTGTCTCCCTGACCTTCAGCATAGGGCCTTTCTCCAAAAATGCCAATGCAAATCGAGGGCTGATCATCGGGCATATCATCGAAACGACCGAACTTGTTATAGACCACTTGGGTCTTCCCCGAGACCGTCGCCTGGATGCCTTCCAGAATGGTCGTACCGGGCGTAATATCTCCCACAGCGCCCTGCCACTCAATGGACCAGCCGCCCAATTGCGTACCGATATCGTCGGCCGCTTCCCCCCCCACGTACAGCACGGGCATATCCGGCGCCAGGGGCAGCAAGTTCCCCTCGTTCTTCAACAGCACCTGGGATTGCGCCACTGCCTCTCGCGCCACGGCCCGGTGTTCCTCGGAGCCGACCAGCGGCAACAGCGCCGGGTCAGAGTAAGGACGCTCGAACAACCCCATCTCGAACTTCACGGTCAGAATCTGGCCCACGGCTGCATCGATGCGCTCCAACGACACATCTCCGTTTTCGACCGCCTTGGTGAGCATATCGATGAAACGGACGGCGTCATAGGGAACCATGTTCATGTCCACGCCAGCGTTGATGGAGGTCACGACAGCTTTGTAGTAGTCGGGATCTACGGCATCCATACCGGCCCAGTCGGAGACGATGAACCCTTCGAAGCCCAATTCGTCTTTGAGCACATCATTGATGAGATAATCTTGCCCGTGCATCTTCATGCCGCCCCAGCTGGAATAGGAGATCATGATGTTCTTGGCGCCGGCCTCGATGGCCGCGACGTAAGGCGCCAGATGAACGGCGCGGAGCGTAGCCTCGTCAACCTCCGTGACGCCCTGGTCGATCTTGTAATCATTGGTCGTAGATGTTCCCCAGGTCGTGCCGCCATCGCCAACGAAATGTTTGGGCGTCGCCAGCACCGTATCCGGCGCGGCCAAATCCTCCCCTTGCAGTCCTTGCAGATAGGCAACCGCCAGCGAGGTCACAAGATCGGTGTTTTCACTGTAGCCTTCATACGTACGCCCCCACCGGATATCCTGCGGCACAGAAACGGCCGGGGCATAGTTCCAGTAGACGCCCGTGGCAATCATCTCCAGCGCCGTCACGCGCCCAATTTCGCGCATCAGCTCGGGATTGTTAGCTGCCCCCAGACCGATGTTATGGGGGAAAATGACCGCGCCGCGCACATTGTTATGCCCATGCACCGCATCGACGCCATAGATAAGCGGAATGCCCAAATGGGTACGCAGAGCATAATCCTGGAAGCCATCCACCATGTCGGCCCAGGATTGGGGAGAATTCACTTCCGACGGATAACCGCCGCCGCCGCTCAACACACCGCCCAGGTAAAGATCGGTGATCGCTTCCGGATCCCGAATACTGCCCTTCTCGATGAGCGTCATCTGCCCGATTTTCTCCGCCAGTGACATGCGAGCCAACAGGTCTGCGACCCGCTCCGCCACCGGCAGGTCAGGATCCTTGAAAGGAGCATTCGGGTCTACAGGAACCTGCGTAGGACGAGGGGTGGGCTCCGGTATGCTGACCACCACGTCTTCCTGGCCGATTTCGTAGAAGACCAACTTTCCGAAAACGCTGGGATTCTGCCAGGAATTGTCGGCTTTGTCGGCGGCCGACCAGATGCTCTTCTGATCGCGATCCTTGGCCCCGGCGCCATTCAAATGCGCCTGGAAGCCGATGACATTCCCATGCACATTCGCGATATCCCACACAGCATTCCTCAGCGGAACGGCCAATTCCACCACGTAGCCGGCTTCAGTTTCTACCACAATGGCCTGCGCACCGGCCGTCTCGTGCTGATTGCCGCTAAGCACGATTTCTTCCGGCGCGCGCCCGATATTGACCGGGGGGACGTTGATCTGCACCACACCATCGACATACGACTTCAATCCCAGATCGCCCGCCGCATTGACGTAGAACTCGACCGAATCTTCATTCCAGAAATCGGGACCATGTTGGCCGGTAATGATGAGAGGATCCACGACGTCCGCCATCATGTACAGGTATTGATCATCGGCGGCTGCCGCAAACGTCATCGTCGTATTCCACTGTATGACAGAGTCAGGGTCAGGAATGGTAACGCGGGGTACGCCAGCCCAATCATTCAAGTCGCCATCCAAGACCATGGTCAAAGGCATGGCAGCATAGTACGTTTCATTGGGAGCGCCTTGCGGGACCAGCAAGTCCCCCGCCGCGCCGCTTTCTTCCGCCGGCAGCGTGGGTGTAAGGGTCGGCGTTGCCACAGCAGTAGACGTAGGCGTAGGTACAGAGGTAGCCGGGGCGACGGTGGGTGTACTACAACCGGCAGTCGCCGCCAACAGCACAACCATCACGATCATCAACAAGGCACGCGCTTGGGTTTTCTTTGTCATGAGCAGCTCCAGAAAATGAATCTTAACACCAGATCAAGTGGAGTTCAAGTGCAACCGGAGATCAAACCAGTAGCTTATTTGATCTCCGGTCAATTACCTGCATCAAGTGTGATCTTGACAACTTACTTCTCGACGCCGGTGAAGACGACGCCTTGCATGAAGATCTGCTGCGCCAGGAAGAAGACCACAACCGGCAGCACCAGCGTGATCAAGGCCCCGGCCTGAATCAGGTTCGGTTGTTGCCCATACAAGGCATTGAAGCGCTGCAAGCCCACCGACAAGGGCCACAGCTCAGGGCGTGAGACCAGGTACACCAACGGTGTGAAAAAGTCGTTCCACGCGAAGAAGAAATGGAACAGGCAGACCGCTGTGAGCGCCGGGATAGATTGCGGCAGAATGACTCTGAACAGCGTCTGCAATGGACTCGCGCCGTCGATTTCTGCGGCTTCGTCCATTTCACGCGGAATCTGCATGAAGTACTGCCGCAGCAAGAAAACGTTGTAGGCATTGGCAAAGAAGTGCGGCACGATCAAGGGCAAGAAGGTATTTGTCCACCCAATGCGGGCATAGAGAATGTAAGTCGGAATCAGCGTCGCCTGTACCGGAAGAATGATGGTCCCGATCAAGACCAGGAACAGGACATTCTTGCCCCGGAAGTCGAAACGCGAGAAACCGTATGCCACGAAGAGCGAGGACGTCACAGCTCCGAAGGTGCCAATGCCCGCGATGATCAGGGAGTTGCGGAACAGACGCGGAAAGTTCAGCTCTTCCCACGCGGTCATGAAGTTGTCCCACTGGGGATCCGCCTCATATGCCGGTTCCAGTTGGCGCCAGTTGCCTTCCCACTCGATAGGCGCAGCACCAGGGTTCGCCGGATCGATGAACTGAGTCATCGCGCGGGTCTTCTTCAACGCCGCCAACTCCCGTTCCGTGCCATCAGGCAAAGGCACCTGGTAAAGCGGCAGCGCTGCGCCTTCATACTCGAAGGTCGCCGGTGAATGGGGCCAGAACTTCGGAGCATCGGGGTCGCTGATCTGCGAATCGCTCTTGATACCCGTAGTCACCATGTACCCCAAGGGCGCCAGAAAGATCAACAAAATGAACAGACCAATGCCGGTGATCAAAACCTTGTTCAGAAGGTTGCGCTGGCGTTGTGGCAAGTAGTAAGCGCGCGTGATATTTGACATCTTACTTCTTCCCTTCTCCGGCGTAATACACCCACCGGTTCGAACTGCTGAACAGCAAAATGGTCAAGACCAGGACGATTACCAGCAACACCCAGGCCAGGGCTGAACCATAACCCATCAAGTTGTAGTTGAAGGCGTTCTTGAACAGGTTCAGGTTATAAAAAAGCGTGGCATCGACCGGGCCCCCCGTGCCGTTCTTGAGCACATAGGCCAAATCGAAGTACTTGAAGGCGCCGATGAGCATCAGCGTGAGGTTGTAGAAGATAACGGGGGAAATCATGGGCATAGTGATGTACCAAAACTGCTGTGCCTGGTTAGCGCCGTCAATCTCCGCCGCCTCATACAACTCGTTGGGCACACCTTGCAAGCCGGCCAGCAACGTCAGCATCAAGTTCCCGATGCCCCATAAGCCGATCAAAACCAGCGCGGGATAGATCCAGCGCGTCGAGTTCAGCCAATCTGGCCCCTTGATCCCCACAAGGCCCAGACCCAGGTTCACCCACCCGGTCTGGGTGTTCATCACACCGGCCCAGATCAGGGCGCCCGCGACCACGGGGATCATGGAGGGCATATAGAACAAGGTGCGAAAGCCTGACTTTCCCAGCAGGTGCTTGTTGTTGACCAGGAGCGCCAGCCCCAGGCCAAAGGCAAACGTGACCGGGATGGCCAAAATAGCATACCGTACCGTCACCATCAAGGACGTACCAACCTTGGAATCTGTAAGCAGGGTTCCATAGTTCCGCAAGCCGATAAACGTCGTTTCTTCCGGCACCACCGGGTTGTAGTCAGTGAAAGAGAAGGCTAACGTGGCAAGAATGGGAATGAGCGTAAATGCCAGAAAGCCAATGATCCAGGGAGAGATAAAGAAGTATGCCCAACGCTCGCGCCTGCGGGTCAAAGGCGACAGGTTGGCGCGTTTGCGTTGTGGTTTCGCTTCGCGGTTCGCAGCGGCCATCACTACCTCACTTTCAAGGAATACGGGTACCGCCCTATAGCACTCCCCGTACGCATTCGTGCTGTCTACGTCATCCAGTTCAAACTGCAGAATAAGTCCAGATAAAGTGAGGGCGGTGTTGGGGAACACCGCCCTCCAGATACTTGTCTACTGCACTTCGTCGAAGATCGCTTGCAAATCGTTGATGAGTGTATCGATCTCTGCATCCAGATCCAGATCCGGCGTGGTGCCCACCAGACCGCCGAAGGTGCTGTAACGATCCGACGCCTTCAGGAAGTTCGGCATGCCCGACTCGTGGTTGGGGTTGTCCGGATAGTTCAATCCTTCC
>JAFGNR010000455.1 GCA_016926915.1 Anaerolineae bacterium
ATCCCCTTTGATGACCGCGCCATGATCGATGGCGTCCGGCGCTGGCAGATCGACTCCGAAGCCTGCTTCACCTACTGGTGCAGAATCGGCGCCGATTGCGGGCGGTGCATGAGCGTGTGCCCCTACTCCCATCCCCATACCCTGCTACACAACCTGGTTCGCGCGGGTATCCGGCGTTCTGCCGGCTTTCGCCGGTTCGCGCTGCGGATGGACGATTTCTTCTACGGGCGCAAACCCGCGCCGCTGGCCCTCCCGGACTGGATCGCCGCCGTCGCGAAGCCGGAGGGAAAACGTTCATGAATTGGGCCCCATAACCGGCCTATTCGTCATTCGCAAATTCACCATTCGCTATTCTTGAAAGGAGATTCGCAATGAAACTGTTCGATTTCTTGAGTTCCACCCGCCGTCCCTCTTCCGATACGCCGCCTCGGTCGCCCCAGGAAGTCATTCAGGCTATTTGGGCCTTGAACCGTCCCACGGCCCCCTACCAGATCATCGACGGGCGACCTGAAGGCGTCAATCTGATCGCCGAATGGAAAATCGTCGATGCCCGCTGGTATCAGATCTTCGCCAAGGCAGGCCTTGAAAAGGTCTTCAGAATCTACATGAAGCTGGACCCGGCAAAGTATGAAGTCAGGGCCGTGGATCGCGAGTACACCGTGACCTGGACCGCCGGCGTGCCCGCGCTATCGCTTTCCGTGGAGACCTTTCGCGGGCAGAAACAGTCCATCGAATTCGGTACGGCCTACGCTTTCACCGAGAATCTGGCGCCGGGACAGGTCTATAACTACCGTTTCAACACCGGCGAGATGAAAAAGCCGATTCAGAATGCCGTGACCGGCTGCGGGTGGACTTACAAGGGCGTCGCCTTCGGCAAACTCTGACTGGGTGAACGCGCGGCGCATTCAACTGCCGCGTGCGCCGCTCTCGTTTGCGGCATAGGCGCCGGTATTCAGACGCGCGTCGCACCCTTATGTAAAACGGTGCGGCGTCGAAAGGAACTGCTATGCCAGAGTATCAGGATGACGTGATCACGTATGATCCACTGTTCTCCGGATGCACCCCGGAACGCCCCTTGCCCGCTCCGGTCGCAGGCGTCGCCAGGGCCTTCGTTTCCGGCCTAGAAGGAATCCTGGGGCATAACCTGTACGGCGTCTACATGTATGGCGCCGCCCTCTTCCCGAATACCGGCCCGGTGCAAGATATCGACTGTCACGTCATCGTACGTGATCCCCTGACCGGCGACGAGCGCGACGCCATCGCCCGGCTCTATGCCGACCTGGGCAGGCGCTTCCCGGTATTGGGACGCGACCTCGACGCCTATTTCATCCTTCTGGAAGAAGCGCAGGGCTTCACACCCCCAACCCACCAGCTCAATCCGGTCATTGTAGATAGCTCCTGGGCCTTACACTGCGCGCACGTGCGGGCCGGTTGCTACCTGCGGCTTTACGGCCCGGAACCCGCGCACATCTTTCCACAACCTTCCTGGCGCGATATCGCGGTCGCGCTCGACCATGAACTCCAGTACGTCGCCGAGAATTTACAGTATCCCGCCTATTGCATCCTCAATCTCTGCCGTATCCTGTACAGCTATACGGAGAAAGCCCCGGTGGTCTCGAAACAGTTCTGCGGTCGCTGGGCGCGCCGGCAGTTTCCACAGTGGGAACCTCCCATTCGCGCGGCCTCCCGCCACTATGACCAAGAAGCCACCGGCGACGACAGCGCAACAATGAACCAACACCTGAACGCCTTCCTCGACTTTGCAATCGAGCGTATCAACGAACTCAAAAACCACACCGGCGCCGGTCAAGAGACGTAACCAGACAGCCTCTACCACCTCTTCAGGGTCTTGTCAGTGTCCATCCCGCCGCAAAGAGGCGCACTGATACACGCGGATGCACGTAGATTCCGCTGTGTATCTCTGATCTTGCTCTGTGCATCTCTGTGTAAGAATCTTCGCAACTGCTCAGTCAAACATCCTCCGGGAAGCTCGTAGAGAATCTCCCAAGCCAAAACCGTTGCTAAAGCATCGCACCCGCTCCCCAAAGGCGCCGCGTAGCTTCCCGGACGTTTCAGACGCGTCTCCCTCTTGACAACGTTCGCGCCTTGGATTATAATGCAAGCAAGTAATTACTTACATACATCATAGGAGCACCATGACACAGATCATCGTTCTAAATGGCGGGCCGCGGAAGCACGGCAACACCTTCCGGATTGCACAATGGGTAGCCGAAGGCGCTGCCGGCGCCGGGGCAGACATCGACGTCATTCACCTCGGCGATTACCACATCGAACATTGCAGGGGATGTGAAAGCTGCGGTCACCTGGGTCACTGTGTGATCCAAGATGATCACGAGGACATCTGCCGCCGCCTGGATCAAGCCCAGGGCCTGATCGTCTGCTCGCCCGTCTTTGGAGGCTGGTATTCCGCGATTCTGAAGACCTTCTACGACCGGTTGACCTGCACGCTGGGGTTCACGGGCCGCTTCGATCATCTTCACATTGTGGGCATTACTACGGCCAAGTATGACTTCCGGCTCAAGAACGCCAAAGAGATCACGACCCTCAACAGCAGTTGGAGCAGTTCCGGGCGCACGACGGGGTATATCCACAAATCGGTGTTGGATACCAAGCAGAGCTGCATCGTAACGCTGACGCCGGAGAACAGCCCTAAACTGTACCGCTCGGCGCACAGGATGGGCGAGAAACTGGTGGCGGATATTGCAGCAAATCGACCCGGAACCCTGCCTCTGCCGGTACGCTTGCTGTTCAAGCATCTGGTGTTACCGGGGATCGGACATATCCTGATCAATCACCGCAAACAGGCGGAATTCCTCTACCAGGCCCTGGTCGATCACGGCATCATCACAGAGACCTTACTGAAGAAGCACACCAGACGCATGGCCCGGATTGAAAGCGATGGCGTTCACAAAACAACGGAAAGAATCAAGTTCTGCCGTTAACAAATCAGCAGGTCCAAGAGGAAAACATGACCGATCGTAACCAGACCCCCTTAGCTGTCAAAGCGCTGGCTGTCATCCTTGGGCTATTCAGCCTGTTTGCCTTCACCGGTTCGGTTCTCATCTGGGGCGAGGGATTCATCCTCGATCCGCCGCCGGACGTCGATCTCACCTACCCCATTGCCGACCTGGTCGTTCACATACCCGCTGCCATCATCGCTGCGCTCGGCCTTTGGCAAATGCGGGCGTATGGGTACGCCGCCGCGTACTTCGTGGCGGGATTTTATACCTATGCCTCCGTGGAGATCTTCGTACACGTCTTCCAGGAAGGCCCGCCCTATGCCCTGGAAATCCTGATCCCACAAATCCTGGCGGTGCTTGTCGCTATCGCGTTGGTCGTCTATCTGTGGCGCATCCGCGACCGTTTCACGCGCTAGCTCAAAT
>JAFGNR010000030.1 GCA_016926915.1 Anaerolineae bacterium
CCCCCCTTGGTCCCCCCTACAGGGGGGAAGTGCGTTCCGCCTGTCCTGCGTGAGCATCGGGCTGTAGGCTGAGCGCTGAAGGCTAATGGCTATTTAGGGAGGTTGTATGACGACCGTGACCGATCAGCACATCGAGGCAGCGTACACGCTGGCGCAGGAACGGTATGCCGCGTTAGGCGTGGATACCGAAGCGGCGTTAGCCCGGCTGGCGCGAATTCCCTTGAGTCTGCACTGTTGGCAGGGCGACGACGTCGGCGGCTTCGAGGCGCCGGAAGCGGCCCTGGGCGGCGGGCTGGCGGTGACGGGGAATTATCCCGGCAAGGCGCGCAACGCGGATGAGCTCCGCGCCGACCTGGATCAGGCCTTCGGGTTGCTTCCCGGCGTGCACCGGCTCAATCTGCACGCCATCTATGCGGAAACCGGTGGGCGGCCCGTGGAGCGCAATGCCCTGTTGCCGGAGCACTTCAGCCGCTGGGTTGATTGGGCTGCGGCGCGGGGACACGGTCTGGATTTCAACCCCACCTGTTTCTCTCATCCTCTGGCAGAGCGCGGTTTCACCCTCTCCAGCCCCGATGCCGGAGTTCGCACTTTCTGGATCGAGCACTGTATCGCTTGCCGTGAGATCGGCGCGTCGTTCGGGCGCGCCCTGGGAACGCCCTGTATCACCAACATCTGGATTCCCGATGGCTTCAAGGATACGCCCGTCGATCGCAAAGGGCCGCGCCTGCGCCTGAAGGATTCGCTGGACCGGATTCTTGCTGCCCCCATCGATCCGGCGCTCAACCGGGACGCCGTGGAAAGCAAGCTCTTTGGCATCGGTTCCGAGTGTTACGTGGCAGGCTCTCACGAATTCTACCTGGGGTATGCCGTCGCCCGGGGCATCCTGCTCTGCCTGGATAGCGGGCACTTCCATCCCACGGAGAGCATCTCCGATAAACTCTCGGCGGTGTTGGCGTTTATCGACGAAGTGTTGTTGCACGTGAGCCGTGGAGTCCGTTGGGATAGCGATCACGTCGTCACCCTCACCGACGCGCTCCAGGCCATCGCCCAGGAGATCGTGCGGGGGGCATACCTCGATCGGGTGCATATCGGTCTCGATTTCTTCGACGCCAGCATCAACCGCATTGCGGCGTGGGTGATCGGGGCGCGGAACACGCTGCGGGCGCTGCTGCTGGCCCTGCTCGAACCCCACGACCGCCTGCGCGCCCTCGAAGCCGGTGGGGACTACACCGGGCGCCTGGCCCTTTTGGAAGCGCTCAAGGGGCTGCCGTTTGGCGCCGTGTGGGATGCCTACTGCTTACGCAGCGGCGCGCCGGTGGGGGGCGCTTTCATGGATCCGATCCGCGACTACGAGCGCCGGGTGCTGGTGTACCGCTGACCCCGCCAGGAAACACAAACACCCCCGGAATCACCGGGGGTGTCGCGTGTGCCTCAGAGAGGACTCGAACCTCCACGCCCTTTCGAGCACAGGTCCTCAACCTGCCGCGTATGCCAATTCCGCCACTGAGGCACGTACGAGTGTATTATACGCAAACCCGTGAGGATGTCAAACGAAAACGGGTTCGTTTTGACATCTCGTCTATGACCAACGTGCTATTGGCTTGGGGCATCGAATCTGTTACACTAAAGGATGAAGTAAACGTCTCGATCCACGCTTGGAGGTGTGCCATGCTATTTTTGCACCGCGAGGAGGGACAGGGCCTTGCTGAATATGGGCTGATTTTGGTCCTGGTTGCCATGGTCATTTTCATCGTCCTGGTGCTTGTGGGGGATCAGATTTCCATTCTGTTCAGCCGTATCCAGAGTGCGATGCCTGGAGTACCTTAACTCTTGCTTTCGTTCATTGCCGGACTCGCCCCCTGCATCCCGCAGGGGGCGAGCGTCTTTACCGTCTATTCCGTGACTGCTTACGGCGCCAGCATGGGAATCTGGGCGAGCTCGTCGGGATCGAACCCTGATAGCTTGTCCGAGACCACGTAGGTTCCCAAGGCAATTTCCTGTTCTCCCGCGACCGGCCACAGCAGGTCGATGATGCGGGTGTGGGATGTGCCATCGGGCGCACCGCCAAAGCGCCATTGACTGGCGACAGCCTCTACATCCCGCACGCGCCAAACGCCGGCGCTGGGATAGCCATCCTGGCTCAGGATGACGGCTGCATATGACCAATTCTCCGGATCGTCTCCCAGAATGGAGCGGGGGACTTTCAGGGTAATCTTGCTTTGGCCGGGATCGGCGATGATGGTCAGCTGTCCCGGCGCCGGGGCGGGGCCCTCTTCTCCCGGCGTGTAGATGCCGCCTTCCCATCCCTCGGCCCAGAGGGCCACGTCCCACGCGAACTCGGGGGTGAGGGCGGCATTGCGCCCAGGTAAGAGCAGCCGCGCGCCATTTTCCGGCCCGTCTTGATCGATGTAGACGTCGATGGTCTGCAGGGAGAGTCCCCGGCCTGACCCCCACGAATTTTCCAGCGGCCCCGCCAGTGTGATCTTGAAGACGATGTTTTCGTCATCGTAGCCCACGCTGAACGCGGTTGCATCAAACACGCCCGGTTTGAAGACGCCATCGCCCGGATAGACGTAGGCGCCCGGCCCGTAATCATCACCCTGGGGATCGGCGAACCCCAGCACTTCGTTGGTGAGACCCAGGTCGGGAACAGCGACGAGGGCCGGCCCATTGGTAGGGAGAAGCTGCTGGTCGCTCTGGGCATCCACCACGCCCTGGCTGAAGACCATGCGCATCTGGACACGGCTGCCGCTATCGAGTCCATCTTTGGAGGCGAGTTGGGCCAGCGGCAAGGCGATTTCCAGGGTTTGACCCTGGACGGCCGCAACCGCGTCCGTCTCGGTAGCCCGCCAATCATCTCCATCGAAGCCATAGAGCGCGACGCCATCCAGCACGGCGGCATTCCCCAGGGTCACTTCGAGCAGCTTCGAGGCGCCAAAGCCTACATAGCTTTCTGGACCTCCCCAGCGAGAGAAAGCACGCGCGTCGCGGTCGCCTGGCGGTAGGAAGTAGAAGCCCACGGTACTCTGGCAGTTGGGATTGCCTCCGCACGTGGTCAGCGCGCCCCATGCCATGGGACTGTTGACGCGCAGGTAAAGGTGCTGGGCATCGAACCCGTAGTACAATCCGGTGAGCGGCAACGCACCCGAAGCCATCGCGCCGCTCGTCGCACCGAAGTAAGCTGCGGCAGTCCATTCATTTTCTCCCACCAGCCCGTCGACGGTAGGGGAAATCAATCCTGTTGCAGTCTGCTCCGCTGTCTCCGGAGACTGTGGGATAATGGGCACGCTCAACCAATCGGGAGGCGTCTCGCCCAGGGTCGCCAGGACTTGTTTGAGCGTCTCGCGGAATTGGCGGTCGAAGCTCTCGTCGTCGCCGGAGTTCTGATCTGTGCCGTACCACCAGAACCAGTCGGACCCTTCAGCGATGTACATCAGATCGCGGGCTTCCTGGAGCGCGGCGTCGCTGGGGGGCGTTTCCAGCCCCGTCTCATAGCGCTTCAGGATATCGCGTACTTCGAGCAGGTAATCCCACCCGCGATTCTCCTCTTCCTCGCCGATCCAGGTAGCGAAGTCGTGGCTGATCCACGAACCGGGCCAGAGGGTGTCGATCTCGCGGCTCGGTTCTTCCGGGAACATCTCCAGATACTCGGAGGGCGTCACTGTCACAATGGATTCATTCTCCGACAGCAATTGGTAGAGCGTGTTGAGGAAGGCTTTGCCGTCGTTATCATAGTGTTCCCAGGCGTTTTCTCCATCGAGGATCACCGTCGCCAGGTTGGGACCGGGCGCGCCTTCGCCCTTGAGCTGCTCGTGGATATTCGTGATGCGGTTCACGAAGTCTTCGGCAGCGGCTGCTCCTGCCATGCCCGAATAGGTGAACCCCACCTTATCGGAGATCACCACGTCGCGGAAGACCATGGCAACCCGGTCGCCGTTGGGTGCAATGGCGGCATAAGGACGGTAGAGAGCATCGGCGCGTTGGACAGTATCGGCTCCGTCGCGGGCGAATCCGTCGAGGTCAATGGAAGCGGCGAGCACGCCCTCGTCCGAGGCCATCCACTGAATGCCCGCTTCTGCCACCATGCCGACGATTTCCTGCGCCACGGACCCTTCCGCAGGCCACATCCCCCGGGGGGCGACGGCGAAGAAATCCTCGTACAGCGCCACGCCCTTTTCCAACTGCGCTGTAGCATCCTGTCCGTAACGGAAAGGGTTATCGGGCAGCGTGACGTCGGGCATGGCAATCTTGGCGAGACTGGTGTTGACCAACAACGGCAGGATCGGGTGGGCGAAGGGCGTCATGGTCACCTCGATCTGTCCGGTCTCTTGGAGCCGTTGGTGTACCGGCACGATTTCCTCGATCAGGCGCAGGTGTTCGCCCAGCACAATCAGTTTGTCTTCTTCGTTGAAATCGCGCCCTTTGGCGACCAGCGCGGCGAGCGGCTCCTGGGCTAACCAATCGGGATCGGTCCAACCCAGGTTGAACAACACTTGCAGGTCGCGGAAATCGGCTGTGGTCCACTCTCCGGAGAGGGCCGCTGCGACGCCAGCTTCATCGGCCGGACGTTGGGCCTGCAGCTCTACGTAGCGCGGGAAGCGGGCGATGATCTTGGGATTGATGTCGTAGAAGTAGCGCAAGATGAAGCGTTTTTGCTCATCTGTCAACGCCTCCGCCGGGATTTCGGTGTGCACCCAGTAGGCATCCCGCGCCCCCTCCACGAAATCCTGCACCTGCCGGAGTAGGCTGGGCGTGAGGTTGAAAGTGACGTGGATGTCGGGATAGGCCTCCAGCATCGCTGCCATATCCACGTAGTCCTTGGAAGCGTGAAGGCGGACCCAGGGCTTGGCGTAGATGCCGGTTTCGGGGTCCTTATAGTAAACCGGCTGGTGCTGGTGCCAGATAATGGCCAGATAGAGCGTGTCGGACATCGGCTCCGGGGTGGGTTCCAGGGTTGCGGTGGGAGCGGGCGTGGCTGCTTCGGTCGCTTCTTCAGTGGGAGCCACGGTCGTCGGCTCCGGCGTTGGTGTGACGCACGAAGCCAACGTCAGTACCAGCATCAACAACAGGAACGGGTAGTTCTTTCGCATATTCATATCCTCCTGGGCGTCTGGTGATGTACGACGCTACGATTTCGAAAGCGTGAATCCTGCCCGGACGCGGATGTCGCGTGAGGAGCTGCCCACCAGCACCTCAAAGCGGCCCGGTTCGGCAATCCACGCTCGTTGGATTGGGTCGTAGAACGCCAGCGCGCGTTCATCCAACTCGAAGTTCACGGTTGTGCTTTCGCCCGGCTTGAGGGTGATCTTGGCAAACCGCTTGAGCTCCTTTTCGGGACGCACCAGCCGGGCCGTGTCGTCATGGACGTAGAGCTGCACCACTTCGCCGGCCTCACGGCGGCCTGTGTTCGTGATGGCGACCGACACGGGAACCGGCTCCCCTGGCGCAACCACTTCGGGCATCCGCAGGTCGCCGTACTCGAAGGTGGTGTATGTAAGGCCATGACCAAACGGGAACAGCGGGGCGATCTGTTTGTGGTCGTAGTACCGGTAGCCGACGAAAATGCCCTCGCCGTAGTGTACCTCTCGTTTACCAAACGACCGTTGTTCCGTATCGGAAATCGTCATGGTTCCTCCAAGGAGTTAGAATTTCATGATTCGACGTCAATCGCGACCCTGATGCATAAGAGCAGGCAGTCAGTGCAGCCGTCAGAATGCCAGTCCGCTTAGAAAACTGACGACATTCATCAGAATGCTCAACAAAACTGCTTCACCGAAAGGTAACCTCTGCGGCGGCCGGAACGTGTAGGGCGCCAGCGTGAGGATCGCGGCCTCGACCACGACGGCAAAAAGTTCGGCAAGAATCAGCGTCGTGATACTGGACAAGGGAAGCAACGGGAACAACAGCCAGACGCTGGGGAAGGTGAGCAGGTTCCCCAATAGCGTTACCAGGATAATGGATCGGGGGCGTTTGCGCCACGAGCAGAAAAGCAGCGCGACCAGCGCTTCCAGTCCCAGCGTGAGCACGAACAACGCAGCAAAGCGCAAGACTTGACCGGCGAGGCCAAACTGCCCGCCCTGGCTGCGGCGAATCGATGCCACTTCGAGACCTGCCTCGCGGATGGCGACCCGGAACGTCTCATCGAATCCCTGGGATTTGAACACCTGGCTTTCGCGTACTCTGTCGGAGAATTCGATGACCAGCCGGTGATAGTCGGCGTAGCCGTAAGCCATGGAGGTGCACATCTCCGGACGACCTTCCGGACAGGTGAAATGTTGCGGACCTACAGGTTCCAGGGGGTGGCTTTCGGTGCACGCCGCGTCGCTACATTCCAACAGCTGCGCCTCTATGATCGTGATCCCGGTCACCTCGTAATCGAGTTCGAACGTCATCGTGGGCTTGGGGCCGACATCCGCCGATACCGGTTGGGCGACGAAGAGTACTCCAACCAACATGAGCAGCATGGTAAGATACCGGATGCGGGCATTGCGTTTTAGATTCATCCGTCGTCTCCTGTCGAATAGTATACCGCAATAGCAGCCTGGAGTAGAGGGCGCACGATTCAGCCCTCCCTTGCTTTATGCTTCCATTATACGCTTCCTGTGTGTTGAGAGAAGCTGGCGCGCCCGCTGCATTGACAACCCCACTGCCGCCGGTAAGATGTAGGCGCCATCGAAACTATCAGGAGGGAGCGTTATGAAAGCATCTTGGATTGAAGGCGTGTTTAGCACACAGAAGCCTATCATCGCCATGTGCCATCTGCTGGCTTTGCCCGGCGATCCGCAGTATGAGCGCGCCGGCGGTATCCAGGCCGTGGTCGCCGCAGCGCGCAGCGATCTCATGGCGTTACAAGAGGGCGGTGTGGATGCCGTGATGTTTTCCAATGAGTTCAGCCTGCCCTATCTGACCCAGGTCGAGACGGTCACGGTGGCTGCCATGGCGCGGATCATCGGTGAACTCCTGCCGGATATTCACATTCCCTTCGGGGTCAACGTGTTGTGGGATCCGGCGGCGTCGCTGGATCTCGCCGTGGCGACGGGGGCGCAATTCGTGCGCGAGATCTTCAGCGGGGTCTATGCCAGCGATTTCGGACTGTGGAATACTAACTGCGGCGCCGTGGTACGCCACCAGCATGCCATCGGCGCCCAGGACGTGAAACTTCTGTTCAACATCGTCCCGGAAGCGGCCCGTTATCTGGCGGATCGCGACGTCGTCTCGGTGGCGAAATCCACGGTATTCAACCACCGACCCGACGCGCTCTGCGTTTCGGGTCTCACGGCGGGCGCCCAAACCGACGTTCAAACCTTGGCGCTGGTGAAAGAGGCCGTGCCCGGGACGCCCGTGTTTGCCAATACCGGGGTGCGCTTGGAGAACGTGGAGGAGCAGTTGTCCGTCGCCGACGGCGCCGTGGTCGGCACAACGTTCAAGATCGATGGCGTTTTCGAGAATCACGTAGACGCTGCGCGCGTGCGGGTATTCATGAACAAGGTGCGAACGCTGCGTTGAGGATGGAAAAAGCCAAGACCCGCCTCACCGGCGGGTCTTGGCTGTATGCCGTTACCGGCTGTGGGCGGTACAGGACTCGAACCTGTGACCTCCTCCGTGTAAAGGAGGCGCTCTGACCGACTGAGCTAACCGCCCGACTGATCGGCTAACGGGGGCAATCATAGCAGGAATTGCCCGGTAGTCAACTACAACACGTAGGGCTTTATCATTCTCTGGCTCGCGCACTCGCGGATGATGCGACTTCAAGAAGATGCTTACGCAGAGATGCACAGAGCCGGCTCGGAGATACACAGAGGGAGCAACGCCGTGTTGATCCGTGTGTACCGGTGAGTCTCTTGGCAGCTGGATGGAGAACGATAAGACCCTACACAACACATGGCTTCTATTGATTTTGCCTTGTATTTCGATTCAGGATACAATCGATCCATGGAACCAACATATCGCCGTTTCTTATCGTTCGCGAGTTGCCTGGTGGTCATTCTGGGCGCTTGCGCGGGACCGGTTGTCTCGCCTGAAGCTCCTGAGATGACGCAGCCGGCGACGGCTACAGTGTTGCCGACCTCCACGGCAACGCCGACGGCGCCGCCCACACCGACCCCTGTGCCTACGGCAACCCCGACGCCGCCTGCGGCGACCCCAATACCCGATCCGGCGCTGCGGGCAGAGGGCGTGATCCTCTATCCGCGCCCGGTGGCGCCCGGAGATCGGGTTACGCTGGATGTGTGGCCTGAGATACCGCCTGACTGGTCGTCGCCGCTGACGGTGACGGTGGCGCTGCCCCGGGGCGGCGCCCTCGAGGAGCCCGTGCTCCCGCAGGGGTTTGATCAGCATCTAGGATCGCGTTTCTTCTGGGACTGGGATACGAGCGGGTTGACCGGCGTCCAGACGTTGACCTTTACGCTGGCGACGTCGCCGGATGCTGTCGATCTCGATCCATCGAACAATTTCTTGTCTTTCCAGGTGACCTTACAGCCGCTTTCCGCGCTGGCGCCGCCGGAACCCGGCACGCGATGGGCTACCCGCGTGACCCCGGCGTTTCGCATCCATTACTTGACGGGAACCGCTGCCGAACGTGATCTCGATGAGATTGCGGCAATGGCAGAGGCTGCTTACGTTGAGGTCATTGGAAAAGTCGGGGGCGAGATCGCAGAACCGGTAGACCTGTATCTCCTGGCCCGCGTGGTGGGGCAGGCTGGGTATGCAACGTCACAATGGGTGGCCATCTCGTACACGGATCGCGGGTATACCCCGGCCCGGCTCGACCTGCTGCTGCGCCACGAACTCACGCACCGGCTTGACGACGCCCTGGGCTGCCGTGATGCGCCTTCGGTGGTGCGCGAAGGGCTGGCGGTGACGGTCGCCGGCGGCCACTACTGGCCTGAATCCTTCCCGCGACAAACCGCGTCGCTGCTTGCCCTTTCCGAATACATTCCTCTGGAGATTCTGGCGGAGGATTTCTACCTTCACCAGCACGAAATCGGATATAAAGAAGCGGGTGCGTTTGTGACCTATGTATTGGAGGCCAAGGGCTGGGAAGGGATCCGCGCGTTGTGTCGCGCCGCAACGGTGGTGGAAGGCTCCGAAGCGGCGCAGCTTTCGGCGGGTTTGGATGCCGTTGGCCTGGGTACGCTCTCTGAGTTCGAGAAAGAATGGCAGCGTTGGTTGCGGGCGCTCAACGTTACCTCGCGCGATACGTTGGCCCTGGAGACGGAGTGGCGTCTGTTGGAGACCATGCGCAGCTATCAGGCTGCCTACGACCCGGTCGCCAATTTCCTCAGCGGCATTCTGTTCAATCCGGCCGTAGGGGAATCTATGGAAATCACAGCGGATTTCATCCGCCGTCCGCGCCATGCTGAGGCCATTACGTTGGAATTGCTGCTGATCCAGGCTGATCGAGCGCTCCGGACCGGGGATGTGGGGCGAGCGAACGAAGTGCTTGCCATAGTTAACAACGTTCTTGAACAGGGGTTTCCGATTTCCGGTGGAGTCGTGGATCTTCTGTCCCTGGTGCGGGCGACGCTGGCTGCGGGCCACGAGCCTTTCGACGTGATTTGTGAGCGCGACGAACCGGTGGTGGAACGCCGGACGCCGGGAGGGTGCCAGGTGGAGGCGCTCGATCTTTCCGACTGGCCCCAACCGCGTCGTCTTTGGGCTGCACCATCCGGGATCGAGAGCACGGGCGCCGGACCTGGCAGCTGGACTATCATTGGTTCCCAGGACGAATAGGGTAATGTCGTTAGAGGTGCGGAGTGGATGCGCTTAGACCGACTTATGCGATGACAATGTCGAGTCCGTTGGGGGATTTGTGGCTCTGCGCGACCTCACGGGGCGTCTGCGCTGTGACGTTCGATGGCCCTGACGCTACGGTCTTGGCGGGATTCGAGCATTATGGGCTTGCGGAACCCCAGCCTGCACGCGCGTTTTGGCTTCTTCGTGCGACAGCGAATCAGCTCCGTGGTTACTTTGCAGGAGAACGCCGCGCCTTCGACCTGCCTTTGGATCTATACGGGACGCCGTTCCGGCAATCGGTGTGGGCTGTGTTGCAGACGGTTCCGTATGGAAAGACGACCACCTATAGCGACGTCGCCGCCATCATTGCTAAACCACGTGCTGCACGCGCTGTGGGACAGGCTACGGGCGCAAATCCGGTCTCGATTATTGTGCCCTGTCATCGCGTCATCGGGCGGAATGGCTGGCTGACCGGTTACGCCGGTGGGGTGGAGCGCAAGCGCGCGCTGCTGCAACTGGAGCAGTCCGGGCAGCAGTTGCGAATGGACGTGAGCGGCGACTAAACCTATGGTGCGCTGATTTCAATGGTCTGCGAGACAAAGACCTCGCTGCCCTCTGTGTTGGTCCAACGTTCCAGCGGATCCAACCAATAGGCTCCCACGTTGACGGCATAGGTTCCGGGGACCGTTTCCATGGGGGTTACCAGCCTGTGACGCTGGACGATGACGTCTCCCGGCTTCCAGTACTCGATTTGCAACCCCAGTCCATCCCCTAAAGCAATGGGAATGCCTTCCGGGCCGATGAGGTGCGCCATCAATGAGAGCAATCTGCCAGCAGACTCCCGGACCTGCCACACCGTCCAGATGTCCAAGGTATCACCGGGACGCAGGGCATCGGCGGGTATGTTGGCGCCCAGGAAGTCTAGCGGACCGTCCAGGCGTTGTGCGGACTGCCGGTACAGATCGATAGGCGCCATGCCGTCGACGCGATAGACAGAGAAGGCCGGCGTCCCTTCGCGGGTTCTTCCGGCGAGAGCTAGCGCGGCTCCCCAGGGCGGTGCGGCGTCCGGGGCGATCACAACGGCGCCCGGCCCGGATTCAGGTACGTAAAGCCAGGTCTGGTAGCAATCGATAAGTACGGTGCGTGCAATGGTCGCGTCGAATTGCTGCAGAACGAAGTCCGAGGTGAGGAGGGGAACGGGAGCGGCGCAGATGGCGACCCATTGGGTCGGCGGTCGTTCCGGAACGGTGTATACGAAGGCTGCTCCATGCGACAGCACGGCTTCGGGATCGCGGGTGCGGAACCACGCGAACGTGTTCACATCCGGCGTGTAGACGCCCTCCAGGGGCGTTGCGCCGATGGCGTAGGCGCCTGCTGCCGGTTCGAAAGGCGCAAACGGGACGGCGCGGGGGGATGGGTAGACGAAATCGTAGGTCAGGTCGTAATGCGCCGGTTCCGATGGCGTGAACTGGCTGATATAGACGTGATCGATGTCATTTTCGGTGACGTAATCCCGGAGGTCCCAGAGCCACTGTCCCCAATCGAGGTTGCTGTCGACCAGGAAATGGCGACCCTGCGCTGGTCCTCCTACGAGTTCATTGAAGTAGGCCAGGTGATCCGGAAAGATCGCCACTGCTGAAAGGATGAGCCAGGCCAATGCTACCCCCCCGGCAAATCGCCGTCCCCATTGCCAGACTTTGGACCTGCGCCCAAGACTGCCGTCCCAGATCGCTAACCGGCTTACAAAGACATAGAGACAGGGCAGCAGGGGGAGCAGATGCCGGTACCCCAGGTTGATCGATGTATTGAGCGCGGCGACGGCGTAGATGAGCGGGAACAGCATGAGGGGCAGCTCCCTGTACCACTGCCGGTAGCCTTGACGGGTCGCCACGACAATACTGATAACGAGCAGCGCCAAGATTGGCGCCGGTGTCTTGATCGCGAAGGCTATGGGGAAGTAGGTCCACCAACCCCCTGAAGCTACTTCACCCATCAAGAAGAAAGGATGCTCCCCGGCGTTTACGGTCTGGAGTAATTGGTAGAGATGGATGTGGGTTCCGGCCGGCAGCGCGAGACCCCAACCTGGAACCACGCTGATCTCGAAGCCGTAGGAAGCCCAGATGACGAGAAACGCCAGGCCGCCCACGACTACGAGGCGGGCCAAGGCCGGCGCCCATTTGAATCGTGGCGCCCAGGCAATCAGGAGCAGCAGGCTGATGACCGGCGCCAGGAGCGCGGCGGAGAGTTTGCTCGCCAGCGCGGCGCCGAGTACAACGCCAGTGACCAGAATTTCCGGCCATCTCCCGGCGCGAGCACGCCAGGCCAAAAACAGCGCGGTGAAGCCCAGAGCCGTGACCGGCATATCGGTGGTCACAAGCGCCCCGTGCGCCGCGATATTGGGATCCAGGGCGCAGAGGGCCAGCGCCAGAAGACCGGCCCGGCTCCCGAACAGGTCGGTCGCCCAACGGAATACCACGGCAGCCAACACCATCGTCAACAGGATATTGGCCATGCGACCCGCGATGAGCAGTCCTCGTTGATTGGGATATTGCCAGATGAGCGCTTCAGCCAGGGCGGACTGGCTCGGCGGATCCCAGCCGTCCAGCGCGCGTGGGTCCGGTATGTCAGGGAAGAGCAAGAGGGGGGCCGCGGAAAGCCCAATCGCCAGCGGCGGGTGCGCGTGCAGCGGCTCAAGTCGCAGATCGCCGGTTCTCATATTCACGTAACCGGTGACAAGATGCAGACCCTCGTCGAAGGTAATCGAGGCGGCGCGCGCGCCGCCAAGCAGACGGGCAAACAACACGAGCAGCAGCCCGATAATGAGGAGACGCTGACGGCTATCGATTCTTCGGTTTCCTCTCAACGGGTTCATGGTTCGAGTCCCGGCCAGGCGTTCAGCCGGCCGGGTTTTCCTCATCGTTCTGAAAATGGTAGACGTCCTTGATGACGAACAACGGGCGTTGCTTGACCTCTTCGAACAGGCGGGCCAGATACTCCCCGATGATGCTCAGGCTGAGCATCTGGATGCCGCCGAAGAAGAGTGTGACCATCATCAGTGTCATCCATCCCGGCGGCGCATCCGGCAGAATCAGATAGCGGATCAGGTAATACAACATGGCCAGCGCTGTCAACCCGACAACGCCGTAGGCTACGTAAGAAATCCATTCCAAGGGTTTGTACGAGAACGAGAAGATACCCTTCTTGGCCCAGCGGATGTTATCCCACAGGCTGTTGGTCGATTCTCCGGCGTAACGGGCTGCGCGCACATAGGGAACGCCGGTTTGTTTGAAGCCTGCCCAGGCGCGGAGCCCGCGCAGAAAGCGATCCCGCTCCGGCAATGTATTGAGAACGTCGACGACTTTTCTATCCATGAGGGCGAAATCCCCTGCGTCCAGGGGAATATCGACGTAGGCGAGTTGGTGAAAGACCCGGTAGAAGATTTTGTAGGCTATCTGGCGGAAAGGGGACTCTTTTCGTTTGACGCGCACGCCATAGACGACATCGTACCCCCCCAGCCATTTCTCCACGAAAGCGGGGATCATCTCCGGAGGATCCTGTAGATCGCCATCCATGAGTACGACGCCGTCGCCTCTGGCGATGCGCATGCCGCTGCTAAACGCATTTTGGGAGCCGAAGTTGCGGGCGTGTGAGATCACGGTCAGGTGGGGATCGCGGCGCGCGGCCTCGACCAGCACCGCTTCGGCGTTATCAGGGCTCGCGTCGTTGACGTAGATGATCTCGTAATTTGACGTGATCCCGCCGAGGACGCTGGTGAGCCGCCGCAGCATCTCTTCGACGCTGCCTTCATCGCGATAACACGCTACGATTACGGAAAGAGAACGGTTGGTCAACATGGGGGCCTCCGGTTCAGGATGTCGCCAGTACATCCAGGATCGCATCCACGATACGGGATGTGGTCAAGCCATCCAATTCGCGAAGATAGGCTTGGTCGCCCACGGTGTGCGCAAAACGATCCGGAATACCAAAGATGCGGACCGGCGCGCGAACGCCCGGTATGGCGGCCGCAGCCTCTGCAACCGCACTTCCTAATCCGCCGGCGACCGTGTGCTCTTCGAGCGTCACAACAACGCGGCTCTCGCGCACACAGGCCTCTACCAGCGCTACGTCCAGAGGTTTCACTGTGGGCATACTCACGACGCGGGTCCCGATTCCTTGCGCTTCGAGTTGCACTGCGGCGTCCAGCGCTACCGAGACAATAGAGCCGGTCGCAATGAGCGTTGCTTCCTGTCCTTCACGGAGGATAATGCCGCGCCCAATTCGGAAATCCGGCGGGCTGGCGTGTAGAACCGGCTCGCCGCCCCGCCCCAACCGTAGATAGACTGGGCCTTGATGGGCGACCGCCGCCCGCGTCGCCAGATCTGCCTCTATGGGATCGGCGGGCGAAAGGACGGTCATGTTGGGAAGGGCGCGCATAATGGCGGCATCGACGATGCCATGGTGCGTTGGTCCGTTGGGGCCGTAGGCGTATCCTGCTCCGACCCCCACAATCTTCACATTCGCGTTTTGGTAACAGACGTCGTTGCGAATCTGCTCGTAGCAGCGCGCGGTGGCAAACGGGACGATGGAGTAGGTGAAGGGAATGCGTCCCTGCAGGGCTAATCCGGCCGCCATACCGGTCATGGTCGCCTCGGCCACTCCGACATTGACGAATTGGTCCGGGCAGCGCTTCGAAAGGGCTTCGAAGAGACCAAATCCAAGATCTGCAGTGAGCACAATAATGCGCGGGTCGGATTCGGCTAACTCGGCGAGGGTTTGGGTAAAGGCTTTACGCATGCGGCAGCTCCACGCTCAATCCAATTCCGCCAGCGCGGCGGCAAGCTCGCTCTCATCTGGCGATTTGTAGTGCCACAGCACGTCGTCTTCCATGAACGACACGCCGCGGCCTTTGACGGTATGGGCTACAATAACACTGGGTTTCCCCGGTGCGAAGGGAACCTTGTCGAGTACTTCCACCACCGCACCGACATCGTGGCCTTCGACTTCCCGGATGGCCCACCCGAAAGCCTGCCATTTGTCGGAAAGGGGCGCCACGGCGGAAATATCATGCGTCCGTCCCATGGCCTGGATCTTGTTGTAGTCGACGATGGCGACCAGATTGTCGAGCTTGTGGTGTGCGCCGACCATCGCGGCCTCCCATATCGATCCCTCCTCGCATTCCCCATCGCTCAGCAACACAAAGGCGCGGGAGCGACTACCGCTGAGTCTGGCGCCCAGGGCCAGACCCGCCCCCAGGGCCAGTCCGTGTCCCAAAGAGCCCGTCGTGAATTCGATACCGGGCGCGCAATGACGTGAGGGATGCTCGCCCAGGCAGCTGCCGTTGAGGGCATAGGTTTCCAGCACTTCGTTGCTGAAATAGCCGCGTTGGGCCAGCGTAGCATACCATGCCATGCAGCCGTGCCCTTTGCTGAGTACGAAATAGTCGCGTCCGGGCAACTCTGGATTCGCCGGGTCCTGGTGCAGGGCGTGAAAGTAGAGCGCGGCGAGAATCTCGACGCTTGAGAGGGCGGAGCCGATGTGCGGCGTTTTGCCCCGCGCCGCCATCGTGACGACGCGCCGCCGGATTTGCGTTGCAGTGTATTGTAGTGGGTGGATGTCAGTCATGAAGTGTGTCCTATGTACTTGTGTGGATGCGCGCTTATGGCGCGCTGGCGGCGGGCTTGAGGATTCGTCAACTGGTGTAGCAACCAGGCAGCCCCAACGACCACGCCGAACCAAAGTGCATATGTTCCAACCGTCGTACCCAGGAGGGCGAAAACATCATCCAGGTGCACCACGTGGAGCAGATAGATCTCATAGCTTATCAAGCCTAACCCACCTAGAACTCGCTGGAGTTTTCGGGGAAGCCAGGCGCCGATCAAACTTGCGGTTCCCACCGCCCACATACCCGCGAATGGCAGTAAAGTCCACATAGCCCACTGAACAATCAGGTTTTCTCTGAAGACATATTGGAGACCGCGCATACCGGTGTACCCCATAGCCAGCGCCGTCGCCAGGTAGCTCCAATGTTGCAGCGGTGCATTCTCGCGACTCAGCCATCTGGAAGTAAGCATTCCCCAGAAAAAGACGGCAACTCCAGGGAAAAACGATCCGACATGAGTCCAGGTTAGCGTCTGGGTCAGGCCGCAGATGACCGTTAGGCCGAACCCAATGGCGGTGGCCTGGGGCAAAGGGCGAGCTGCGAGCCATGCCAGCAAGGGGAACGCCGCGTAGAGACAGAGGATGACGGTGATGAACCAGTAATACTCTGTCAAGATGTAGGCGCTTCCGAAATATTGGAACCCCAGGACATTGACGAGCACGGCGGCCCAGCGCGGGCGTGCCGACAATAGCACCATATCGGCCACGAGCCATAGGCCCGCGACGCTCCAGTAGGGGATCATCACGCGCCTCAGGCGGCGGAGATACCACGTCCGCCAGCTACGGTGGGAGTCAGGTTGTTGTTGTCGCCAGGAAAGCAGAAACCCAGAAAGGAACAAGAACATGCTGACGCCCAGGTCCCCGGCCTGGTAGAAGAACAACCCGGTGAACCCGCCAAGCGCATAGAGCGCGTGCGACCAGGCAACGATGAGGATAGCCAGGCCCCGAACCGCGTTCGCTTGTGTCAGAATTGTATCGCGCAGCGTGGTGGGCGCCGTGTGTGGAGGTACGGCAACGCTCACGGCGCCAGTCCGTAATAGCGCTTGAACCATGCCACCGTCAGTCTCAACCCTTCGTCGAGAGAGGTCTTGGGCGTCCAATTGAGCAAACGCCGGCTTTGCGTGATGTCGGCGACCCACGTGTCGGTGTCCCAGATGCGGGGCTCCATCTCGCCCCAGTGTACGCCGACGCGGGCCCCGGTGATGGTCAAAATCTGTGCCACGATGTCCTCGAGCGTATGTTGCACACCGGTTCCCACGTTGATGATTGCCGGGCCGGCTTTAGCCAGGGCCTCGGTCTGCAGGAAGGCATCGATCACATCGTCGACGAAGACGAAATCCCGCGCGGTGTATCGCGAAGTCATACTCAAGTCTTGCCCGTTCAGGCAGCGGCGAATCAGCGTTGGGACAAGCCGGGTGGGTTCTTCATAGTAGCCGTAGACCGAGAACAACCGCAACGTGCAAATGGGCCGGTTCTCGGAACGGGCAAGGTGTTGGCAGAGCAGGCTCTGGGCGCTTTTCGAGACCGCGTAATAGCTGTTGGGCTCGAGAACATCGGTTTCACGCATGGCAAACCGTTTCGAGCCATACTCGGAAGAACTGCCCGCATTGACGAAGACTTCATAGTCGATGCCGGCGCAGGCTTTGAGCAGGTTCCAGGCGCCGAAGATGTTGGTACGGATGATTGCTTCGGCATCCTTCTGGAACGGATAAGCCCCCAGGGTTGCCAGGTGGTAGATGACCTGGGGCTGAATCTCTGTCACGATGTCATGGATGCCTTCTGCGTCGGCAAGATCGCCGGAGTGCTTCTTGATCTGCGTCTCGATCTCCTGGAGACGCCAGAGATTCGAAGAGGGACGTATCAAGATGTGAACATCTTCGTGGGCTTCAAGCAACCGGCGCACCAAATGTGCGCCGACGAAACCTGTTGCCCCTGTGACCAGAACCCGTTTGTTACTCATGCCTTCCTTCACGATGGGACTTGCCCACTTCGGTCCCCCAAGGGGGAAGGGCCTTGTCAAGGCGTTAGTGTACCATGCAACACCGGAATCGCAAGGATCAGGGCTTTGCCATTCTCTGGTACAGTTTCATTCCCCCAGACGCAGTGGACTGATGAAGTAGATGGCTTCAGGGTGCAGAGAGATTCGATGCTAGGAGAAGATCGAAGAATGCTGCACAGAGATGCACACAGAGGGAAAACCTGTGTGCATCCGTGTGTATCCGTGAGCCTCTTTGCAGCTGGATGAGAATGGTGAAATTTTCTGGGTCAGGGGAGCACGCGGATTGTGAACCAGGGTACCTCGTCGTTGACGTAGCGCTCTCCGGCGGCGTCGACGACAGCCAGGCGCGTGACGGTCTGGGGATCATAGACGCCCGTAAACAGGGTGTAGATGCCGGGCGGCGCATCTTGCGGAATCTCGAGCGTGTAGGTTTCTGCGACCACTTCTCCTTGCACCCACCGGTCGGTGGTATAGTACCCGCCCTGGGGCCAGGAGTCCTGCTGCCAGACCGTGACGTTGTCCGCGTTTCTCAAATGATTGAACACGGCGTAGACGCGATCCGGGTTGGTTTGCGCCTGCCAGTAAACGGCGAGGGTTGCCGTCTCGCCAGGGCGCAATTCACGGTCGCTGACGCGATAACCGCGCAGGCGGAGAACATCAGCGAAACGGACGTTGGAGCGGTGTCTGAACAGCGGCGGGCGCCAGGTTCGCTCCCGCGTCTCCACTGCGACGGTGAGCAGCTCTTTCCAGGGCGCTTCTGCACTTGTGGTCTGAATTTGTATGGTATATGTGCCGGCGGGGAGGTCGCGGGGCAGGATGGCCTGAACCTGTTGCCGGACGACTTCCCCGCTTTTCCAATACTCAGAGGGGTAGAACGATGGCCCCAGTGGTGCATCAAGGAGAGGGTAAGTCGCCCTGGTGGTGAGGGTTCCGCCGCGACCGACAAGGCGCAGCTGAATCCGGACATCGCTACTGGGATGATCCATCTGCCACCAGAGCTCCAGGTTCAGCGGAAAACTCTGGACGAGGCGATGGCTTTCATAGGAAAGCCCCAGGAGCCGCAGATTCCCGTCGAGATCTATTGGCGCAGCGCCTTGTTGGGGAATGCCGCTCAGGTATGAGGACACGAAGGCTTGACCGGTTGTCTGGGATGTCGCGTAAGCCATGCGCGCGACGAGCGGAAGGAAAACCGAATGCGGGCCTGCAGGCGGGTTGACGGGCTCGGGTGCGCTGACTACTGTCAATGTCCCGATAACCACGTCGGTGGATGTATCACGACCGGCGCGCAACATCAAGGTGTACGAGCCGGGCGGCGTCCCAGGCGGAATGAACAAGCCGCGTCGCTCTGACCATGGAGAGGGCAATGTCGCATAAATATCCTGCCTGACCGGTCCTAAACTAAATCCCTGCGACGCCCAAACTGCCTGGTCGGGACCGATCAGGCGCAGATCGGCCTTTGTCCACCAGCTGAGATCGGCGCCCGTCCATTCAAGGTGTATGCGTAGGGCCTCTCCAGGCCGGGTCGCCGTTTGGTCGGCGGCGACTGAAGTCAATTGCGTTTGCGAATCCAGATGTATGTCGGAGGTCAGGGTCTCGCTCACCGCTGTTGCGGGGACGTAGAGCGCCAAATCTTTGAACTGATCGACGCAATACATGTTTTCTGCTAGCCAGCTGCTTACACCGAACCCGGGATCCGCAAAAGAAGACGCATTGTAGGCCACCCATAGACGTTTGGAGCGCCCAGCAACATCTCCTAGTCTGGGCAAGTCATCAGCGGCGCTGAAACCCGGTGGAGCTTCGTCCGGTATGCTTGCAATCTCGATCCATTCCGGCAGCGGGTAATAGGTCGTGAGCAGAGAAATCCACGGATTGTTCAGCAGCAGAGTATCTCCGGGGTGCGCGTGTTGGTGCAGATAGGCGACTTCATCGGAGAATGTCGTATCAGGCGGCGGGAAGCTGTGGTTCCATTGTGCGCCGATGCCCGCCGCGAGCACTACGGCAAAGATCCAGCGTAGCGCCGGAGACCGGACGGCTGCGATGCAGGCCGCAAGACCGAATGCCAGCGCCGGCAGCGCTATGACCATGTAACGGGCTTGAATGGCTTCGGGAATGAGCGCCACGACGGCGACGGGGACGATCCCCCACAAGGCCAGGAGCGCGCCTAGCAGGGCGTCGCGTTTCCAGGCGGCAACCCAGCCCACCATGACTGCCAGGATAATCGCCAATGCCAGCGGCAGTTGCCGGGGGTCGCGCCAGTTGATGAGGAGATCCATGACCGCCAGCTGCAAATCTTGCCAGCGCACCGGCAGCGCCGGGAAGCGGTTGAGCGTCTCTCGCGCCGTTGCCAGAATGCCGGGCGAAAGGCTCACGGCCACACTACTGAGCACGATGCCGGTCAGAACGGTCGCGATCCATGGCCTGCGAATGGCGCGCGTGCGTCTGGGCGCAAGAAGCAGGGCTAGGCCTTCGACGGCCCACAGGAAGAGCAGATAGTAGTGGGTGAGCA
>JAFGNR010000456.1 GCA_016926915.1 Anaerolineae bacterium
CCTCGATCCAGATATCGAGATTATCGGCGAAGCGGAAAACGGGCGCGAGGCCCTGCTGCGCGCGCGGGAACTGCGGCCCGACGTGATCCTGATGGACCTGTTGATGCCAGAGATGAACGGCGTGGCCGCCATCAAAGCCATCAAGGCCGAATTGCCGGAGATTGAGATCATCGCGTTGACCAGCGTGCTGGAAGACAAAGCCATCTTCGACGCGATCCGCGAGGGCGCGACGGGCTACTTGCTCAAGGATACCGAATCACACAAATTATGTGAAGCCATCAAAGCAGCGTCGGTGGGTCAGGTGCAGCTCTCGCCGGAAGTCGCGGCGCGGCTGATGCGCGAGATTCGCGCGCCCGAAAGTCCGGAGACACTCACCGAGCGTGAGACGGACGTGCTGCTCGCCCTGACCCGCGGCCTTTCCAACAGTGAGATCGCCGAAGCCTTGTTCATCACTGAGCGGACGGTCAAGGCGCACGTGAGTAACATCCTCGGCAAACTCGGCCTCGCCAGCCGCACACAGGCCGCGCTCTACGCGCTGAAGAACGGGCTGATTTCGCTGGACAAAATCGGTTAACACATCCCCCGTATCCACTGTCCCCGCGATGATGATTTCACCCCGGAACGTTTCTGGCTGCTTATCCAGGCGCTTGGGGATTATGTTAATGAAGGTTAAGAAAATAAACGGGTAATCAAAGCGGAGGATTCACCCCCTTAATCCCCCCAGTGGGGGGAGAGGTTGACCCGGCGCGTATACATCTACACCGACTTCAGCCGGCAAAATCGCGCTCTACACATTACCGGACTAATTTTTAAGACTTCATCAGCATTATCACAGAGGCGTGGAGTTCACTGAGATTTTCTTGGTGTTCTCCGCGCCTCTGTGGTGTCAGCAATCTCCGTCTACAACTTTAGTCGTAGATGAAGTCCCATCCAAAGTCCAAGTGAAATTAACCCGTTTGCCCCAAGACAAACACTCCGCCTTCGGGTATAGTAAAGTCAAATCGAGCATCGAGACTATCTGACTGCCGGTGGATTATATGGAACAAGAACGCTTAGTACTCGCGCAACATGGGGATCGGGACGCAATCAACGATTTGGTCACGACGTATCAACAGCCAGTCTTTTCTATGTGCTATAGCATGTTGGGCGAGCGCCAGGAAGCGGAAGACGCGGCGCAGGAAACATTGATTAAAGCGGTGACCAAGCTGCACACCTATGATACCTCCCGCCCCTTCAAACCGTGGATTCTACGCACTGCGTCGAACGAGTGCATCGACCGCCTGCGACGCCGCAAGCCCGAAGTCTCGATGGACGGGATGGGCGACGGCGGCGCGTGGGAGTGGCAGGCGGGCAACAGCCCGAATCCCGAAGCTGTGTTGTTGGAGAGCGAGCGATACGCCCGTGTCCGCACGCTCTTGGAGACGCTCTCACCCCAGGATCGCGCCGTGGTGGCGATGTTCTACTGGGAAGGGCTTTCGTATCAAGAGATCGCAGAGACCGCCGAGACAACCGTCTCCGCGATCAAATCGCGTCTTTTCCGCGCCCGCCGCGCGATGGCAGCGGAATTTATGGAAGGAGCTTTGACAGCATGAACATCCACAGTTTTCTCGATCACTATACCGTAACTCTGGGGGCGCTGTTGGCCGGTCGCCGCAAGTTCTTTGACCGGGGTGTGGAGAGCCTAGACTTTGCCGAGCTGTTGGCGACGACGGCGCTGCGCTTGCCGGAGATCGGCGGCGAGGGCATCTACGAAGTCGCCGCCGATACCGTCGCCGGAACGCTCGACCCGGCCTTCTACGTGGCGCAATGGCTCGGGCCGGAACACCCTACCCTTATCTACCACCACGGCAACAACGAGCGTCCCTTTGACTTTGGCCGGTTCAGCAAGAACAGCTTCAAGAACGTTGTGCTGGATCATCGGCAGGACTTTGCCGCCAATCTGATTGCGCTGCGCGCGCCCTTTCACCGCTCGCTGCGAACGTATATGGAGCAGATGACGGAACTGCGTAATTTCGCCGCGATGCTCACCGTTTCGGTCAAGCTGGCCGAGGCGTTGGTGCAATGGAGCCGGACGCAGGGCAGTCCACGGGTGCTGCTCACCGGCGTCAGCCTGGGCGGGTGGGTCACAAACCTGCACCGGGCGCACTACAACACCGCCGATCACTACGCGCCGATGATGGCCGGAGCTGCACTGGACGAAGTCTTCACCAGTTCCGCGTACCGTCGCCTGACCGGGCGCGCGGCGCGGGATAATCCAGAAGCGCTGCGCCGCGTGCTGAACTTCGAGGCCGCCTTCACCGCCGTCCCCGACGACGCGGATGCACGCAACGGCGTCACGGCGCTGCTGATGCGCCACGATGCTATCATCGTCTACGAACGGCAAAAGGTGTGCTATGATCCGGCGCGCGTCACCGTGCTCGACAAGGGGCACACGACCGGCGCGCTGGCCTTTGGCGCGCTGCGCGCTTTTCTGCTTGCGCAGATTCCCGCAGATAAAGGATAAAAAATCAACGTCAGCAACTTTTATCTGTGTTTAGCAACTGACCCGGACCTGGTAATGAGGAAGGAGAGACACTATGACGATCAATGAGACATACAAAACCGTACTGGTACACCCTTTGCCTGCCGAAAACGTGAGCGCCGCCGCCGCTTTGATCGCCGCGAGTTTCCGGGAGGAAGGCTTCACCCGCAACACGCTCAACCTATCCACCCCGGCGCGGCAAAAACGCTTCGCCGCTGTGGGGGCGTTACGCCTATCGCTCGGCCAGGCCAGCGGGCAGCAGGTTCTCGCGGCAACCAATGGCGAAACGTTGGCCGGAGTCGCTATTGTAAAGCCGCCCACGGCGAAATCGGTCCCGTGGTATAGGCTGGCCGGCGCGGTAATGCGACGCGCGCCCCGGCTGCTAGGGATGATCGGCGATGTGCGCTGGCGGCAGGGGCTGCGGATCAAACCGGCGATGAAACCGCCGGCCACGCTGCCCACCCCATACTACACGCTGGACATCCTGGGGGTCGCGCCGGATTTTCAGGGTCAAGGGGTCGGACGCCGCCTGCTAGAGCACATCCACGCGCACTGCGACCAGGATGAGCACGCCACCGGCATCTATCTGTACACCGGCGACGAGAAGAACACCAACATCTACCGGCGCTTCGGCTACGAAGTAGTCGAGGTCAGACAAGGCGGCCCGCTGACGATCTGGCATATGTTCAGGCCGCGCGCCGCCAGTGTCTGATGTAAGTGAATCGCAGCATACTAGACCTAAGGCTTTTCCCGCTCGGGCCGGTCTCTGACCGTGCCCGCGCACGCCTAAGCCTACGGTGGCGCGATCGGAGACTGGCCACAGCTTTCGGGAAGTTATACTTTTACAAACCCTAAGTACTGTACGGAATCATCTAAACACCCATTTCCAAAGAACAAGAGACCTTTGAGTTTGCCACAGTGCTCAAAGGTCTCTTGCCAGTCAGGACGTTACCTGTGCGCGGTATTTATTCCTCAAGAGATACGTTGTCGACCGCCAACTCGAAAGTGGTCGTCATTTCATTGACCTCGACCGTGTAGGTCCCGGCGGGCAGTCCCAGGATTGGCAGCTCGATGACCTCCTCGAAGGGTACCAGCGCCATCGTACACATCGCCTCGGGGTCGCGGTATGTGCCCAGAGTGACTTTGAAGGAACCGGTCTCCTCATCGACCGTCATCAGCATATCCACGATGCTCGTGCAGCCGTCCGGCAGATGTCCCCGGGCAATGACCGCCGCGGTGGCAGGCAGGCTTTCCATGATGATCACGTAGCTCTCCTCAACCGGTGCCAACCCGGCACCCACCGGCGTCTCAACATCAATCGGCGGCTCATTCTCAACCTCGCCACGGACCGCACCGCTGCACGCGCTCACCAGCATCGAGACCGCCATCAGGACACACAACCACACCAACTTTTTTCGCTTCTTCATCGCTCTTCCTCCATATCAGGTTTTTGGCGGATCCGGGGCGATTTGCCGACCCAGATCACATCCTTATAGTACTAACGCCGAATCGCACGCCAAAGTTCCCGCTGTGATAAGGTATGATTTCCTGCAACGTCTCCCGTTCGACCATTTACGACCAAAGTACAGTATGTAATCGTCCAAAAATCCATTGTGGACTGCACACAGGTATAGTACACTTAACATAATCGACTTTGCGTCTATACAAGGAGTTAGGCTATGAACACATCATCGGTCATCGTGACTCACGGGCTAACGCGGCGTTTTGGCGACATTACGGCAGTAGATAGCCTGGATTTAACCGTCCGCGCGGGCGAGGTGCTCGGCTTCCTGGGGCACAATGGCGCGGGCAAAACCACCACCGTCCGGTTGCTCAACGGCGTCTTGACCGCCACCGCCGGGTCGGCGCGCGTGCTCGGTCTCGACCCCGCCGTCGCGGGCGCGGAACTGCGCCGCCGCACGGGTGTGCTCACCGAGACGCCGTCGCTGGACGAGCGCCTCACGGCGAGCGAGAACCTGACGCTCTTCGCGCAGTTGTACGGCGTCCCCGAAGCAGACGTCGCCGGGCGGGTGGCGGAACTGCTGGAGACCTTCCAGTTGGCCGACCGCGCCGCCGACCGGGTGAGCGGCTTTAGCAAGGGGATGAAGCAGCGGCTTGCGCTGGCGCGGGCATTGCTGCATAAGCCGGAGCTGTTGTTCCTCGACGAACCCACGTCGGGCCTCGATCCCGTCTCCACGCGGCAGGTCCACTCGTTGATCCGCGAGTTGAGCCGCAACGGGGGGCACACCGTCTTCCTGTGCACGCACAACCTCGAAGAGGCGCAGCGGTTGTGTGACCGCGTCGCTGTGTTGGAGCACGGGCGGCTGATGGCCCTGGGCACGCCGGCGGAACTGGGACGCAGTCTGTGGCACGGCGTGTGGGTGGAGATCGAAGTTGCCCCGCAGATGATGGCGACGGCGTTGGACGTGTTACAGGCGTTCCCTGATGCGCACGACGTTGTGCAGGCCGAAAATCAGCCCGTGGTGACCCTGGCGCTGCCGGCACGGGAGCACATCCCGCAGGTGGTGGAGCGCATGGTCGCGGCAAACGTGCCGCTGTACAGGCTCACGCCGCAGGAAGCGACGCTCGAAGACATTTACTTCGC
>JAFGNR010000180.1 GCA_016926915.1 Anaerolineae bacterium
CCTTCTTCGATGGCCGGGAAGCTCTGGCAGTTCTCGACCACGTGCCAGCGCCAGTAATCGAGGCGGGCAACTTGCCAGCAGCGCTCGCGCCGGTCATGGAGCAGGGATACCTCGCGCAGAAAGGCGCGGATTTCCCAGTAATCCTCTTCGCGTTGGTAAGTTCGCAGGTGAAGGTTCACGATCGTATCCTCTTGGTATGATGTTGTGTTATGCAAGCGTCACGTTTTCTGCCTGGATTCCGTCAGGGCGATCAGGTTCTTGCGCAGCTGTCCGGCGATCTCGTCGAAGTCGCGCCTTTTTTCGAGCATCGTCTCCTCGATCACAAAGCGCTGCCCATCCCGGCATTCGATGATCAGGGCGCGCGCGCTCATGTAGTCGGTTGCCTCGACGCGCTCGATCTCTTCCAGCGCCACGCGAACACCTTCCGGCGTTTTTCCGGGCAGGATCACGTAATCTTCGGCGATGACGAGATAAGCAGGTGTGGCGTCCCGCCGAAGCCAGGTTCTCAAACTAGTGAATGCTGCCAGCCCCAGGATGCCCCCGAAGCTGCCCAAGAGCAATGACGCGGCGAGCGGGGAAAGGGCCAGTCCTTCCAGGTACCAGCCTTGCCGGTTGGTAAGCGCCATGATCAGGGCGGCGACCGCGAGCGCGGCCATGAACAACCCCAGGTAGAGAATGCCGCGCCTGAGCTGGTACTGATAACGTTTCATCGCTGTGGCTCCTTTGTGTGGTGGGTGTGGAAAGTCATGCCTGGGGTTTTCGCCCCACGAAGAGACCGTACCCTAGCAACGCGGCGGCCTCTTTGGGATAGTCCAGCTGCGTCTTGACCGACTCCCGGGAATTGCGGTTGGTCAACAGCAGTTTGATCATCCGTCCCCACGCCGGCAGAATCGAACGCCATCCTATCCACTTGATCCGGTCCTGCAATTCCTGTTTCGCTCCCATCTCTCGTGACTGAATCACGCGCTCCTCTAGCGCCGTGCTGTTCCAAAGGTCGATCCACACATCTTGTGTGATGATCTCCGGTCCAATGCTGACCCAATCAGAGAGTAGTCCTTCCGGCGGCGGCGCCGTCGCGGTGCGCGCGTTTCTCGGCCCACATCAGCATCTTCTCGGAGATGTCTGCGGCTACGACGCGGCAGCCAAAGCGCCTGGCGATGTAGGCCGGTCCTACGCCGATGCCGCATCCGACATCGAGCACTTCCTTTGCCTGGTTGAGATGGCATAGCCGGTACAATTCGTCTGTCGCCGGATAGCCCCCGAAGTGCTTGGTGATGCCCACCTCCGCCTCGATGTCCAGATAGGTGGGGTCTTCCTTCTCTTCAGCAGAGTAAACCCGGGCGTCGTTTTGCCCTTCCCTGGGCCTCCTTTCGCCGTCTTTGTCTTTCCCGGCAGGCCATGTGACGGCCCGCGTCCCCGGCGCGATGGTTGCGCCGTTGAGCCTACTACAATCTACTTCATTGATCGTTGGAGGGTTCATCTTGGGTGTGCCATAGGTACCGGATGCCATCACTCCTATTGTCGTTCTGCTTTCTCATTCGTCAAATCACGGACGATAGACTACAAATTCAGGATCTCGGTAAGCGTTCCATTAGAGTGCGTCAACGACCGTGCAGTAGAGTCGCCTTGTTAATTGTGGAAATCCCAGGGATTTGCACTAGACTTGTGCCATGCTGATTGGAAGAGGGTTGGCTGGAGATTGCCAATCTTTCCCGATGGGCGCGCCAATGCCGGTTATCGGCGGCTTAACTTGTTGTGGGATCGAGGAATCTTTCCCGTTCACCTGGCTGAACCAACTCGTCCCAGACTTGAAACGCCCTCCGTTCTGATAAGTGGACACTCAGGTAAGGTAAGGTAAACTTGAATCGTCGATAACTTGGCGACCCGGATTTCTCTGGGACGTTCTGGGACGCTGCGTTTGAAGAGATACTGGCGAGGGGTAAGCATTATGAATGATGAGGCGTTTGTCATAAAAGATCTGGAGCAGTTTATTGCGCTCTGGTCCAAAACCTACAACACTGAGGGAAAGCCGGACTGGTCCCATATCCTGCCCTATTACGATGAGAAGCTCTACTTCAGGGACAGCGTTCAGGAAATACGGGGCTTTGCGGAATTCCAAGAGATGACCGCGAGACTTGCGCGTCGCTCAAGCGAGCTGGAAATGAATATTCTGAGCGCAGTCATGGACGGTAGAACCATCTTCATGGCGTGGGAAATGACCATTCTCTTTAAGAAGACCCGCCGGTCGGTTGTCTATGGCGCGAGCAGACTCACTCTGAACGAAAAGGGAAAGATCATCGAGCAGCGAGACTACTATGATCTTTGGGGCGATATATTCGACAATGTGCCGGGTTTTGGGAAACTATACCGGAGATTCATGAGGAAGGTCTTTGGGTAGGGGGCAGGCGTGAAAGAGGAGAGGAACTCGGTTCGAAAGTATTGGGGCCAGTACGAGTGGTCGAACGTCCGGACAATGATCAAGAACAGCATGGTAGATCCTGAGATTTGCCCTGAGGCGTTCGGAGACCGGCTTGTTGTGATCACCGGCGCGACCTCCGGCATAGGCTATCACACCGCCAGGAAGTATGCGTCACAGGGCGCCAGGTTACTCACCATCAACCGGAACGAGGAGAAGTCCGGCGCATTGTGTGAGGAGATCAAGCGGGACTTCGGCGTCGCGTGTGACTACAGGATTGCAGACCTGAGCCGGCTGACAGAGGTTCACAGTGTTGGGAATGCGTTGGCAGAAATGGAGGCGCCTATCGACGTCTTGATCCACAACGCGGGTCTCTACTTGTCAAAGCGCACACTGACAGTGGACGGAATAGAGATGATCTTTGCGGTGAATTACCTGGCCTCGTTTGTCATCAACGCCCTGGTCATGGAGAAACTGCAGGCCCAAACAGCGGCCCGTATCATCCTGGTGGGTTCCGAAGGGTATCGCTTTGCTGTGTGGGGTTTACGCTTGAACGATCTGAACTGGGAGCAGCGGCGCTATACAGGACTTCGCGCCTATGGGGCTTCGAAAATGGCCCAGCTGCTCACCATGCTGGTTTTCCATGACGCTTTCCGTGGCAGCGGGGTGACCATCAATGCCATGCACCCCGGTATGGTGAGAACCAACACGGGTCGGGACAACGGGCTGATTTACAGGTGGTACAAACGCACTATCATAGATAGACTGTCCAAATCGCCTGAAGTTTCAGCCGAGGCGCTCTATTACCTTGGGGCTTCAACCACGCTCGATGGCGTGAGTGGCAAGTTCTTCAATTTGACCCGGCAGGAGGAACTGGCGCCGCCGGCGCGTGATTGGGAGGTTGCCGAGGCGCTCTGGGAATTAAGCTTGAAGATGGGAGGACTGAAATGATGGAACATCACGAAGCGATTGTGGTCGGCGGAGGCATAGCGGGACTGACGGCCGCGGCCTACCTGGCAAGAGCGGGCCTTGATGTGCTCTTGCTCGAAAAGAACGCACAGTGCGGCGGGCTGGTCACTACATTTGTCAAAGATGGCTTCCGTTTCGAAGGCGGCGTGCGGGCCCTTGAGAGCGCCGGCATCATTCTGCCGATGCTGAAGGAACTGGGCATCCATCTCGAAACGTTGCCGAGCCCGGTTTCCGTCGGAATCGAAGACCGCATCATCCATGTAACGTCTCAGGAGAACTTGAAAGACTACGAGAACCTTCTGAAAGCCTGTTACTCCGAAAGCACAGAAGATATCGAACGCGTGATTGCCTTGATCAAGCGAATCATGAAAGACATGCTGGTTCTCTATGGCGTCGATAACCCGCTCTTCAATGACTTCAGAAATAACACGTCTTACTTTATTCGCGTCTACATGCCGTGGTTCTTTAAGTTCCTTGTTACCCTGGTGCGTATCAACGGCATGAAGATACCTGTTGAGGTGTCCCTCGACCGCATTGTAAAGGACAGATCCTTACGGGATATCATCAGCCAGCATTTCTTCCGGAGCACTCCCACTTTCTTTGCCATGAGCTATTTCTATCTGTACACGGACTATTTCTATCCCAAAGGAGGCGTCGGCCGGCTGACCGAAGCGGTTCTGGACAAACTGCTCGAGTTCGGCGGGCAGATCAAAACGGGAACGGAAATCACCGGGGTTGATGCTGCGGAAAATCGGTTAGTAGACAAGGACGGGAACCTTTACGAATACGAACAGCTCGTGTGGGCGGCCGACCTGAAAACCCTCTACCGTATCACGAACACCGAGGGGCTGCCTCCAGAATCTGCGGCCAAAATTGCAGCACAGAAAGAGACCTTGCTTGCCGGGCGGGGCACGGACTCGATCTTCACCGTATATCTGGGGGTAGCTGCACCGCCAGAAACGTTCAAGGCCATCTCGAATGGGCATTTCTTCTATACGCCATCCCGGCAGGGGCTTGGCGAAACGCACCGTTCGCAGCTGCGGCAGCTGCTGCAACACTGGTCGACGGTCTCGAAAGACGAGGTTTTTGCCTGGCTCGACGAGTTTTGCCGGCTCAACACGTACGAAATCTCCATACCGGTGCTCAAAGAACCCGGCGTCGCGCCGGAGGGCAAGACAGGTCTTATTGTGAGTACGCTTTTTGAGTATGACCTGGTGAAGAAAGTGAGCGAATCGGGCTGGTACGAGGAATTCCGAGTAGAAGTTGAAAACCGGATGATCGACGTGTTATCGGCCTCGATCTATCCCCTGTTGAAGGACCGGCTGATTTTCAAATTCTCCACAACGCCGCTGACCATTGAAAAACTGGTGGGGAGTTCAGAAGGCGCCATTGTAGGCTGGTCCTTTGAAGATCCTATCCCCGTGACCTCCAGCATGCTGGGAATCAATAACGCCGTCAAGACCGCTATTCCCCAGGTCATGCAAGCGGGGCAATGGTCCTACAGCCCCAACGGGGTCCCCACGGCCATCCTGACGGGAAAGCTGGCTGCCGATGCCCTTATCAGGAAACGAAAACCCCGTTCTCGGAAATAGCAAGTGGAGGATGTGCAAAAGCCACAGGGGTATTTCCTGTGAATGTAGGGCGGATGTTAATCCGCCTGCGCGCGCAAGCATAATTCTGTAATGGGGCACAGAAGTTACACGGAGATACACGGAGGCGGCGCGGAGACCCACAGAGAAAAGCGCGCGAACTCTGTGCATCGCTATAATGGACTTTATAGACGCTGGCTGACACCCGCGCCGATCCTATGGCGCATCCCGCGCGATGTCGGGTGACCCGTCATGCACCGGCATCTGGGTAATCTGCGCAATCTACGGATTGTAATTGGAGGAATCCTATGACCCAATGGACCCTGGATCCCGGCCGCTATTTCGATCCGAACCCCGCACAGCGGGAAGCCGCCCGTAGCCTCTATGCGGACATCGTTTCTTTGCCCATCGTCAGCCCTCACGGGCACGTGGATCCGCGCCTGCTTTCGGACCCCGACGCGACCTTCGGCGCCCCGACAGAGCTGCTCATCATCCCCGATCACTACATCTTCCGCATGCTTTATTCTCAGGGGATTCCGCTGGTATCCCTGGGCGTGCCCGCGCGCGATGGCAGTGTTATCGAACAGGATCACCGGGCGATCTGGCAGCGGTTTGCCGAGCATTTCTATCTCTTTCGCGGTACGCCTTCCGGCGGCTGGCTGGCGCACGCGTTGGTAGAGGTCTTCGGCATTCGGCAGAAACTCAGCGGCGATACGGCGCAGGCGATCTACGACGAATTGGCTGCGAAGCTGGACGCCCCTGAATATCGCCCTCGCGCCCTCTTCGAGCGCTTCAATATCGAGGTGCTTTGTACCACCGATGCCGCTACGGACGACCTGCACCATCATCAGGCGATCCGTGATTCGGGGTGGGGTGGGCAGGTGTTGCCCACGTTCCGGCCCGATGCCGTGGTGAATCTGGAAACGCCCGGCTGGCGAGATCACATCGCCCGGTTGAGCGAGGTCTCCGGCATCGACGTGGTGGATTACACTTCGTTCATCGCTGCGCTGGAGCAGCGCCGGGAGATCTTTAAAGCCATGGGGGCCAGGGCTACCGACCACGCGGCCTTGACGGCTTATACCGCCGGGCTTTCCGGCGTCGAGGCTGGCGCGATTTTCGCGCGCGCGCTTCGCGGGCAAGCCACCGCCGAGGATGCGGTGCGCTTCACGGGGCACATGCTCATAGAGATGGCGCGTATGAGCATCGAAGATGGGTTGGTGATGCAACTGCACGTGGGATCGTATCGGAATTACAACCCCCAGGTCTTCGCGCGCTTCGGCGCGGACAAGGGCTGTGACATTCCCGTGACGTCGGAGTTCACGCAGAATTTGCACCCGCTGTTGGCGAAGTACGGGAACGATGCCCGTCTTTCCTTGATTCTGTTCACGCTGGATGAGAGCACTTTCTCCCGCGAGTTGGCGCCGCTGGCAGGCCACTATCCTTCCCTCATTCTGGGGCCGCCCTGGTGGTTCCACGATAGCCCGAACGGTATGGCGCGTTACTTTGACCGGGTCATGGAAACGGCGGGATTATACAATACGGCGGGGTTCAACGACGATACGCGGGCCTTCCCCTCAATTCCTGCCCGGCATGACGTCTGGCGGCGCTGCGCCTGCGATTGGGTCGCGGGTCTGTGGGTACGGGGCCGTATCGATGAAGAAGATGCGCGGGCCATGGCGTACGAGCTGGCCTACGGTCTGGCGAAGCGCGCCTATCGCCTTGATCGGGCATGAGAGAGGATCTGAAATGCATACATTGTCACACCTGACCGCGTATCCTGCTTCGCGCGTGGCGCGTGACGGCGCTGCCTACACGCTGGCCCGCGATCCCTCCGGGCATAGGGCTCTGATCGTTGAAGGCGACGCCGAAGGATTCGTGGGCGAACGGCAGGGCGCGGTGATCCTCTGCCCGTTGACGCCCCACAACGCGGCTGCCCTGCGCGCGCGATTGCCCTGGCTCGTCCCTATCCCCTTGGGCCTGCAGATCTCGGCAGGATTTGGCGACCGCCTGGGATTAGCAACACCGGGACACGCGCGCGCCGTTTGGGGAACCGGGGTCGCGCCGATTTTCGCGCAACAGTCGGTGCGGGAGAACGCGCGGACCGGGCGCACCCCGCAGCAGGTGCTCGATGACGCCATGTGGGGCGCATTCGAAGCCGGATGGCGCCATCCCTGGGGAGCGGATGCGGACCACGTCAAGGTCCCGGAGGAGCTGGATCCATTCATTGCGGCAGGGTATACCTTTTTCGTCTTCGATCCGGGAGCTCACGTGGACAACGCCGCGCACACCGATCCCGAAGCCGTTCTGCGGGAGAAGGTCGCGGCTTTACCCTGGGTGGCCCTGCGAACCACGCCTGCGGACCAGCGCGCGGCGTTTCTGAAAGCGCCGTTCGACCTGGGGGGCTTTGCGCTTACGTTCGATGAGGCAGTCTGGATGCGTGCGGCGGCGAAGTATGGGCGGGCCATCGCCCACGCCGCGACGATGTATCAAGCGTTGGCCGCGCGCATGGACGCCGGCGCGTTCGAAGTCGAAGTCTCGGTCGACGAAACGGAGACGCCGACCTCGGTTCACGAACATCTTTATATTTCCCACGAACTCCGGCGTCTGGGCGTGACCTGGGTAAGCCTGGCGCCCCGCTTTGTCGGGCGCTTCGAAAAGGGCGTCGATTACATCGGCGAGCTTGACGTCCTTGACGCTACGTTGGACCGCCACGCGGCGGTCGCCCGCGCGTATGGGGATTATAAACTCAGTCTGCATTCCGGCTCCGACAAATTCAGCGTTTATCCGTTGGCGGTGCGCCGCACGCGGGGTCGGGTACATCTCAAGACTGCAGGGACCAGTTATCTGGAAGCGCTGCGGGTCATGGCCCGGTGCGAACCGGAGTTCTTCCGCCGGATCCTCGACTACGCTCGCGAACGTTATCCCCAAGATCGCGCCAGCTATCACGTCTCGGCGGCGCTGGAGAACGTGCCCGCCTCGGAGCGGATCACGGATGCCGGCTTACCCGACTTGCTCGACCGGTTCGATGCACGGCAGGTGCTACACGTCACCTACGGCTCGGTGCTGGCGGCATATGGTGCGCAGCTCAAAGCCTATCTCGTGCGCCACGAAGAAGCTCACTACGCCGTTCTGGAGAAACACTTCACCCGGCACCTGCTGCCGTTCAACCGGTCGCTCGCCTGAACCTGAATTCCGGCAGGATTCACAGGATTTACAAGATAGGATCCATGACGCCACAGCAAAAGGCGGGAATTCACCGCAGAGACCGCCGAGAGCGCACAGAAGACTTTAATTTTCTGACGATATACGGCGCCATTCTTAAAGAATTTTGATCTTACCTTAGCGTTCTTTGCCGGCGGTCATAAGGCCTTACGGTCGTTGACGCGCTCTCAGGTTTCCCAACCTGCGCGGTTAGGTGATCTTTTTTCAGGGGAATCACACGATCTATCCATCTGGAGAGTTTGCACCCGCTTCGCCATGATGATGTCGGGTTTCCCGAACCCGTTGGCGTCTGGAATGACGCCCACGATAACGTATCCCTGCTTCCGGTAGAATTCGAACGGGTGTCCCTTTACGTTCCTGATGGCAGCGATGTGATCCCAGACGTTGGGGTAGAGGTCTTTGTCTGCCAGCGTGGTCATGCTGTCTTCGTCATCGGTTCCGAGGAAGATCGTGATGCCGCCGCGAGCGCACACCTGCGCTTCGAGATCCGCGACCAGGGCGCGACCGATGCCTAGACCCTGTCGGTCGGGGCGCACCACCAACGGGTGCAGTTCCCAGGCGTTCCCATCGTATTCGGGAATGCCGCCGATCCAGCCCAGGACCTCCCCGCTCTCATCTACTGCAATCCGGTTGATGTTCTCGTCCGTAACCATCTCCTGGATTTCTTCCAGAGCGGCTTCGAGATCTGGCCATGCCAGGGGCCAATGCTCGCGAAAGCCGGTCACCAGGAGCGCGGCGGCCTGCTGGATGGCGTGGTCGTCCTCTTGTCGGAGATCCAAGATCTTCATCAATCTGTACGTCTAGTTCCGGCAACAGTCGCCAGATCGCTCGCATCATTTCATCGCTGGGGTTCCACAACCGGCAGCGTTTACGTCGTTCTCTTATGTGACGTGACGTTCAGCACGGTGCTGATGATGAACAACACGGCATATACGTACCACAGCGGTCGCCAGACCAGGGCCAGGGGCCACCAGTAGAACATGACGGTTGCCAGATAGAGAATGACGTATATGGCGAAAATCGGCCAACGCCTGGCGTTGCGCCATTCGATGCCCCGTACATACTCCACCACGTAGCCGAAGGTCGCCCATACCAGGAAGATGAACCCGCCTAGCCATAAGGACCAGGTCATGCCGCCGGCCAGGAGCAGGACGCTCACCAATGCTGCTGGGATGCTCAACGCATAGACGAGCCAGCCATACCTTTTGATGTAGGCCTGGAAGGCCCACTTCCGCAGGGCGAAGTGCACGATGAGCACGATCTGGAACGTAAACGCGGTGATCGTGAAGAGAAATTCCAGTCTGCCTAGCCCCAACATATCTCACCTCTGATTCAAATCTGCGACATCCTCCAAATCCAGCCCCATGTAGTACGTGTCGAAGTACCGCCCGCCCAAGGCAATGGTCTTGCGCAGTGTACCTTCTACGCTGAAGCCCTTGCGCAGGTAGAGCGCGATGGCGCGGTGATTGTCGGTGCGCACCTGGAGGTCGATCTTGGTCACGAGGCCCGTGTTCTGCGCCCACGCGATGAGCGCATCGAGCATAGCCGAACCCACACCCAGTCCCCAATAGGCCTGGCGCACCGAAAGGCCAACTGCGCCGCAATGTCGCGTGCGGGCGCGCTTCCCACCGGAGAAACTCAGCGACGAAACAATGTCCACGCCGATCTTTCCTATGAGGTAAATCTGGTTGGGGGTCTCCCGAAATCGCTGTAGCACGTTGGCCTCTTGAGTCTCGTCCAGCTCGAACTCACCTGGGCCAAAGGTCAGGAAATTGGATTCTCCGCTGACCGTTTCTATGTAGGCAAGGAGTGCGCGCGCATCTTCCGGAGCCGCCTCGCGGACGATGAGCTGGCGCCCCCCTTTCAGTTCACGGCAGTAGGTTTCCATGGTTGTTGCTGTCTCCTGGGTGAATCGTGTGCGCCGGTGCAGCATGTGGTCTTGCTCGCCATTCACGATCCAGTATACCGTACAATAGCGTGTCCCACCAGCGCCCCTTGAAGTATGCGTTTTCGCGTAGGTGTCCCTCGCATTGCAGGCCAAGTTTTTCCAGGACGCGCACCGATCCGGCGTTATCAGCCAGGCACTGCGCCCAAATCCGGTGCAGCCCGAGCTCCGTGAACCCGAAATCCACGATAGCACGAGCTGCTTCCGTCGCATAGCCTTGCCTCCAATGGTCCGGGGCGAGCTCGTAGCCGATATCGCCCTCGTAGGCGTTGGTTGCTTCCGTGCGAATGCCACAATTGCCGATCAGCGCTCCCGTCGACTGCAACGTGATGGCGAGCTGGAACTTGAGCCGGGGGCGCGCCCGCTGCTGGTCCAGAAACATCTGGACGAACGCCCGTACCTCTTCCTCTGTTCTGTCCGTCCACGCGTAGTAGCGCAAGTAACGGGGATCGGTCTGATAGGCGAGCACCGCAGGCCAGTCATCTTCCTGGAACTCCCGCAACACCAACCGCCGGGTGATCAACTTCATGGGCACCGTGCTAGTAGTCTCTGAGCACCAACGGCGTGAAGACGCGCCATGTGTGGTAGACGATGTCGGCACAGACTTCGCACCAAGCGTCGCCGGGGCGGGCGTTCATGATATACTTCCTGTTATACTGGATTGACATTCGGACTGTGACTCTCCCTGTCGCACATGCTGCGCGATAGCATCGACCACGATGGGCCAGGCGTCGGGGGGCAGTTCGTGCCCCATCCCCTTCACAATCACAAGTCGGGCTCCCGGTATGAGGTGGGCCAGACGTTTCCCATGCGCAACGGGAATCACCGGGTCGGCGCTGCCGTGGATAACCAGCGTCGGTGCTGTGATGGTTTTTGCCTGGGCTCCTAGCTTGTTGAACGACGTCATAATGGCGGCCATCTGGCGGGGGATCCCGGTCGAATCCGGGGCGCGTTCGTAGATATGGCTTGCTTGCCGTCGAACGTGGTCTTCATCCAGCCGGAAGCCGCCGCCCCGCACCGCCCGCATGACCTTGACGGCATGTTCGACGTAGCCCTCGCGGTCCAGGGGCCGCGTTTTGAACACGATCAAGGCTCTGGGCCTGGGCAAGGCCAGTCCCGGAACCTGCGCGGTTGACATGAGCAGTGTGAGCGTCCTCACGTGTTCTGGGTGGTGGATGGCGACCCTCTGGGCGATCATGCCGCCCAGCGATCCGCCGACGACGTGCGCCGACGCGCTGCCCAATGCATCCAGCACGCCCATGGCATCTTCCGCCATATCCTCCAGCGTATAGGGGACGGGAAGCGTTTTTCCGCGTATGTACGCCCAGACTAACGCAGGCAAGCCAGGGGCTTTGGCCTCTTCGAAGGAGGTAGAGAGCCCAACGTCCCGGTTGTCGAAACGGACAACCCGAAAGCCTTGAGCCGCGAGGCGTTCACAGAATGCATCCGGCCAGCTGAGCAATTGGTCGCCCAACCCGGCGATGAGCAGGATGGCCGGAGCGCCGGGCGCCCCACGGGCCTCATAAGCAATCTCGACGCCGGAGGTGCGGCTGGGCGCGTGCGCGTGCATAACGGCCACTTCCCCAATTGCAGCGTCCTTGTCATGTAAACGTCTGCCGGTCATTCGTTCCCTCCTTCTGACGCTCCGCTTGTGTGCGCCAGGGAGAACGCACATCAAACGTGCGGTTCAACGTATAGCGGATGAATGCACGGGTGTCACGTATGTCGTCTGGAGACGCATCCAGTCCCGGATGGCGCCGGCCTTCCCATGTCCGTTCGATCAAGGGATGCCAACGGGGATCCAGCATCGCCTGCGCCCAACGCGCTGCCTCCCGTTTCGATGCGACCGTGCCATAGGAAAGGGTGTACAGGATACGACACAGCGTGAGCACGGTATAGGATTGGCCTCCACGTTGCTGCAATGCCTCCGGATCGTCGAGCAAGGGCGTCGCCCATGTTTGCAGGATGTCTTGCATGGCTTGCCGTAGATCATCCGGCGATACAG